>JBGPKH010000707.1:0-4587 GCA_041485845.1 Bryobacteraceae bacterium
AACGCCTATGTGGCGGACCGGAGCAACCGGCGGATTCAGGTTTTCGACAACGACCTGAAATTCAAAACCATTTACGACAACGTCGGCACGCCCTGGGAGCTCTGTATTTCTCCCGGACCGCATCAGTATCTCTTCTCGTCCAACACCTTCCCCGACAACAACGATTACACGCTTGCCACCGTCACCGGCGAAGTCTACAAGATGGAACTGGACGGGAGCGTCGTCGGGAAATTCGGAAAAGCGGGCAAGCAGTTGGGCGAGTTCAGCGGATTGCACGAGATCGATTGCCGCAATCCCGATGTGCTCTATATCTCCGAAATCCAGTTGTGGCGGGCGCAGAAGCTGATGCTGCACCCGAACAAGAAATAGAGGCCACCCTCATGAGATTCTTTGGTGAAACGATGAGATTCTTTTGTGTTGCGATTTCCCTGCTGTGCAGCGGGTTGCTCTCCGCTCAAGTTGCGGAGATTCCCTTCGACGGGAATGTCAGTTTTCTGAAGCTGCCGTCGAACATCCATATGGGTGAAGCGGCTGGTGTGGCGACGGACTCGAAGGGAAACATTTTCGTCTACACCCGGACTGGAGGGGAAAGCGGGGCCATGGGCGGGTCCCGCTTCTTCACCTACGGCGGCTCGCGTTTGTTGGTGTTCGATTCGACGGGAAAGTACCTCCGCGAGATCGGCACGGGAATCTACGGGTTCCTGTTTGCGCAGTCTGTACGAGTGGACGCACAGGACAACATCTGGGCCGTGGACCGCGGGTCGAATAACGTCATCAAGTTCGATTCCGCCGGCCGGTTCCTGCAGGTGTTGAGCCGCAAGCCGGAGTCGGTCAGTCCCACGGGCGGCGCTGGGGGCGCTGGAGAAGGCCGTGGCGGCGCTGCCGGTGGTGGCGGTCGTGCCGGTGGCGGCGCTGCCGGTGCCGGCGCTGCCGGCCGGGGTGGCGGCGGTGGCCGCGGCGGCCGCGGCGGCGTCCAGGGCGATAGCTTCAATCGGCCAACCGACATCGCCTGGGACCCTCAGGGGAATATGTTTGTCTCGGATGCCTACAGCAACGCGCGAATCGTGAAGCTCGACAAAACCGGCAGGTTCATCAAGACCTGGGGCTCGAAGGGTTCCGAACCGGGACAGTTCGACGTGCCCAATTCGGTTGCCGTGGACGCTCAGGGCAACGTGTACGTCGCCGATCTCGGAAACAAGCGGATTCAGGTTTTCGACAACGACGGAAACGTCAAGAGCCAGATCGCCGATGTGGGGGCGCCGTGGACGATCTGCATTTCACCCGGAGCTCACCAATACCTGTACAGCGCGAACTCCAACCCGCCCGACTCGATGGACAACGGCGAGATCTACAAGATGGAGTTGGATGGCAAGGTTCTGGGCAAGTTCGGGACGGCCGGCAAACTGGTAAAGGAGTTCGGTACGGTGAACGAGATCGATTGCCGCAATCCGAACGTGCTCTACATCGGCGAACTGACCAACTGGAGAGTGCAGAAGCTTACGCTGCACCCGGCTAAATAAGCAGGAACTCCGCGCAAACCGGCACGGGCAGCTTCAGCGTGTCTCCGGCCGCGGCCAGCTTGCCGGTTTGCGGGTCGATCCGCAGCGGAATCATCGTACCGGAGCGCTGCATCATGGCGATGAGGAACGCTCCGGTGGGGTCGATTGAGAAACTGCGCGGAGTCTCGCCTCCCGGCGGAAAAGATTCCACGAGCGTCAACGTGCCGTCGCCCGGATCGACCCGGAAAACGGCGATCGAGTTGTGCCCGCGGTTGGATTCGTAGACGAACCTGCCCGAGGGGTGGACGACGCATTCGGCGGGGGACGTGCGTCCCTTGTAGTCCGCTGGAACGCTGGCCGCAACAGGGCCTTCTTCGAGGACCCCGCGCGCGGCATCGAACCGCAGCATAGTGCAGCCGCCGGGGTTGATCTCGTTCGACACGTAAGCCCATTTCGTGTTGGGATGCAGCGCGAGGTGCCGGGGATTGGTGGGCTTCTGCAGTCCTAGAAACGGCGGATCGTGCGGCGTGAAGGTCGCATGGGACGGGTCCAGGCGGTAGACGTAAACCTTGTTCAGGCCGGTGTCCGTCGAAAGCAGAAAGCGGTTGTCAGGCGTCACCACAACGGAGTGGCAGTGAATCTGCGGCTGGCCGGGCGCAGGAGGACCGGACCGGGGCCCCTCATGCTGAGAGAATGCCGTGGACTCCCCGAGTTCACCGTGGCGGCCGATGGGGAATGCGGCGGTGCTGCCGGTGGACCAGTTGGCTACCATGGCCACCCTGCCGGTCTTGTCCGTCGAGATGTGGCAAGGCTGGCCGCCCCGCGACGGGACGCGATTGATGCCGGTGAGCCTGCCGGTCCTGCGATCGATCGAGAACGCGCTCACCTCGCCTGGCAACGCTTTGCCTCCCGCTTCCATGCGCTCGTTCACTGCGTACAGATAGCGGCGATTGGGGTGGATCGCCAGCCACGAGGGGTTGGGACTCTCGGCGGCCAGCTCCGGATTGGTGAGCTTGCCGGTGCCGGTATCCATGCGGGAAACATAGATCCCCTTGCTTTCGCCGTTACCGAACTGACCGCCACCCTCGGTGTAAGTCCCCCAGTAGACCAGGAAAGATTTGGCGCTGGCCCGGAGACGCGGTAACGACAGGACCGGCGGGGCGGCCATTCGAAGCAGGTCACGCCGCCCGAACTTGCGATTCGCCATTCATGCTCCGGAGTACATTCGGGCGCACCGGATCAGCTCGGGCGCGTACCGAAGGACCGGGTTATCGTTGTCGCGAGGCTCCATCTCGATTGAAACGTAACCTCTGTAGCCGGCGTTCGCGAGGATGCCGAACAGCTTCACCCAGTCGGCTGGTTCTCTCTTGCCGTCCGGCGTCGACATGTTCGTTTTGATGTGCGTCGCCGCGGCGAAGGGGGCGCAGCGCTCGACTTCTTTGTAGCCGTCTTTCCGGAAGTTGCCGCAATCCAGATTGATACGGGCGAACGGGTGATCCACCTTCTTGAGGATCGTCAGGAGCTGGTCGGATGTCCGGGTCAATTCGTCGTCGTCTTCGAGGCCCAGAAGAATGCCTCTGCTTCCCGCGTAATCGAGCGCCGGCTGGTAGACCTCGATGGCCCAATCGACCGCCTGCGCCTCGGTGGCCCCCTGAGGAATACCGCCCCCGAAAACGCGCACATGCCCCGCACCCAGGTGGTCCGCGATGTCGATCCACTTCTTTGCGAACGCGATCTCCTTCTGCCGCAGTTCGGGCGTTGGTTGCGCCATCTTCACCGGAGAGCCGACGCTGTATACCGGCACGCCGTTCCTGTACGCGGTGGTGCGCAGCGAGGACAGCCACTGGCTGGTGGGGTTGGCGGGAGTCTGCCGGACCATCTCGGAAATCTGCTGCGACGGGATCCCGGGCTTGAAGTTCAATAGCGGCGGGACCCAGTAGGATGTCATGTCCATCCCTTCGAGGCCAAGGTCCGCGATATAGCGAACGGCATCTTCATAAGTCATCTTTCCGGTCTCCAGTTGAGGACGGAAAGACATAGCGACGACGCCGGGCCGCAGCCGGCCTTTGAACGATGGTTGCGTTGTTTGGGCTTGGACTTGCACGGCCTGGGCGGCTACCGCCATTGCAGGCAGGGCTTTCAGGAGTTCGCGACGCTTCATGGCGCCTCCTTTCAGAAAGATTTTCGCTTCAGCCGGAAGACCAGCGGCCGGAAGCCGCGCCTTTCGGGCAGGAATTAGTCTATCTCGATTGGCGTCCGAAATGAATCCCCCGGGCATTTTTTTGGGACCGTGTCCAATCCGGCTTCCAGCGGGGCTCCGGTTCGCATAGAATATTCTGGGCGGTAAGGTGGAGGGAATCGATGAGACAGAAGATCGCGCGGGTTGGGGTGCTTGTGGCTTCGGCATTGACCTGGCCGGGGGCGGCAGGGCCGCTGCTCGCGCAGCAGCACGGCACCGATCCGGTTCAACTGGATACCGGTGCGCGGATATACAGCTCCACGTGCAGTAACTGCCACGGTCCTGACGGCGATCAGGTCAGCGGCGTCGACTTGAAGAAGGGGCAGTTTCGGCACGCGTCGACGGATGACGAGCTGGCACGGGTCATTCAAGACGGAATTCCGGGAACGGCCATGCCGCCCAACAATATCGGCAGGAACCTGGTCGCCCTGGTGGCTTATCTCCGTGCGATGCGCGACTTCAAGACGAGAAACGTTGCGCTGGGCGAGGCGCGGAGCGGCCGGGGCGTATTCGAAGGAAAAGGCCGGTGCATAGACTGCCACCGCGTCAATGGCAAAGGTTCGCACCTGGCGCTCGATCTCAGCGATGTGGGGTCCATTCGCACCCCCAGCTATCTGGAAGACGCTCTCCTCGATCCGCAGTCGGCCGACCTTCCGCAGCACCGGTTCATTCGGGCCGTCACCCGTACCGGCGCCGTGATCACCGGGCGCCGTCTCAACGAGGACACGCTGACGGTACAGATCATGGATTCCAAAGAACGGCTGCTTTCTCTGACGAAGGCGGACCTGAAAGAATACGCCATCGAGACGGATCCGCGGATGCCATCTTTCCGGGACAAGCTGACCGATG
>JBGPKH010000708.1:0-4567 GCA_041485845.1 Bryobacteraceae bacterium
GATGGGACCGGAAGGCCTGGCGGAGTGGATCGGCAAGCAGAAGCGGCTGCTGGTGACCGATACTACGTTCCGCGATGCCCATCAATCGCTGCTGGCGACGCGCGTGCGCACGTACGACATGCTCGCCATTGCGAATTTCCTCTCGCACCGGCTGCACAATCTTTTCAGTCTCGAGATGTGGGGCGGCGCGACGTTCGACGTGGCCATGCGGTTTCTGCACGAAGATCCGTTCGCTCGGCTGCGGAATTTGCGGGAGGCGATCCCGAATATCTGTTTTCAGGTGCTGCTGCGCGCGTCGAACGCGGTGGGGTACACGGCATATCCCGACAACGTGGTGGCCGGGTTCATCTACGAGGCCGCGGCGCAGGGCATCGACATTTTTCGCATCTTCGATTCGCTGAACTGGCTGCCCAACATGAAGGCATCGATGGAGGCGGTGCGGCGGACCAAATCGGTGTGCGAGGCGGCGATTTGTTATACCGGAGACATTCTCGATCCGCAACGCGACAAGTACTCGCTTGCATACTACGTGCGCTTGGCGAAGGAACTGGAACGGATGGGCGCGCACGTGCTGGCGATCAAAGATATGGCCGGGCTGTGCAAGCCGTACGCGGCGGAGAGACTGGTGAGAGCGTTGCGGCAGGAGATCGGGATTCCGATCCATTTCCACACGCACGACACCAGCGGGATCAACGCGGCATCCGTCCTGAAGGCCGCGGATGCCGGGGTGCACGTGGCCGATGGGGCGATGGCTTCGATGAGCGGCGCCACCAGCCAGCCGAATCTGAATTCGATAGTCGCGGCGCTACGGCACACCGGGCGCGATACGGGGATCGATCTGGACGCGATGAACCAGTGCGCGGATTATTGGGAGATCGTGCGCGAATACTATGCGCCGTTCGATACTGGTCCGAAATCGGGGTCGGCGGAGGTGTACGTCCACGAGATGCCGGGCGGGCAGTACACGAATCTCAAGGAGCAGGCCGAGTCGATGGGGTTGGGAGACCGGTGGCACGAGATCGCGCGCACGTACGCGGACGTGAACATGGCCTTTGGCGACATCGTGAAGGTGACGCCATCGAGCAAGGTGGTGGGCGACATGGCGATCTTCCTGGTCAACCACAACATGACGACGGAGCAGTTCGCGCGGCTGACCCCGGACCACAATCTCACGCTGCCGACTTCGGTGATCGAGATGTTCACCGGGTCGCTGGGCGAGCCGGAGGGCGGATGGCCGAAGAAGCTGCAAAAGATTATCCTGCGCGGCGCGAAGGCGCAGCGGGGACGGCCGGCGGCGAAGCTTCCGAAGGTCGACCTGGAGGAGACCGCCGTGGCATTGGAGAAGAAGATCGGGCGGCGGCCGTCACGCGATGAGGTGCTCAGCTACCTGATGTATCCGGACGTGTTCTTGAAGTTCGCGCGCAACCGGCAGAGTTGGGGCGACGTGGAGACGCTGCCGACGCCGCAGTTCTACTACGGGATGGAGCGCGGCGAGGAGGTCGCCGTGGAACTGGAGCCGGGGAAGCGGCTGGCGATCAAGTTCCAGGCGCTGGGCGAGCCGCATCCGGACGGCACGCGCACGGTGTTCTTCGAGCTGAACGGGCAGCCGCGCGAGGTCACGGTGCGCGACCGCAAGCTGGACGTGAAAGTCGCGGCGCGGGCCAAGGCCGATCCCAACGTGCCCGGCCACATCGGCGCGCCGATTCCGGGGGTCGTGTCGACAGTGGCGGTGGAGTTGAACCAGCAGGTCAAGAAGGGCGACCGCCTGCTGGTGATGGAAGCGATGAAGATGCAGAGCACGGTGTACGCGCCGGTCGCGGGGACGGTGAAACAGTTGCTGGTGCATCCGGGAGGACACGTGGAGGCCAAGGATCTGCTGCTGGTGATCGAGTAGGCTTATGCCACGCCCTGCTGCATCGATACCAGCAGGTCGTCGAGACGGGCGAAAACGTCTTTCACTCCTTCTTCCATCCCCGACTGGAGATGCCCATTGCGGACTTCAACCGACGAGTGGAGACACGTGCCCGTCCACTTCGTTTTGCCGTCTTGCTCTTCGAAGGTGACTGTCGTGAGCCACTCAGGGCTGCCGACGCCCGGATCGTCGTAGCATTCGGTATAGACCAGCCGCTCGGGCGGCACGACCTCCCGGTAAACGCCCTTGAACGTGACTTCCGTGCCGTCGGGTTTGCGAAGGACACGGCGCCATGCGCCGCCAGGCCGGAGGTCCATTTCGCAGACGGGCAGCGTCATGTTTCTGATGCCCCACCAGTGCTTCACGTGCTCGGGCTTGGTAAACGCCTCGAACACCAGGCTGCGTGGCGCATCGAAGACGCGCGTCATGACAATCTCCCAATCCGACGGCAGCGTTACCGTGAGGGCGGGGTTACTTTTTTCGAGCATGTTTCTTCTCCTTGGTTTGCAGTTTGTGCAGGTAATCATCCAACCGGCTGAAACTTTGTTCCCATAAAGTGCGATAGCGCTCCACCCACTCCGAGACCTCCTTCAGAGGAACGGCCTGGAGCCGGCAGGGCCGCCACTGGGCCTCGCGACTGCGTGAGATCAACCCGGCGCGCTCCAACACCTTGAGGTGCTTGGTAATGGCGGGAGGGCTGATAGTGAAAGGCTCGGCGAGCTCTTTGACCGAGGTCTCGCCGGCGGCGAGACGCGCGAGAATGGCGCGGCGGGTCGGGTCGGCGAGTGCCGCGAAGGTTGTGCTGAGGCGATCGGGCGACATTAGTAATTTACCTATAGGTTAATTAGTCTATTGGTAAATTACACCGGATCGCGGTTCCTTGTCAAGCGTTTTCGAATGCGCCAAGGCTTGGATGGCCGATGCGGCAATTGGGCGGTCCTCGTGTCACCCTCGCTTCCATCGAGGGAGGCGCGCCGTTCAAGGTGCTGCCCAAGCCGGTTACATCAGACGCAGAGGCAGCCAAGAAAAATGGCCGCAGCCTGGCTGGACCAGCGGGTATCCGCCGCGCGTCGTCCGGCCGCCAGTGATGGGCTGGGCCGGCGGCGAATTGCATGCCTGACCGGCACATAGGCAAGGGCAATTAGCGTGGGATAATCTATCCAAATGCAATGAGATATGGTCGTGTTCTCACGTTGGCGGCTGTGATATTATGCGGCTGCGCGCACAAGAAGCACGGGAGAACTACGGTTCCGCCACTGTCCGTCGCTAAGGTCGGGTATACGGAAACCGGCCTGGCGAGTTGGTACGGCCATCCTTATCATGGCCGCCCCGCCGCGAACGGCGAGATATACGACATGGAAAAGCTCACGGCCGCGCATCGGACCCTCCCCTTCAACACCTGGGTCCGTGTGGAGAATCTGAGCAATGACAAGAGGGTGGAAGTTCGCATCACGGACCGGGGGCCGTTCATCGATGGACGCATCATCGATCTGTCGCATGCCGCGGCGAGAGAGATCGAAATGATCGGCCCGGGGGTGACGCGCGTGCGGGTCGAGGTGATCGAAGTTCCGCGGTCGGCGGCCGGGCCGGCCGGCGAAGATGCCTCGCAGGCGCGATTCGCGGTCCAGGTTGGGGTATTCCGGGACCGAAATAATGCTGAGCGGGTGCGTAGCGATATGGCTGCACGCTACGGGGCGGCACGACTCGTCTTGCGCGAGGGAAATCCGACGATGTGGCGAGTGCTGGTAGGTTCGGAAGCGTCGGAAGACGCCGCGAGCGCACTTTCGGACCGAATTCGCCGCGAATCGGGTGAGAAATCCGCCTTCGTGGTTCGACTAGATTCTTAAGCGAGTTGTCGATGAAGCAGCCCACCACAGGATCCGCCCGCTTTGTTTTGGCGACCGTTCTGGCCGCGTGGTTCGCGCTGCCGGCTGTGCCGCAGGGAGGCGGAAGCGAAACCGGCGTGGCCAGTTGGTACGGCTACCCATACCACGGCAGGTTCGCCGCCAGCGGTGAACTCTACAACATGGACGATCTGACCGCCGCCCATCCCACCCTTCCGTTCAATACGCTGGTGCGGGTTGTGAATCTGAGCAACGACCGGAGTGTCGAGGTGCGGATTACGGATCGCGGTCCCTTTGTGGATGGGCGAATCATCGATCTATCGCGGGCCGCCGCCCGGAGTATCGGCCTGATCGAGCCAGGCACGGCGCAGGTGAGGCTGGAGGTGTCGGGAAATGGCGGATTGGCAGGCGGAGCGGAGACGTCCCCAAGACCGGCTGAAAGCCGGCTGCCGGCAGGATTGCCTGCCCCACCTTCGTTTGCAGTGCAGACCGGGGCGTTCCGAGATCGGGGCAACGCGGGGCGCCTTTCCGCGCTGATGCGGTCTCGATACGGCTCGGCGCGCATGATGCTGGCCCCGGGGGATTCCGGGATCTGGCGTGTGCTGGCCGGCCCGGAAACGACCAGGGAAGGGGCGGACGCCCTGTGCCAGCGCATCCGCCGCGATTCTGGTGAGAATAATGCGTTCGTGGTACGACTAGATTCTTCTCATGAACCGGACCGTCCCGGGCAGTTCCCACGGCCTCGTGGGACAGTCGCCGCAGATGGGCTCCATTCGCCGTCTAATTGAAAAAGCTGCGCGCACCCGTCTGC
>JBGPKH010000709.1:0-4562 GCA_041485845.1 Bryobacteraceae bacterium
TATAATGGCCCCCAGAATTTGGACCACGCAATAAGTTAATTTCGGAGTCGGCAGTCGTGAAGGAGGAGGCGATGATGACGACTCGAAAGCAGTACAGTCCGAAGTTCAAGGCGAAGCTTCCATTCACGCCCCACATCGAGTTCAAGAAGGCGGGTCTCGATGCTCGCCAACATCTGTACCGCCGCCTTGCAGAAGAGCTCTGGACCCCCGCACGATTGCAACAGGAATTGGAGGTACCAGCAACCGCTTGAAAGGCACTCGACGAAATGAGGCTTGCGAGAACTATACTATGCCGAAAAATGCGATCTCGTAAAGAGTTAAAGAGTGGCGTAGTTGAAATTGGGGTCGCAGTCGGTCGGTCGTCTACGGTTGTTAGTCTGCCAGGATCGTCCCAGCCGCGCCGGACAAGATTAGTACCGATAAGTCGCCCTCGATCTGGTGATGCACGTCGGAACCGCGACTTGGTAAAACGCTCCAGACGGGGCCAAAGAAACAGGAAGGCCGGAGTTGGAGTAGGTCTCCTCTCCCACGGGCCACGCCCTCACCGCGCCATCGCAGTCTTCTTCAGATAATTCGCAATTTCCTCGTGAGTCGCGAACCAGACCCCCGGCTTCGACTTCATATACGCAATCAGCTTCTCGAGCCACAGAGCGCGCGACCGGTGCCCGGTGTAATGCGGGTGCATCGTCAGCACGTAAAGTCCTCCCTCCCGATACGCCACGTCGAACTCGGCGCGGTAGATCTGGTCGACGAGCTCCGGCGAGGGTAGCGATCCGCTGGCGGCGCCATAGTATGGCGCGTCGTCCAGAATGCGCTCGATGGGCAACTCGATCACCCCGCTCGGTTGCCCATCGATGGTCACTTCGTAGGCATCGTCACTGGCCATCAGGCTGCTGTCATACAGGAATCCCGCAGCCTTTACCTGACTCATCGTGAACCTGCTCATGGCCCAGGATGGAGCGCGATAGCCGACCGGCTTCTTCCCCATGGCCTTGGTCAGCGCCTCGATCGATTGGTTCAAGAGTCTCTGCTCCTCGGCTTCATCGTTCAGCGTGCCCAGGTGCTCGTGAATCCAGCCGTGCACGCCAATCTCGTGGCGTTTCTTCGAAAGAATCGAAGGAACCATCTCCGGGTTGAGCAAGCTGCTGACCGCGGGAATGAAGAACGACGCCGGGACATTCTGACTGTCGAGCACCCGCAGAATCCGCGGCACACCGTCGATGGCGCCGTACATCCCGCGCGAAAGGTCCTCCGATCCGAGTTGCCCGCGCGAGAGCGGGACCGTCGCATTGTCGATATCGAAGCTCAGCGCCACTGCCACCCTGGCGGCGTTCGGCCACGTCTTCGGCTTCAACCGCCTGCCCACGCCGAAATGCGTGTACTGTGCCTTCAATTCCCCGATGCCCAGCTTCAGCCCCGGCATGGACACCGGTGGAGGCGTTTGCGCCGCACCCGGAGCGGAGGAAATCAGGATCCAGAGAATCGGAGTCAGCATGTCAGTTTGCCAGCGGCGGTCCGGTTGGAATCCGTATGGTTCCAGGCCCGGCCGGGTAACTGTAGCGTTTGGCCGTGAATTTCGCGTTGAGGTATTCACCCATATAGATCGCGCCGGAAATCGTATCGCCGGAAATGGCGCCGGCGAAGATAAAGCCGACGGAATCGCCGCGTTCGTTGGTGGTACTGCGGAGCTTTACCTGATCTCCCTCGATCGTGCCGAACACGTCCCGCACCGAGAAATCTCCCTTGTGCGAGCCTTGAATCCGATTCCCGTCCTGCGTCAGGTACAACGCGTGTTGACTCTTGCTGCTGAAGAACTCGATGTTGACGTCCCAGCGGCCGCTAAGGTTGGCTGCCGGGGCCGGCGGCGGGGCAGACGATTGCGGGCTGCGCTTTTTGGAGAGGATCCCGTAGATTCGATCCGCCACTACCTTGTCATCACCGGGCTGCATCTGCCACGCGGTGATGGAAATGGAAGCCGCCGCATCGTCTCCAGCGGCTCCGCGGCGGCCGCCACCACCACCTCCGCCACCAAGTGCGATCCTCGGCTTGGTTGTGGCTAACTCCTCCGCCAGTTCTTCACCGGTAATGTGCAGCTTGGCCGGATCCCAGCTAATGGTCAGCCCCGGACTGCGGTTGGAGAGACCCGTGGGCTCGCGCACCGCGGTCTTTACGCTGTCAATCGTGGAAACCCGCCTGGCGATATTGTCCAGCCAGGAGAGCCACGTCTTCCATTCGCCTGCATGATCGCGCTTCACCCACGCCTCAACGGCCGCCAGCATGCCGATGGTCTCTTCGCGGCCGACCTTGTTGTCACGGCCGGGGCCGTGGTGCGGCGCGCTGGCCTGCCAGGCCGACATGAGGATGTCTTTGCGGCCCAACAGCAGCCCGGCGCACTGCGGCCCGCGGATCGCCTTTCCGCCGCTATAGGCCACGATCGTGGCGCCTTTCTGCAAATGAACGTTGGGAATGGTAAGGATTTCGGCCGCCGCATCCACCAGGATGGGGATGTCCTTGGGCTTTGCAATCTTGGCAACGTTCTCGAGAGCCAGCGGCCCCGACGTCGAGGGACCACCGGCCGAAAGGTAGATCATCGCGGTCCGAGGATTGAGCGCGTTAGCCAGCTCTTCAGCCGTGTCCACCATGATGATCCTCACGCCGATGTTGCGGATGGCGTGGTCGTACACGCTGCGTGAGCTCCGGGGGATCACGACCTCGGTTTTGTCGAAACCGGTCAGGTCGGGAATCCGAATGAGCTTCTCGGGGTTGCCCCCCGCCACGCAAGCGGCGGTGACGTGCTTGAGTCCGGCGGCGCAACCGGAGGAAACCATTCCCCATTCAGTTCCTGTAAGCTCGGCCAGCCGCCGCCCGACCGCGTCCGCCAATTCGTCCAGTTGAACGTTATATTGACAGGCAGCCTCCATGGCGGCGCGGACCTCCGGCAGCTCGACGGATGCACCGATGATGGTGAAGGTTCCGCGGCAATTGATGACCGGTTCAACGCCGATCGACTGATAGATTTCCGGTCCAGGCTTGAGCGGACCGGGTGCTGGCGCCGCATGGGCTTCCCAAGCGCTCATCAAAACCGGCAAAGCGAGAACGTTTCCGATTTGGAAGAGTTCCCGCCGCGTGGCGCCGCTTGTTGTTTCCGTAACTTTTTCAGGCGATTTCTCAGGTGTAGGCGTTCCCATTCAGGCCTCCCGTGTCTACCCAAGTCTACACCTGCGCAGCCTGCCGTTTTGCGAGCCGCGGCCATATTTCTACGTTCGGGTGAAGCAGTCGTGTCAGCGCAGCGCGTTGACGTTGACCGTGTGCCGTGCCGGGTTGGCCTGTTGGTTGCGAGCCAGAATAGCGGCCGAGCGTTGCTGCGCCGCCCTGGCTTCATCCTTGCGCCCCGCGCGTTTGAGGACGTCGGCGTAATTCGCCAGGTGCCAGCCCAGGCGCATGTGGTCCGGACCGCAAATCGCCTCGGCTTTGGTAACCGCTTCCTTCGCGAAAAACTCCGCATCCTGGAATTGGCCGGTCATGGAGTAGAGGAGCCCAAGCGTGCTCATCGTATTGAGAAGATCGGGTTCAGAAACTCTGGGATCCTTACGCAGGATCAGCCAGGTGCGTTCGGTGAGAGACAACGCTTCCTTGTACCGGCCTTCCTTGGTTAACGTGCACCCCAACGGGCCCAGGGCGCTGGCCACCAGGGGATGGTCAGGGCCAAACCGCTCTTCGAGAATCGCCACAGCCTGACGCAGGAGCGTCTCGGGGTTTCTTCCGGCCGCCTCAATCAGCGTTGGTTTACAATTCCTGCGAGACCCCCTATCATACTGACCATGCGCCTCAAGGGCGGAAAAGCGGTGCTGTTTGTCCTTTTCTCCGTCCCTCTGCGCCCGCAGACTTCCACGCCCGTGCTCCAACCCGGGGTGCCTGTGGAGCGCAAACTCGCCGCCGGCGCCACCGACTCATTCCTGCTTCGCGCAGCGGCGGGAGACCTCGTGGAAGTCACCATCGACCAGACGGGTGACGACCTCGGAGTGATCGCCACGCTCACCGGTCCCGATGGTGTCCCGATCCAAAGCGGCCCAAGCTATCATCTGCCGCACGTTTCTCTGATGGCTGTCGCCGCGAGACCTGGCGACTACAGAATAGAACTTCGACCGTTGACCCCGCCGGATGCGCAATACCGAATTCGCGCCGCTGCCCCGCGCCCGGCAACCGCGCAAGACCAGGCGCGGGCCGCCGCCTGGACCACCCTTCTGGAGGGTAACCAACTCTTCGCCCAGTACCCGAAGCTCATGAGCAAACCGCGTGAGCCGGTACTCAAAGGCATCGGCCTTTTCCAAAAGGCAGCGGCTGGCTTCCGTTCCATTGGCGACCGTCTGGGCGAAGCCGCGGCCCTTTTCCTGGTGGGTCTCGCCTATCGCTTCATCAACGACAGACCTCCTGATCTCGGTGAAGTCAAGATGATCCGAGTTTGAAGATCAGCATGAGGTTGGTGCCAGGAAAAACCGTCTTCGTCGCAGTGAGCTCGGCGAGCAATTTTTCGATGGCCTGATCGTGAGCGGCTTGCGTGA
>JBGPKH010000710.1:0-4551 GCA_041485845.1 Bryobacteraceae bacterium
ACCCGACGGTCCATGTGTAACTCCATCAACGCCAAAGGGCGTTTCCCAGTACCGATTCTACCGCATCGTTTCGGAACGGCCTCAATAATCAGGAGTTCCGCTCTTCTTGAGGGTCACAATGGCGGTATGGGCGTTTATTCGGCCAAGTGGCGTTGTATGACGTGAAGGTACTTCACGGGATCTATCTGAGGAGGGAATCGAACGTTCGGATCGGACACGCCCGCTTATCCGGCACCCATTCATGCCCAGCGCCATTCAAACCAGGTCACTTGGGGAGAATTATACTGAGCCTAAGCCTCGATCCGGGAACATCTGCCATGTGAAATCGAGCTGATTCCCATCCGTTGCCTGTCATCCTGTCAGTATTTCTTCCCAACGTTCTTTCAGAGGACATATAACTAAGGTGTCGGCACGCAGATACCCGCTCCGCCCTCTATATCCGTTGATAAACTGTTCCGCTCTCGCTAGCGCCTCCTCGTCATTCCGGATGATTCCGCCAACGAGGTTGGAGGCAACATCCCCTAAAACCTCAAGGACGTGGTTAGGTATTTCAAAATTGCTGCAAACGAGATCGAAACACTTTCGGTTCAGGGCTTCGCGTTCTTTGTCCAGCAGGAACTGCGCATCTCTTCGTGCCCTTCTCGCATTGGCCCGTGAACGGAACGAATCAATCCAAGGGCTCCAGAACTTCCACAGTTTCTGGCCCCGCGGAATCTGCGCGAGTACTCGTCGAGCGCGAGCTTCAACATCCGGATAGCCGCAGTCTAACATCGCCTGACAATTTGACACCAGCTTCGCTGATTCTTCTCGCGTAGGCTTGTAGCCACTTTGAGCCTGGAGCTTGAGAATCGTCTCAAACTGGTCAAGCATAGAAGAAAACGCCATTTGGGTCTGGCGATCCAAGGGGTCCATTGTCGACCACCTTCTTGACGTGTACCAGCGTAGTGTACAACGAAATGAAGGATCACCGCTAGGCCCTTGCCCACTTGGTTCCACTTGGTCGCGTAGTCATCCCTGACTTGTGCCGCTCGTGGTCACGGCCGGTGAATGGCCTCAACGGCTAACTGCGGCTCATGAGCGATAATCTTCAGGAGCGCCACCGCCGGTCCCGTTGGGCGTCGGCGATCCTGTTCCCAATTCTGAAGAGTCTTCACGCTGACGCCGATCAAGCGGGCGAACTCAGACTGCGAGAGGCTGGTCCGTTCGCGAATCGCCCTCACCTCCGGCGAGCCGACCAGGATCCGGCGGGCCCCCAAGGCTTCGCCGCGTAAGATGGCGCCGCCTTCCTTCACACTCTGCAAAAGTTGATCAAACATTCTTCGCTTCATCGCCGAACTCCTCTTTCACCGCCTCGGATAAGCGGGCCACCTGTTTGGGTGTCAGATCCGACGTCACGTTCTTTGCGTATGCGTAAAGCAACCGGATCAAGTCTCTGCGGACCGCCCAATAGTAGATCACAAGGGCTCCGCCTCTCTTGCCGCGTCCGCTGAGCGCTACGCGAATCTTGCGAAGCCCGCCGCTACCCTTTATGCGCACACCGAGTTCCGGATTCGCGGCGACCCGTGACTGAAATCCCTGGTACTCCTCATCCGTGAGGAGAGCCGTGATCTGCCTGGTAAACGTGGGGGCTTCAATCAGTTCCACTCAACGCGAGTATCCGCCAATGGCGGATACTCGTCAACTGGGCAGTGCTCCGGACGCTCGCGAACCCCTGGCCCCTGGCCCCCGGCCCCCCCGGCCCCCCCGGCCCCCAGCCTGGCTTCATCTCACCGAAGTTTGGTGGTACGCTGAATCACCAGATGTCAGGAACCAGGAGGTACGTGTGATCCGTTCCGTGAAGAAGGTTTTCGAACAGTATGTGGGCGGTCTTAACCGCCGCGACCTGTTCCGGCGAGGATCGGTGCTGGCGGCTGCGCCGGCGTTCTTCGGTAGGCCGGCGTCTGCGGCTCCGGCTGCCGGGACCGCGGGCAAACTACAGCTTGCCCCCGGGAACATCTATCAATCGTTTGGTGTCCGGCCGTTGATCAATTGCCGGGGGACGCTGACCGTGATCAGCGGATCGCTCGAGCTGCCGGAAGTGCGGGCAGCGGTGGATGCGGCCGGGCAGCATCACGTGGTGCTGGACGAACTGATGGAAGCCGCGGCGCGTCGCCTGGCGGAGATTACGGGCGCCGAGTGGGCTCTAATTGCCGCCGGCTGCGCGGCCGGAATGGCGCACACGACCGCGGCGTGCGTCACCGGAGGCAACCCGGACCTCCACGTGCGAATTCCGGATTTGACCGGCTTCGCCAAAGACGAAGTGGTGATTCCCAAGGCCTCGCGCAACGAGTATGACCAGGCCATCCGATCGGTAGGCGTGCGGATCATCGAAGTGGGCGACGCCGTCGAATACGAAGCCGCGCTCGGTCCGAAAGTGGCGATGGTCTACATCATGTCCGGCAACCGCATGGAGACCGGCCCGCTGACGTACGACCAGGTCTACGGGATTGCCAAGAAGAAGAATATCCCGGTCTTCACCGACGCGGCGGCCGAGATGCTTACCGTGCCGAATACCTACCTGCAGCGCGGCTCCACCTTCGTGGGGTACAGCGGCGGCAAGTGCCTGCGCGGGCCGCAGTGCGCCGGCCTGGTGCTGGGGCGCAAGGACCTGCTCCAGGCGGCATGGGTGGCGAGCGCACCGCACCACGGCCACGGCCGCGCCATGAAGATCGGTAAGGAAGAGATTGTGGGCATGCTGGCCGCGGTCGAGATGTGGGTGCAGCGCGATCACCAGAAAGAGGACGAGATGTGGACGCAGTGGATGCAGACCATTGCGGACCGCGTCATGAAGATCGACGGTGTCACGGCGGCGGTGCGGCAGCCCAGAGGTCTGGGCAACCACAGTCCGGGCCTCGCGATCAACTGGGATCCGGCCAAGCTGGGGATCTCGGGCGAGGAGGTCACGAATATCCTGTGGACCACCGAGCCGCGCGTCGCGCTTGGCGGCGGTGGCGGCGGTGGGGGCGGCCGCGGGGGGCGCGGCGGCGCCGCTGCCAACCAGACCGGAATTTCGATCACCGCGTACATGATGATGCCCGAGGACGTCAAGGTGGTTGCCGACCGCGTGCACCAGATCCTTTCGGCCAAGCGGCCCGAGTGGAAACCGGAGGCTCCCAAGACGCCCGCCGGCGACATCACCGGACGTTGGGACGTGCAGATCCAGTTCGCCGCCGGGATGTCGGAGCACGCTCTATATGTGAAGCAGCAGGGCAACCAGCTCGTCGGAACGCACCAGGGAGATTTCACGGCGCGGGATTTCACCGGCGCCATCTCCGGCGACGATGTGCGGATCTCGAGCAACGTTGGCGAAGTACACGGAGCGGCGCTTTCGTACCGCTTCACGGGCAAGCTGTCCGGCGACACGATGTCGGGCGCGCTGGACATGGGCGAGTACCTGGGCGCCAAGTGGACGGCCAAGCGGCATGCGTTCGGCCGCGGAGCCGCTGGGTAAGAGTTTTTGGCCACAAATGAACACGAATGAACACGAATAAGAGAAGAATTATTTGTGTTCATTTGTGTTCATTCGTGGCCAAAATGTTTTGCTTTTAAGGAGGTGCGACCGTGAGAAGACTCTCGAAATGGGCGCCGGCGATGGCATCGCTGGTGCTGGGCACATTCTGCGCGCAGGCGCAGTGGACGCTCTCCAAAGAGCAGATGATCGCCTACACGGCCAAGAATCCCTATGACCGTTTCGCGGACGGGCGTCCCAAGGTGCCGGACGCCCTCCTGGAGAAGGTCAAGGGGCTGGTGATCGAAGAAGCGTGGGGCGCGGTGCGCTCCGGGTGCTCCACCGGCGGCGGGCGCGGAGGCGGCGGGGGTGGCGCCAACGCCGGTCGTGGAGCCGCCGCGAATGCCGCCAACACCGGTCCGGGATGTTTCCCTAATCAGTTTGCAGGCGACTGGAAGATTCTGAACCCCGGCAAGAAACTAGTGGGGCGCGCCTTCACGGTGCAATTCATGCCGGCGCGTCCGGATGTGGCAGACGCCATGCAGGCGGAGGCGGAAAAGAAGGGACTCGGGCGCCTGCGCAACCAGACCGTGATCGACATGCTGCAGCCGGGCGACGCGATCGTCGTGGATCTTTTCGGCAAGATCGACGGCGGCACTTTCGTGGGAGACAAGCTCGCCTACTATATTTGGAAGACCACCGGTACCGGCATGGTGGTGGATGGCGCCATGTTCTGGCTGGGAAAGATCATCCCCACCGGCATGCCGGCGTACTACCGTGGCACCTCTCCGGATTCGTTGGGCAACGTGATGTTGACCGGCATCAACATCCCCATCCGCATCGGAACCGCGACCGTTATGCCCGGCGACGTGGTGCTGGGTGACGAGGAGGGTCTGTTGTTCATTCCGCCGCACCTGGTGCAGGCCTCGCTCGACGCCGCCGACAGCACCAAGGCTCGCGATGAGTGGATCAAGCAGAAGATGGACCTGCGGAAGTACAAATCGAGCGAACTCTATGGGCGGCCGAGCGACCCCGCCCTGCAGAAAGAGCTGGACGAGTACATC
>JBGPKH010000711.1:0-4542 GCA_041485845.1 Bryobacteraceae bacterium
AAGCCCCACGAGCAACCGCATCGCGAGAGGACGTTCAACAGGCGCAACGCCACGCCGCCGCCCAAAGCGTACGGGTTTCCGGGCCCGCTGTGTATCCGCGTCAACGATGACGAGATACACCGCATTCCCGGCGGCCGCCCGGTGCAGCCGGGAGACCTGGTGAAGCTGGACCTGGTGGCGGAGAAGGATGAGCCGCGACCGTGAGGGGAGCGTTGTCATGCACGGCAATCTGCTCCAGGCAGGTTAAAATGTGGAGGTTGACCGGCCTCGAACAGATACGCGACTGGCTCGCCCAGGCGACCTCCGTGGCGGTGCTCACCGGCGCGGGCATCTCCGCGGAAAGCGGAATCCCGACGTTCCGCGGCGCGGGCGGGCTCTGGAAGGAGCACAAACCGGAAGACCTGGCCACTGCCGAAGCCTTCACCCGCGACCCGCGCCTGGTGTGGGAGTGGTACAACTGGCGCCGCGAGATCGTCGCCAAGGCCGCACCCAATGCGGCGCATCGCGCGCTGGTGCAACTCGAGATCCGCAAACCGCGCTTTACCCTCATCACGCAAAACGTCGACGGCTTGCACGATCTTGCGGGGAACGGCAACATTCTCAAGCTCCATGGCGACATTTGGCGCATGCGCTGCACGGCGTGCGGCGCCAATTGGCCGAATCGACGCGTGCCGCTGCCGAAAATTCCGCCGCACTGCGCCTGCGGCGGGCTGGCCCGTCCGGGCGTCGTCTGGTTCGGCGAGCCGCTGCCGGACGGCATGATGAAAGAAGCCGAACACGCGGCCGGCGTGGCCGAAGTGTTTCTGGTGATCGGCACATCGGCGGTGGTCCACCCCGCCGCCAGCCTGATTCCCTACGCCAGGCAGGCCGGCGCCAAGGTCGTGGAGATCAACCCGGAGCCGACGCCCATGTCCGGAATCGTGGATTGCGTGCTGCCCGGCCCCGCCGGGGAATTGCTCCCGCAATTGTGGTAAATGCCGCGGATCCTGGTCATCCACTTTGACGCCGCAGAGGCCCCCATCCTTGCCGCCCGCATCCGCCGCGAGAATTTCGAAGCGGATGTCTACACGGGTCGCGGCGCCGCCGGCTTTTCCGCCATCCGCGCGGCGCCGCCCGACGCCATCGTCATCGACCTGACCCGCATGCCGTCCTATGGCCGGGCCGTGGGCGCGCTCCTCCGCGAATCGAAATCCACGCGCCATATTCCGCTGGTGTTCATCGAGGGCGATCCGGCGAAAACGCGGCTGGTCAAAAAGCTCCTGCCGGACGCCGTGTTCACCAACGTGCTCCGCCTCGGGCCGGCGCTGGAGAAGGCCATTCGCCACGCGCCTGCGGAACCGATGGCCCCCGTTCACGCCCGCGTCCATCTGCTCGACAAGCTGCGCATCGGGCACGGCTCGACCGTGGCCGTGTTGTACGCGCCGGATGGATTCCTCGAAAAACTTGGCCCGCTCCCCAAGGATGCGCGGTTCGAACGGAATGCCACGGACGCCGCGACCATCCTGCTCTTCGTGAAGTCGGTGGCCACGCTGGGACGCGAGCTGCCCACCTTGGCGCGAACGATGCTGCGCGGCCGCACCCTCTGGATCATGTGGCCGAAAAAAGCATCGCGCGTGAAGAGCGATCTGAAGGCGCAGACGATCGTCGAGATGTGCTCGACGCTGGGCCTTGCGGCCTACAAAGGCTGCGCCATCGATGAGACGTGGTCGGGCATGGCAGTGGCGCCGCGCCGTACCGGGCGCCGGCGCTAATCCGCAACCGCTCCCCGCGGTCCTGGCTCAGAAATGCATGTAACTGAGCCGCGACCACGGGGAGCGGTCGGCCGCTGACTACGCCGCGGTCAACAGAATCGGCTCGCCCCTGGTGATCACCACGGTGTGCTCGTAGTGCGCCGAGAGACTGCGGTCCGCCGTGCGGATGGTCCACCGATCCTGCTGGAGGACGCCCTGGCCGTTGCCCGCCGCGATGATCGGCTCGATGGTGATCACCAGCCCTTCGGTCAGGCGCGTGCGGAAGCGCGGGTCGTGATAGTTGGGAATGCTCGGCGGCTCGTGGATGGTCTGGCCCACGCCGTGGCCGCAAAGCTCCCGCATCACCCGGAAGCCGCAGCGATGCGTCTCCTGTTCCACGGCGCGGCCGATTTCGTAAACCCGGCTGCCGGCCGTCGCGACTTTCGCCGCCAGCCGGAACGCGCTCTCGGCGCAGCGCACCAGCGCACTGGCCGTCTGGCTGACCTCGCCCACCGCCACGGTTACCGCGGCGTCGGCAAAGAACCCATCCTTCTCCGCCACCAGGTCCAGCTTCACCAGGTCGCCCGGCTGCACCACTTTGCCGCCCGGAATGCCGTGAATCGCCTCATCGTTGACGCTGATACAGAGCGCGCCCGGAAACCCGTACACTTTGGGCGGCGCCGATTCGGCGCCGTGCGCCGCCAGCACCCGCGCGCCGGCCTCGTCCAGCTCGCGGGTCGTCACCCCCGGCCGCACCGCTACGGCGGTCTGGTCCAGCGCCAGCCGCACGATTCTTCCGATAGCTCGCAGCTTCTCCAACTGCCCCTGGTTGCGGATCGACATGTCAACATTCTCACACGGGGAGGTCTCACACGCGTGCGCCGCCCGCCAAAGTCCTCAACCCGCGAATGTTATGATTGCCTCAGAACGGTCGGAACCGGTGCAGCGCGAAGAGGTCCTCGCCCAGCTTCGTGAAAGGATTGTCACGTTCGCGGCATCCCATATAGCGAGGGACGTCGCTGAAGATCTGGCACAGGAGGTGCTCATGCTTCTGCATGAAAAATACGCCCACCTCGAGCGTCCGGAAGACCTGCTGCCGTTGTCCTTGCAGATCGTGAGGTTCAAGATCATGAGCCTGCGCCGGAAGGCGGTCCGGCGTGGCGAGTACACGCAAGTCTCCATCACCGACATCCCCCTGCCGGACCTGGATTCGAATCCGGCGGACTACTACGAGAGGAAGGAGATGCTGGAGCGGCTGACGAAGGCCATAAGCCAATTGGGAGAGCGGTGCCGCGACCTGATCCGTCTCAAGCTCCAGGGGAAGAACTTTCCCGAAATCCAGAAGATCATGGGGGCGAGCGCCATCAACACCGTATATACCTGGGACCATCGATGCCGCAAGCACCTGCTGGAATTGATGGGCGGGGATTGGGAGACGGGAAAGCGATGAGCCGGGAAGATATCCAGAAACTGTTGGGCGGGTACGCCACCGGCACCTTGACGGCCGAGGAGCAGCAGGCGCTGTTCGAGGCCGCGTTGAGCGACCAGGAGCTGTTCGATGCGCTCGCCCGGGAACAGTCGTTGCGGGATCTGCTGCGCGACCCGGCGGCCAAGGCGCAGCTTCTGGCGGCGTTGGACGAGCGGCCCGCGCGCTGGTACCAGCGCCTCGGATGGTGGCGGCCGGCAGCGGCAGTCTTGACCATGGCCGGCTTGGCGGCGGTTGCGGTGGTGGCGGTGCGTCACGGGCGCACGCCCGAGCCCCTGATCGTGGCGCAGGTCAGCCAGCCGCCGGTGTCACCCACGGCGCAGCCTGCTTTCGAGCGAGAGGCGCCGGCTGCGCGGCCCGCACAAACCAAGCCGGAGGATCGCAAGCCCGCGGATGCCAGGCGCAACCAGCCGCTCGCGGACCAGGTGAACCGGCCTGCCGGGCCGGAAAAGCTCAAAGCAAAGAGCCAGCCGGAACGGAGCTTCGCAGTCGAGGAAGATCGGAGGGCAGCAGTCGCGCCTCAGGTATCGTTGGAGAAGAAGGCTTCGCAGGACAAAGAAGCGGAATCCGCGGCCCTTGCCGCCCCCGCCGCCGCCGCACCGGTGGCGTCCGTGCCACCACCTCCCGCCAATACGGCGTCCGGATTTCGCGACAACGCGCGGGGTGGGGCGGTTGGCGGCGTCATAGGCGGCATCGCGGGTGGAGCGCCGGGAGCGGCGCCACCGGCCACACCGCAGTCGTCGATGCGGCAAACCATCGAGGTGCAGTCGGCCGTGGACGCCTTGTCCGTCGCCAATGCCCGTGCGCTCTTCTACGGGACCCCGGCGCAGCAGAACTTCATCGCCGCGCCAGCCGCCCAGCAGCAACAGCCCGCGCCGCAACAGCAGCAGCAAGGCGTGCAAGGCCAGTCCCAGGCACGGGAGCAGCTCGCGGCTGCGTCCAAGACGCTCCAGGAACAGCAGGCCACGTATGTCGGTGTCCGCTATCGGCTTCTGCGCAAGACGCCCGGCGGCGAGTTCGTCGAGGCCGATCCGGAGAGCCTGAAAGCCGGCGACAGCATCAAGCTGGAGTTCACGGCCAACGATAGCGGTGTTCTGTCCGTGACGAGCGGCGGCAAGAGCATCTTCTCACGGCGGGTGGCGCGGCTGGCTGCCTATACCACCGAACCCCTGAAAGAAAGCGAGCGCGAATTGTCCGTCCAGTTCACGCGCCGGACTGGCGTGAGAGTCACCACCACCACCAGCGCGTTCGAGCGGCGGAAGGACGAGGCAGCGCCAAACATCCAGCGCGTGGCGGCCGAGCAGGCGACCTATGTCATCGGCCAAC
>JBGPKH010000712.1:0-4498 GCA_041485845.1 Bryobacteraceae bacterium
AGCGCTACGGCGCCCACAAGGCATATGTGGATGCGGTGAAGGCCGCGGCGGAAAAGGCCGTTGCGGAGCGCTTCCTGCTGCGCGCCGATGCGGACCGCCTCGTCACGGAGGCCGAAGTCAGCGACGTTCTGGCGAAAAAGCCGTGAAGGTTGGCGCTGCTGCTCCTGGCCAGGTTGCCCTTGTTGCTGGCGTTATGCGGTGATATCGGTAGCCACCAGAAGTTCCACCACTCCGGTGCCCACGTCCGGACTTGGAAGGGGCCACCGAAGAGACCAGCCCGCTCGCAGTGGATAGAGTGCCAGTCCATGTCTCGCCCCTCGCCCACCTGTGGCAGTTCCCACACGGCTTTGCCGGTCTGAATGTCGAAAGCGCGCAGGATCTTCTGAGCCTTGTTCTCGGGCGCGTACAAAAATCGGTGTTATCATAAGGACCGATCCTGGGGCACCGATTTGGGCTGTGTCACATCGACGATGACGAAGCAGCTCAAGCCGACCAGAGCGAAGATGGCGGACGTGGCCTCGGCGCCGGCGAGGATCGCATCTGACAAAACCGCGCCGTTCAGTTGCGTGTGGCGCAGGTTAATGCGTGACAGATTAAAACCCGTGAGATCGCGACCGCGCAGATCGCACTCGGCAAGATTGATGTCGAGACGCGGATTGGCCCGGCGCCAGGCGTTCCACGCGTCAGCGCCGTCGGCGAGCCGATCGATCGGACGCGGTCCCGCGGCTCGCGTCTTCGCCGGCATCGTCCGGGTAAGAATCCACTCGACCTCATCGCGCGCGTCACCTCCCGTGTCATTGATCGCCAGGCGATAGCGGGCGACTACCGCATCGGCCGGAAGATGAAAGGCATAGCAGCCGATCTTGCTCGGGTCGCCGCGCATCGGCGGTCCGACGCTCGCGCACCCGGCTACCGAGGCCCAGGCTGCTCGGTGTTCGCGTCCCGCGCTGTCGATCACACGGCCGCCTGTGCACGTGTGCACGATGCCTTCGCGGCCCCTCGTGCCGTCGGCCGCGCCCAGGTTTCGCATCTTCAATCGCACGGCGACGTAGCGCGTGTAAGACTCTTTCAGTTGGTTCTCGTCCTTGCCAATCGACTGTAAGAGTCTGTCGATGCCCGGATTGCCGACCTGGGCAGGATCGACGAATTCGAGCAACGTCAATTTCATGCGATCCCCACCCGTCGCGAGAATGATGGCATCGCCGATCGCGGCGGGAGCCTTGGCGGCTGCGGCACGCGGCACGTCGTTCTCGGTCTCGCCGTCAAAGGCGGCATCGGCCGTGTTAATGACTTTCATCTCAGCTTTCAGGCTGCATGATACACCCGCGCGATCGGGCCGGGGAACGGTTTTCAGTCGTCAACAGACAACGGCTAAACAGGGGACAGTGCCCGCCTGTTGACGGAGGCCCGCGCCCGCATGAACCATGGCACTCTCTGCTACCATGGCCATTGTTCGGGTTAACACATGATCCAGGGTTCGATTCTTCATTCAGTGAGCTACTCCGGCTCCTGGGGACAACATTCTATTCCTCTTGAGGAGTTTGTCGAGAAGGCCGCGGAACTGGGCTACGACGGCGTCATGCTGATGGCCAAGCGCCCCCACCTCTCCGTCCTCGACTGGGGCGCGGACCGGCGATCCCAGTTGCGCGCGCGGCTCGAAGAACACGGCCTCCGCATGGCCTGCGTCGCCGGATACACCAACTTCACCGCCGACATGGAACACAGCGACATTCCCCATCGTGAGATCCAAATTGGTCACGTAACCGAACTTGCGGAGATAGCGCACGATCTTGGCGGGAAGCTGGTGCGCGTCTTTACAGGCTATGAAAGCGACGTCGCGACGCCTCACGCGCAATGGAAGCAGGTGGTGGACGCACTGCGCGAGTGCGCGCGCCGTGCCGCTCATTTCGGGGTCACTATCGGCGTCCAGAACCATCACGATATCGGCTGCGGCGTCGACAGCCTGTACGATCTGATTCGGGAGGTCGACGAGCCGAACTGCCGCGCCATGTTCGATGCCTGGGCTCCAGCGTTGCATGGCGCGGATCTGACGGCGGCTGCCACGAAGATGGCGAAGGTGACCGTACACACCACGATCGCGAACTATCAACTTCGTCCTCGTTTCAAATACGTGCCCACCCTGATCAACTACGAAAAGCTCACACCTTCGGTACAGGCTGTCCCCGTCGACGAAGGATTCATCGATTACACAGCGTTTCTTTCAGCTCTCGAGCGTGGCGGGTACAGCGGAGCGGTTGCCTATGAGATGTGTTCGCCGCTTCTCGGCGGAGGCTCGGTAGAAAACCTGGACCGGTACGCCCGGAGGTTTCTCGAGTTTATCCGCCCCTTCCGTCAAACCCGGGCGCGCCGGGGAGAGTAACCAAAGCCGCCTTCGGGAGGTTGCGCGTGCGGCTCCGTCGGCTTTCCTTCTCGGCAGATGACGGGGCTGTCTCGGGCTTCACGCGATTCGCCTCGGCAAGCTTCGGGAACAACTGCGGGGCGCATTATCTGGACTCCGGAATTATCCAGAGCGAATGCGAGATAGGTACACCAGCCGGGGCGGGAATGGGGTGAGCGGAATTTCTCACTCCAGATAAGGCGTCACAAACTTTCAAGGAACGCGAGCAGCTTTGGCGATGGCCGCCACTTTCTCGGGGCCGCAGGGTCAAGCCCGGCTCGCTTCCAAAAGGCCTCCAGCACCTCGCGCTTCATCTGAAGGTTGGTCGTGATGTATCGGCTTGTGGTGCTTCGTGAAGAAGGGCGGGGGCGCCGACCATTTCATGGACCGGCTGGGAGAGTGGCTCAGGCTGAATGGCTGGATCACGATGGGGAACTGATCATCCGGGAAGACCACTCCCACGGACGTGGCTCCGATCGGCGCCGCGCGCGTCAGAAGCCGTGAAAAACCCGCTGGCAGGCGAAAGCGCCTGCCCCACCAAAACGCTTCAGAGAGCGGCATTCGGATGGGTGAGCGAGCGTGCCAGCTTTCGCGACGCCGCCAGGTCGCGGATGCCGGAGGCGAAAACTCCAAGGGCGAACAACGTCAGAATCCACGACAGGAAGCCGTAGTCGGCCATGCCGAATCCGGAGTCGAGTCTCCGCCACTCGGCCGCGTGCGGATAGAGCAACGAAAGGAACACTCCGTAGGCGATTCCCATCAGCGCATGCATCACGCGTTCGCCCGCCGGAAGCTTGCGCGTGCGATCCTCCTCGATGAAATCGGTCAGGGTGACTACGATCTCGAACAACAGCACGCAGGCAAACGGCCACACCAGCATACCGTCCCACGTGGTCCAGGCCAGCGAGCCGAAGACGATGGCGTAGGCGAAGTCGCGCGAAGCGTGCAGCCGCAACTCGCGGCGGGCGGTCGGCGTCTCCGGCAGGCGCAGCTTCCACTCGTGATAGTAGAAGGTGTCGGCCGCACCCATCATGCCAAGCGCCATGAGAACCAGCAGTGCGTTAATCATCGCGTGGGAACCACGGCGCCGCGGTACGACCCGACGTGCGCCACCGAAACCTGAATATCCCAGGAAGACTCGTTGCCGCGCGCTTCGGCATAAATGCGCAGCGGCAGCGGGATGATCCACCAACGCGCGCGCCGCGACTCGAAGCGCATGCCGCTACTATCGGCAGACACGCGGAAGAGCACGTGCATCGGCCCCACCGTTTCCAGCAGGAAATCGCCTTCCTTACTCTGGACCGTTTCGAAGACATACTCGCCGAAACGCCGGATCCACACCTCCCGGTCCTCGCCGGCGACTACCTCGAGTTGCAAAGGGATGCAATCGCCGGACGGCGGAAACCCGACCATCCGCGCCAGCCAGCGGCTGCGATGACTCACCGCGACACTCCCGCACGCGCGCCCGCCGCCGGGCGTGGAATGAAACTCGCGCAGGGATCGCGGCAGTTTCTCGAAGTCATCGTTGAGCAGTTGCGGATAGAGCATCCCGTTGCCTCCGGTACCAGACGAAATAGGCGATGAAGAACGGCAGCCAGATGAAATCGTTGAAGACGTTGGTCCACATGGTGCGCAGCGGCAGGCCGGTGGTAACCACGGTCCAGAACCAGCCGATCGGTCCCAGCGCCTTGCCCAGAAAGCCGATGACCACCAGTTGCGGATAGCGGCGCAGGTCGCTGGCTACCACCCAGTAGCCATAGCCGTAGAGCCCGATGCACATGCCCAGGCCGGCCATCACGAAGGGATAGTTGATGTGCGGAATCGCGAACAGGTCGAAGAGCAGGTTGGGAAACAGAACGATGGCTGTTCCCCAACAAATGTTATAGACGGCGGCGATGCGGAACACGCGGCGCAGCAGCGTTTCGGACATAGGCTTTCAGCGATCGGCGGTCAGCTCTCAGCTTACTGCACGAACCGCACTTACGTCCGCCGGGATCGGCTAACGGCCCCTCGCAGAAGTCGGCGAAGACCGCTGAGGTGAGTATCTTACGGAGCCGCGACCGTGAGAAGCCGTGACAAAACTGGTTGGCGGGCGAAAGC
>JBGPKH010000713.1:0-4497 GCA_041485845.1 Bryobacteraceae bacterium
ACTATGGCCAGACGGTTCGGACCACTACCAATATTGATGTTGAACGCTTACGGCCCGGTCGGGCCGAAGATCTCTAGAGGAAGCCAAACTGCAAGATCTGCGCTTTACCCTGTAATGTTATTCCTGGGCCGCCCCTTAGCCTGGAAGGTCCCGTCCCCGTTGCCGAGCAGCACACTGATGTTGCCGGGGTTGGCGCCAACGAGATCGGACTTGCCGTCACCGTTGAAGTCCCCCACTGCCACGGAAGTGGAATCCACCTCTGTGGGGTAATTGACGGCCGGCTGGACGGCGCCATTGCCATTGCCCAGCAGCACGCTTACGTGACCGGTGGCGACCGCGAGACCGGCCTTGCCATCGCCGTTGAAGTCTCCCACCGCACTGAGATGGGAACATTCGCTGTGGGGTAATTGACCCCCGGCAGAAAGCCGGACTGTAGAATCGTGCTGACAGTTTGCGCCAGCATCGCGGAGGTGGCGGCCCCGTCGCGGCGCTCCGCTGCGAATGACTGACCTTCAGCTTTCCCCCTCGACGGCCGCTTTCAAGCGTGCCAGCGCGTCGCCCCATTGGCGCGAGATGAGATCGAGACAGTGGCGCGCCTCCGCCAGTTGCCTGGTGTTCAGCTCCCAGAGTTGTTCGCGCCCCCGGCGGAATCCGGTTACCACTCGCGCATCGGCTAGAACGTGAAGGTGCTTGGTGATGGCCTGCCGGGTCACCTGCGCGCCGGCGGCCAGTTGCGTGATCGACTGGGGCTCGCCGGCGCACAGGCGGGCCACCAGCCGTAAGCGAGTCTCGTCTCCCAGCGCGGCAAAAACGGGAGCCGAGCTGCGAATCTCAGCGCTGAGCGGCGGCATGGGTGTACTGCTCCAGCGACGCCAGCATGAGCTCCCAACCCTTGTCGTTCTCCGAAAAGACCCGCGCGCGCCGCGTCAGCGAGATGCGGTCGAAGCCCGACTCCACAACCTTCACCTCGGTGCCGCCTTGGACCTCGGACAATTCGAAAACGACCAGTGTGGCGGGCTCCCTGGAGTAGTCCACGCCGGGTTCCGGCATCTCCGGGTGCCACCGCCAGGAGAGTGTGTGCGGCGGCTCCATACGTTCGACGACTATGCAAAACTCTATGCCCTTGCAGGACTCATTGGTGGACTTCACTTGCAGACGCGCGCCCGGCGTGAACGTGCCGGCGGTTTCCACGTGGAACCATTTCGAGAAATCTTCGATGTTGGTGAGGAATTTCCAGACCCGCTCGCGCGGGGCGCGCAGCAGGATCTTCCTTTCGATCCGGCTCAGTTCGGATGCCGCCATATGCAACCCCTAGTTGCATATTATGAGGACGGCGGCGAAAATGCAACCAAAAAGTTGCATATAAAATTCATCCTCGGGATGGGGAGCGCGCGTATTGGTCGGTAGGAGAAATCAATGCGAATCGCAAGCATCGTTTTGGCCGCGGCGCTGACGCCCTTGTGGGCGCAGGAAATCAAGCTGCCGGCGAGCCTGGAGAAACTGGCCGAGAAGGCCGAGCAATCGGTGGACGTGACGATGAACAAGTCCATGCTCCAGATGGCCGCCAAATTCCTCTCCGACCGCGATGCGGACGAGGCCAAGACCAAGAAGCTGGTCGCCGGTCTGGAAAGTGTGTCGGTGCGGAGCTTCGAGTTCGCGAGGGAAGGCGAGTACAACCCGGCGGACGTGGACGCGGTCCGCGCCCAGCTACAAGCTCCCGCGTGGTCGCGCATCGTGGGCGTGAGATCGAAGCGCAGCGGCGAGAACGCCGACGTCTACTTCAAGGATGGCCCGAACGGGCAACTGGGCGGAGTGGTGGTGATCGCCGCGGAACCGGCCAGGCTCACGATCGTGAATGTCATCGGGCGGCTGGACCCCGCGCAACTGGCGGACCTGGGCGGCCAGTTCGGCATCCCGAAGCTGGATGTGAGTGGCATGAACTTCGGCCGGAGGGAGCCTAAATGAGAATGCGGTGCCTGGCGGCTCTCCTGTCGGTATCGGCCACGGCGTTCGGCGCCGATCGGGAGTTTGACCGCGTGGTCAAGGAAATCGAGTCCCACTACGCAACCAGGCGCACGCACATCCCGCTGCTCGGCGTGGCCAACTTCGTGGTCGAGGTGGGCCGTCCGGCCGGCGCGAGCGGCTTCAAACTCGCGGTATTCCAGGATCTCGGCTCCTCGCGTGAATATGACGGCCCGGCGGACCTGGAGCGGTTCATGGACGGCCTCTCTTCGGGCCGACTGCATCCGCTGATCCGGGTGCGCTCCCAGCGCAGCGGCGAATCGACCTATATCTACACGGGCGACGCCGGGAAGTCGACCAAGATGTTGATCGCGACTTTCCAGCGCCGCCAGGCCACGGTCATCCAGGTCAAGGTGAACATGGACACGCTCATGAAGACCATCGCCTCACCTGGTTCGGCGGGTAAGTCATTCGGCGTGAAAGACCCGTGGTGGGACCGGTAGGCCCGTGGCAAAGACCGCTTCCTGACGGTCGCGGCTCTGTAACTCCCCCCGTGCTACGATGAATCAAAACTCGTACCGGAGGGTTCCCATGATCCACAACGCCCGGCGTGCGGCGGCCGGATGTCTGGTCCTGCTTGCATCTCTGATTCCCACCAACGCCGCGAAGCGTGCGGTCGCCATCGACGCATCTTCTCAATGATCCGGGGGAAACATTAACAAAGCTTTATGATTTTTTGCTGAACAACGCGCCCCTCCCGGTTTTACTATCCAATGGATGGGTAGCCGCAGAAACCGCAGATCTCGCCGTCGATCAAACCAAGGGAATCCGAGTTCTGAGAACTCGTCTCAAGCCGCGAGGATCGATGCCCTGCTCGATCAAGTTCAGAAGATCGATCTAACTGGTATCGCGGACGAGAAGACGCGCGCCATCGTCGGCCTGTTGCTGAATTTGGTGGAAGATCTACGGGGAGAACTGAAGAAAGCCCATCAGGAGATCGCCTATCTGCGGGAGCGGTTAGGATTAGGCCAGGGTGGAGCCGGAAAGCCAGGCGACCAACCCGGAAGTTCACCATCACAGCAGACGCATTCGTCGGAGAAAGAGCGCAAGGAACCCCAAGCACGAACCAAGCGGGCGAAGCTCAGCGAGATCAAGATCGACCAGGAAGTGAAGCTGGATCTGGATCGAGCGACGCTTCCGCCGGATGCGCAAGATAAGGGCTACGAAGCCGTGGTGGTGCAAGAGTTGCGGATCGCCACCGAGAACGTGAGGTTCCTCCGGAAGAAGTACTACTCGGCGACCATGGGCAAGACCTATCTGGCGCCGCTGCCGGATGGCTACTGCGGCGAGTATGGACCGAACGTGAAGACGTTGTGCGTGATGTTCTCGCATCTGTGCCATATGACCGAGCCGAAGATCGGCGAATGGTTTGCCAACATGGGAATCCTGATTTCTGCCGGCCAGATTTCGCATTTCCTGACGGCGGGCCATGAGGCCTTCCATGGGGAGAAAGAAGAGATCGTGGAAGCGGGGCTGAACAGTAGCCCCTGGCAGCACATGGATGACACGGGCACGCGCGTGGACGGGGTCAACTGGCACTGTCAGGTGATCTGCAACCCGCTGTACACAGCCTATTTCACCACCGAGCGCAAAGACCGGCTGACGGTGATCGATGTGCTGCGCAACCAACGGAAGCGGGTGTTCCGCCTGAATGACGAGGCAGTGGCGTTGCTGCGCCAGTTTGCGGTTTCCGAGCGGACCATGGAAGCATTGCGCCATCTGCCGTGGGACCAGGAACTGAGTGAAACCGAACTGGATGACGGGCTGAAGCAACATCTGCCCCAGTTGGGAGCGACGGCGCGGAGCCGCATCGTCGAGGCCAGTGCCATCGCCGCCTACCACGCCGAGGTCGGTCATCCGGTGGTGCGGTTGCTGATCTGCGACGACGCCAAGCAGTTCAAGCTAGTCACCGAAGAACTGGGATTGTGCTGGATTCACGACGGGCGCCATTACAAGAGTCTGGAACCTTGTGTGGCCTACCATCGCCAACTGCTGGACGCGTTTCTGAAGCGCTATTGGGATTACTACAAGGAACTGCTGGCCTACCGGCAGCAGCCCAGCGCTGAGGAGGCGATGCGGTTGAGCGGCGCATTCGACGAGTTGTTCTCCACCGTGACGGGCTATGATGCGTTGGACCAACGCATCGCCAAGACCCAGGCTAACAAAGGGCAGTTGCTGATGGTGCTGCGGCATCCCGAGATCCCGTTGCACAACAACCCCGCCGAGTTAGGGGCACGGGGGCGGGTGCGCAAGCGGGTGGTGAGCTACGGGCCGCGGTCGCAGCAAGGGGCCAAAGGTTGGGACACCTTTCAGACCCTCCTCGGTACGGCTAAGAAGCTGGGAGTGAACTTCTTCCACTACCTGCGCGACCGCATCGGTGGCACCCGCAAGATGCCCTCTCTGGCGGATCTCATTCAGCAACGGGCGAACGATCTCCAACTCGGCTCCTCCTGGGAATCTCCATGATTTCCCCGA
>JBGPKH010000714.1:0-4486 GCA_041485845.1 Bryobacteraceae bacterium
CGACCTGGGAGCGAAGCGACTCGATCAGATTGACGGCGTCGACCATGTTGCTCACCTGGCCGGAGAGCGAGGTCATGAGTTTGGTCTGTACCTGGATATCGCCTTCGGTGCCGTTGGAGTGCGGGTCCTTGAGTACTTTGAGCGGCTGGGTATAGTCCTTTCCCTCCACCGTGAGCTTGACGGTGTACGCACCGGGGGGCGCGAGCAGGGCGATGGGCTGCCCGCCGGGGGCCGGCCGAAAGCCGTCGGGGCCCATGGCGAACTCGGGCGCGTACTGCGGGCTGGTGCGGAGACGCAGGGGCTTGGTGGGGCTGAAGCGGAGATCCCACCAGATGCGGTTGACGCCCGGCTGGGCGGTTCCCGCGATCGTGCGCACGGTGCGCCCGCTGGCATCCACGATCGCGATGCGCGCGCCGCCTTGCGGTGTGGACTTCAGGTAGTAGTTGATCGATGCGCCGTAGGGCGGGTTCAGGCCGGCGGTGGCATCGTTCGGCATGCTCTCCGGCTGGGTGGTGGTGCGGAAGCGCCAGGCGTCGCGCGGAGTGAACAGCACGGCGCTTGTATCGGCCAGTTGCTGCGTCATCTGCTCGAGCGGCGTGATGTCGTCGAGGATCCAGAAGCCGCGCCCGTAGGTGGCCAGCACGAGGTCGTGGAAATGCTCCTGCATGGCGATCCAGTAGACCGGCGCGTGCGGGAGGTTGCCTTCGAGCGGCTGCCAGTTCCGGCCGTCGTTGAAGGACACGTAAAGCGCGTTTTCGGTGCCCACGAAGAGCAGGCCGCGGCGCACGGGGTCCTCGCGAATGCAGTGGGCGTAGCTCAGCATGCTGTGGGGAATGCCGCTGGTGATGGCCGTCCAGGTCTTGCCGTAGTCGGTGGTTTTATAGATGAACGGGTCGCGATTGTTCACCTGGTGGAAGTCCACCGTGATGTAGGCCGCGCCATTGGCGTGGCGCGAGGCTTCGATGTTGGACACGGTGCCCCACTCGGGCAGGCCGGGAATGTTGGGGGTGACGTTGCTCCAGGTCTTGCCGCCATCCCGGGTGATCTGCACCAGGCCGTCGTTGGTGCCGGCCCAGATCACGCCCGCCTCTCTGGGAGATTCGGCCAGGGCGAAAACCACGCCGGCGTACTCGACGCCGATATTGTCGCCGGTGAGGCCGCCCGAAAACTGCATGCGGCTCTTGTCGTTCCGCGTGAGATCGGGACTGACGATCTTCCAGGTGTGGCCGGCGTCGGTGGTCATATGCACGTACTGGCTGCCGACGTAGACGCGGTTGTGATCGTGCGGAGAAATCATCACCGGGAATTCCCAGTTGAAGCGGTATTTGACTTCCGCCGCGGGCGAGCCGCCGGTGAGCTCGGGCCAGACTTCCACGTTGCGCGCCTGGTGATTGCGCTCGTCGAAGACGGTGACGATGCCGCCGACGCTGCCGGAGCCCGAGGCGCTCGACCAGACGATGTTGGGGTCCACGGGGTCGGGCGTGGCGAATCCGCTCTCGCCGCCGGTGACGGGGCGCCAGACACTGCGCGAGATGGGCCCGCCGGAGACTCCGCGTCCGCCGGCCTGGCCCTCTTCGCCGCCGCCCCCAAAGCCTCCGCGTCCGCCGGACAGGCTGTTGCTCGGGCCGCGGTAGGAGCTGCCGTCCTGCTTGTTGCCGTAGACGAAATAGGGAACCTGGTTGTCCACGGTGACGTGGTACATCTGCGCGATCGGCAGTTGAACGCGGTTCCACGTGCGGCCGCGATTGATCGAAATGCTGAAGCCGCCGTCGTTGGCCACGGCCATGCGGTCGCCGTTGGTGGGGTCGATCCACATGTCGTGATTGTCGCCGCCGGGAAGCGCGGGCATGTTGGTGAGCGTGCGCCCGGCGTCAAGCGAACGCGAAAACGCCGCCGTGAGGAAGTAGACCTCGTTCTCGTTGTCGGGCGAGACGGCGCAGCGCGTGTAGTAGGCGGCGCGCCCGGTGAGCTGGCGGTCGTAGCTCACCAGTTCCCAACGGTCGCCGCCGTCGTCCGACTTCCAAAGCTGGCCGCGTTCGGTCGGCTTGCCGTCGTAGGGGACGCCGTCGCCGGTTTCGATCAAAGCGTAGACGCGGCTGGAACGGCGGGCGATGGCCAGCCCGATCTTGCCCAGCGGCGAGTTGGGGAGCCCGCGGCCAGTGAGGCGCCGCCAGGTGGCGCCGCCATCGATGGATTTGTAGAGGCCGCTGCCGGGACCGCCGCTGGTGCGGTTCCAGGTCTTCAGCTCGAGCTGCCACGTGCCGGCGAAAAGCACGCGCGGGTTGGCAGGATCCATGGCGATGTCGGAGCAGCCGGTATTCTGATCGACGGCCAGCACCTGCTCCCAGGTCTTGCCGCCATCCGTGGTGCGGAAGACGCCGCGCTCGGGCTGCGGCCCGTAGGCGTGGCCCAGCGCGCAGGCCAAGACGATATCGGGATGGCGCGGGTCGATGAGGAGGCGGCCGATGCGGCCGGTCTTTTCGAGGCCCATGAGGGACCAGGTCTTACCGGCGTCCATGGATTTGTAGATGCCGGCGCCTACCGAGATGTGGCTGCGGATGAAGGTTTCGCCGGTGCCCGCCCAAACGATGTTGGGGTCGCTGGGGGCGATGGCGAGCGATCCGACCGAAGAAACGGGCTGGCCGTCGAAGATGGGCTGCCAGGTGGTGCCGCCGTCGGTGGTCTTGAAGATGCCGCCGGAGGCCGCGCCCGCGTAGTAGACGTTAGGGTCGCCCGGGATGCCGGCCGCGGCGATGACGCGATTGCCCACGGGACCGATGTAGCGGTAGCGAAGCTGATTGAGCAGCTCGGAAGCGATTTGCGGCTGGGCGAAGGCCATGCTGAGGGCGGAGAGAAGCCATAGCGTCCGCAGCAGAAGGGAAGCGACTCGGTGGGACATGGAACCTCCTGGTTTTGGGTGTTACTATAGCGTGGTTTGGAAGCGAACGCAAAGACAAAATGGGCCGCAGATGAACGCAGATGAACGCCGATAGCGCAAGAGCCTGTCTTATCTGCGTTGATCTGTGTTCTTGTGTTCATCGGCGGCCAATACTTTTTCTCTGCTGATTACCATCGGCTACAATCGGGAACGAGTATGTTTTCCGCCCGCTTTCAGTGGGACCTCCGGCCGAATCGGCTGAGCCAGGCGATCGCGGCCAAGCGGCGCGCGGGGGCTCGCATTCTGGACCTCACCGAATCGAACCCCACGCGTGCGGGGCTGACCTATCCGCCGGAGATCGTCAGCGCGTTCCAGGATACGCGCATGTTGGTCTACGAGCCTGCTCCCGCAGGTATGGAGGAGCCGCGGCGGGCGGTGGCGGCGCACTATGCCATTCGCGGACACTCGGTGGACATTGGCCGGATTCTGCTGACAGCCAGCACCAGCGAGGCTTATGGCTACCTCTTCAAGCTGCTGTGCAATCCGGGCGACCAGGTGCTGGCGCCGCGACCCTCGTATCCTTTGTTCGAGTTCCTGGCGAACCTGGAGTCGGTCGCCGTCGGCCAATACCCGCTGGTCTTCCACGGCGAGTGGACCATCGACCTGGATGCACTCGCCGCCGGGATCACGGAACGCACCCGGGCCGTGGTGCTGGTGAATCCCAACAATCCGACGGGCTCCTACGTGAAGCGGCCGGAACTGGAAGCGCTGGTGCGATTGTGCGCCGAACGCGGGATCGCGCTGATCGGCGACGAAGTCTTCTCCGACTACGCCTTTGGACCCGACCCCGCGCGCGTGAGCACGCTGGTGGAAGCGGAGGATTGCCTGACCTTTTCCCTGAGCGGCCTTTCGAAGGTTGCGGGACTGCCGCAGATGAAGCTGGGCTGGATCGTGGCGAGCGGCCCGGAGGCCTTGCGCACCGAGGCGATGGAGAAACTGGAGTGGATCGCCGACACCTACCTCTCCGTGAGCACGCCGGTGCAGTGCGCCGCGGGCAGGCTGCTGCGCGCCGGCGAGGCGGTGCAGCGCCAGGTTCGGGAACGGACCGCCGCCAATCTCGCGGTGGCGCGTGGCGTGTTGGCCGGGTCGGCGATGAACATCCTGGCGGTGGAGGGCGGCTGGTACATCACGGTGCAGGTGCCGCGCGTTCAATCCGAAGAGGAGTGGACTCTCCAACTGCTCGCCCAACGCGACGTGCTGGTGCAGCCGGGCTTTTTCTTCGACTTCGAAGCGGAGGCGTTTCTGGTGGTCAGCCTGCTGACGAGTCCGGAGGTTTTTCGGGAAGGTATGGAGCGGCTTGTGGGTGCGGAACCACTCCCTTTGGTCGCGGCTCCGTAGCATTCGAACAGAGCCGGTAGAGTAAGAGAGAGGGCGACGCCACTGCGACGCGACCCCCTCTCCCCTCGTCGAACCGGAGATGCAGATTTCCCACGTCCGGCTCTCCTGAAAGCTCTCGCCTCAGGCATGCACAAGCTCCGCAAGACAGACCAGCGCCAAGCGCACTAGGTGCCCGAGCCAGGATTCTCCTTGCGGAGGCTGGTACGGGTC
>JBGPKH010000715.1:0-4485 GCA_041485845.1 Bryobacteraceae bacterium
TAACAGTTCCTTAGCGCCTATGGGGGTCCGCCCCACACTGTCTGCCGAAGTCGCGGAACGAAAAACGAGTGGCATTGGCTTGCCAAGCTGCCCACAAGCAGAAATCACCCGATCACCTCTCGCGGACTCGGGTGCGGTAGTAAGATGAATAGCTGTGCGATCCCCAATCGCGGCACTGCTGCTTTTTTCGATGGGTCCGGCCGCCGGCCAGGAGTACCGCGCGGGCGTCTTCCGCATCGACATCACGCCGCCGGTGGGCCACGCCATGGGTGGATACTCGGACCGTAAGCAGGGCGCTTCCGGTACGCACGACCCGCTCTACGCCACGGTGCTGGTCCTCGATGCCGGCGGTAACAGCCTGGCGCTGGTGACCTGCGACCTTCGCTCCTTCGTCTCCACGCGCGTGGGCGACCTGGCGCGGCAAAAGTTCGGCATCGGGAACACCATCCTCAGCGTGTCCCACACCCACTCAGGGCCGCTTACCTGGGAAGCGCGCACCCCTTGGTATGCGCAGGCCGAAGATAAAATGGTGGAGGCCATCGGCCGGGCGAAAGCGCAAATGTTCCCAGCCACGCTGGCAGTATCCACGGGCCGCATCTACCTGGGGTTCAACCGGCGCAAAGTGGAAAACGGGCAGGCCCGGATGTGGTGGCGCAATCAGGAAAAGCTGCCGTCGCATCCGCTGGACCCCACCGTGAACGTGCTCGAGCTGAAAGACGCCAACGGCACAACCCGCGCGGTGCTGGTGAACTACGCCTGCCATCCTTCGGTGCTGGGACCGGACAACCTGAGCTATTCGGCCGACTATCCCGGAGCCATGAAACGCTACGTGGAAACGCAGGTTCCGGGCGCCACCTGCCTCTTCGTTCAGGGCGGCGCGGGCGATATCAATCCCTACCGCGATAAAGAACCGGTCGCCGGACAGGGTTTTCCAGCAGTGGAAGAGATGGGGCAGGCGCTCGGCAAGTACGTGGTTTCGATTCTCGGGCGCGGGCAGCCGGTATCGGGCATGCTGCGCACCGCCTCGGAAGTGACCGAGGTCAAAAACCGGTGGCGGCCCGATGAGAAGATCCCCATCGGGTGGACGGCGGGGGCTTTCGGCGATTCGCTCTGTTTCCTGGCGCTCCCCGGCGAGCCGTTCGTCGATCACCAGATCACTTTCCGCGAAAAGGCCGAGTGCTTCAGCGCCATGCTGTTCGGCTACTCCTACTCGGCGGGCGGCGTCTGGGCCGGATATCTGCCTACCATCCGCGCCGCCGTGGAAGGCGGTTACGGAGCGGACTATAACACCACGGTCGCGGCCGGAACTGGCGAGATGCTGGTGGACCGCGGAGTGGTCAAAATCTTCGAACTGCGCGGGCTCTTGAAAGATCTGCCCGACGCGAGGTAATGATGCCTAAGCCGATACTCCTCGCTCTCAGTCTTGGCGTCGCGCTCCACGCCGCGGAATTCCGTGCGGGAACCGCCAAGGCCGGCCTGGATCCGCCGCTCGGAATACCGATGGCCGGCTACGGAAGCGAGCGCTTTGCCAAAGGCACGCTCGATCCGCTGGAGGCGCGCGTGCTGGCGCTCTCCGATGGAACGCGCACCCTGGCGCTGGTGACGCTGGACCTCTGCTTTCCGTTCGATCCGCCGGTGATGGAGCAGATTCGGGCGGGCGCGCGGCGCGCGGTGGATGAAGTCGTGTTTCACGCGTCCCACACACACTCCGGGCCCACCTACTCGGCGGCGCCGGAGGCCGCTGCCCACGCGGTTCCCCGCGTCGTGGCGGCCATCCAGGCGGCGGCCGGCAATCTGGTTCCGGCGCGCATCGGCAACGGCTGGGGCCAGACCTTCATCGGTTTCAATCGCCGCTACCTCCGTGTGGATGGGTCGGTCCAGATGTTCTGGCGGAATGAAACCCAGGTCTCGACCACGTTTCCGGTGGACCCAACCGTCGGGGTGATTCGAGTCGATCGCGCGGATGGAACGCCGCTCGCCGTGCTGGTCAACTATGCCTGCCACCCGGTGGTGCTGGGGCCGGAGAACCTGAATTACTCGGCCGACTACCCTTCCGAAATGCGGCGCTACGTGGAAGAGCAGATGGGCCGCGGCGCGATGGCGTTCTTCCTCCAGGGGGCGCCCGGCGACATCAATCCGTACTACGACAAGACGCCCCTGATGGACGACGCCGTGAACCTCATGCGGGAAACCGGCCGCAAGCTGGGCGAAGAAGCCGTGCGGGTGGCCCGCACCGTTTCGACCCGCGCGCCGGCCGAGCCGCGTATCGAAACGAAGACCGTGGTGGTCGCGGCCCGCAACCGTTGGAACACGGAAAAACTGCGCGCGGTCCTCAAGGAGCGCTACCGCCTGGATGAATCGCGCGCCGCCCGCCTGCTTCGCGAAAATATGGAACTGCCGGTGACCACCGTGCTGCTCAACCGGGACATGGCCTTCGTGGGGATGCCGGGCGAGCCGTTCGTCGAGTTCCAGATGCAGTTGCGCGCCAAGAGCCCGCTGCCGAACTCCTTCCTGCTGGGATACACCAACGGGTACTTCGCATATTTCCCCACCATCGCGGCGGCGGTGCGCGGCGGGTACGGAGCCAACTCGACCGTGGTTCCGACCGAAGCGGGAACCGGCGAGCGGATGCTCAACACCGGCCTCATCTCCATCTACGAATTGCTGGGAAAGCTCTCCGAGCGGCCCGGACCTTCCCGCTGATCAGTAGTTGCGCTCCCGCTCGTGTTTCGGCCGTGCGGTGCGGCTCATGGCTTTGAGCGACGCCAACTCGGGGCCGGCGCCGGCCAGATCGTCGAGGTGACGCATCACCTTTTCGACCGTGCGAGCGACGTCTTCGACATCGCGATCGTCGCCGATCAACAGAAACTGCGGCAGCCAGACGGATTCTTCGTAGGCCGCCCGTTCCGACACCGGGCAGTGCGTTTGCGAGTAATCGACCGGGTGCGGACGGCCGAGAGACAACTGCGGCGAAATCTCGGGCGAGGCGTAGAAGAGGTCGCTCCGGTAGACGGCCTCGTAGAATCGGCCATCGCACGGGATGCCTTCGGCGTCGAGCGCCGCCGCAAACAGGTCGCGCGAAACGCCGGTGGCCTTTGACTGGTACTGGAAAACGTAGCAATAGATGGCCCCCCGAGTGATGGAGGGCTGAGGCGGCAGGGGCCGTATGCCGGCGATCTCCGCCAGTGCCGCGGTCAGCGCGGCAGCCGAACGGGCGCGGCGCTCCGACAGTTCCGGCAGCATCTCGAGCTGTCCGATGAGCAGTGCCGCCTGCAGCTCGGTCATGCGGTAGTTGCACCCGAGCACGCACTGCTGGAAGCGATTCGTGAGGCTGGCGCGGCCGCAGTTCGTCTGCGACTGCAGATGCTCGAAATATTCCAGCTTCGAGGTGATCGCGATGCCGCCTTCGCCGGCGGTCATGAGCTTGCTTTCCTGAAAGCTGAAACACCCGATGTCGCCCATCGATCCGGCGCCGCGGCCGCGGTATTGTCCGCCGTGCGCGTGGGCGCAATCTTCGATGACTCTCAGATTGTGTTCCGCCGCCAGTTCGAGCAGCGGATCCATCTCGACGAAACGCATGCCGAGGTGTACTGGAACGATGGCGCGCGTGCGCGGCGTAATGGCGCGCCGCGCGGCTTCGATGCTCAGGCAGTAGGTATCGGGGTCCACGTCGGCAAACACCGGCACCCCTCCGGCCGAGAGCACCGCGGTGGCCGTGCCGTCCCAGGTGTAGGCCGGTACGATCACTTCGTGCCCGAACCGCACGCCCGCCGCTTGCAGGGCGGCGGTCAACGCGATGGTTCCGTTGGCCACGCACAACCCGTATTCGGCACCGTGATGCCGGGCGAAACGTTCGGCGAATTCGCCGGCCAGCCGCCCCGGCAGCGGAAACCCGCCCCAATGGCGGCTCTCCAGTACGCCCTGCAAGCGCTGCGCATCGGCCGGCAGAAACCGCGGCCACACGGAGAACGGACGGCTCCGCGCCGGAGCCCCTCCCAGGATTGCCAGCTCGCTCATCTCAGCGATCATAGCAATCCGCCGCCGCGGGAGGCGCTCGGCAGTGTCTGAAGAGTGCGTTGACCTTGCGAGTGCCGAAGGAGTTGAACCCAAGACAGCGAACGCTGGCTTTCCGATTGGCCCCTGGCCCACGGGCTCGTCAATTGAAGAAACAGCCTTCGCGGCGAATCGGGTGCTGGCCGTCAACTTTACGGTTGGGCGTAGAATGTCGTTATGGGAGCTGAGAAGACACTGCGACTGCTTCTCAGCGGCACCGCCGATGCGGCCATCCGGTTTGACGATTTGTGCCGATTGCTTGAGAGCCTGGGTTTCGAGAAGCGCGTGAGGGGAAGCCATCATCTGTTCCGGAAGAGCGGCGTCGAGGAGAAGATCAACTTGCAGAGGGCGGGTGCGCAGGCGAAGCCGTACCAGGTGAAGCAGGTCCGATCCGTTATTCTGAAAGCGAAGCTGGGTTCCCGACAATGATCA
>JBGPKH010000716.1:0-4476 GCA_041485845.1 Bryobacteraceae bacterium
GGAGATTTCGGCCGCACGGCCTCGCGCGCTCCTTTGGAGAACGGCACTACACGCGCGAGTCTCCCGCTTGTGTTGGAACTGCCGCGCCACATGGAGGGTACCGGGGACGAATCCCATTTGGCGTACGTGCCGGCGTGCAGTCTCCCAATAGCTTTGCCAGGATCCCGGAACGATTCGCCGCCGGCCTAGATAGTCCGTCTGTGTTCCCCCGATTTCCGGTTGAGAGGGATCGGCGCCACCGTCCCACCCGGAACCGTAAAGTTCGACCGGCACGCCGGAGCGGATCAGCAACGCCAGCCAGCGGTCACGATCCGCGTAACGCTGTCCGACAAAACATGCCTTCGGTATGCGGGTCGCGCCCAAAACCGGAGAATACAAGCTCGGATCGGCCGCCAACTGCACCCAAACCGGATTGGCGCCCACATCCAGATAGGCCTGGCGCGCTTCTTTTTCCGAATGCCACGCGAAGTCTGCTTTGGCAGCCAACTCCCGCACGAGCTCAAATTGATGAATGTTATTGCAATAAAAGTTAACCGACGGAATACCCATGCGCCGGAGTTCATCAAAACCTGCCGGATCGAAATGGGCATTATAAAAATAGCTCAAGAACAGATCGATCGGCGTGCGGGAATGAGCGGCGCGAACCTCGCGCATAATGCACTCGGTTGTCCGGGAGCGGGCCTCCAACTCTTCCCGCGTAAAATTTCCGGGGATATCCATGAAGCGGCTGGTGGGCAGGAGATCGGTTTGCGATTCCACGATCTCGTGCCCCATCTCCTTGAGAGCTGGATAAAAGTTTGCGCTCCACAATCCGCCATAGTAGCGGAGTGGGTCGATTGAGTGCCGGACAGCGCAAAAGATTCGCATAGGGGTCCGCGCGGATTTGAATTCCGGGTCGATGTCCTCATGCAGCCTGCCGAAGACAGGCGGCCACGTGGGATTGCGAGGACTGGGGCGGGGGTCAGTGGAGAGCTTGCATGGAATGGCTGTGCTGTTGGAGGTACCAGTCGATTGTCTTACGCAGGCCTTCGTCGAAGGAGGTGCGCGCCCGAAAACCAAACTCCCGTGCGGCACGACTCACGTCGACACTGCGGCGGGGCTGGCCGTTGGGATAGGAAGTGTCCCAGCGAATAATCCCTTTGAATCCGGTGAAGGCGGCAACCTTGGTAGCCAACTCGCGGATTGAGATTTCCTTGCCGCTGCCAAGGTTCACCGGATCGGGCTTGTCGTACCGTTCGGTCGCCAGGATCACGGCCTCGGCGGCGTCATCGACATATAGGAACTCTCGCGTAGCTGAGCCATCGCCCCAGAGGACAATCTCGTCGCGGTTCTGCGCAACAGCCTCCACGCACTTTCGGATCAACGCCGGGATGACATGCGAGTTTTCGAGATGGATATTGTCACGCGGACCATAGAGGTTGACCGGTAGCAGGAAGATTGCGTTCATTCCATACTGGCGCCGATATGCCTGGCATTGAACGAGAAGAGCCCTCTTGGCAATACCATAAGGTGCATTGGTCTCCTCGGGATATCCATTCCACAGGTCCTCCTCGCGAAACGGCACTGGCGTAAACTTCGGATACGCGCAAATCGTCCCCAGGACGGCCGTTTTTTCCACGCCGTAGCGCCGCGCGGCCTCGATAAGCTGGATGCCCATGATCGCGTTGTCATAGAAGAAGCGGCCCGGGTTGGCCCGATTCGCTCCGATCCCACCCACGACAGCGGCCAGGTGAATCAAAACCTCTGGCCGTTGTTCTGCGAAGAGATGCTCAATGCTGTCGCTGCGAGTGAGATCGTGTTCGGTGTGGATCGGAACGGCGATGTTGCGGCAGCCCATTTGCTCGAGCTGATGGACCAGGTGGCTTCCGAGGAATCCTGCGCCGCCCGTGACTAGGATTCGCTTATCCTGAAGCCGAATCACGAGTGCCTCCCCTCTGCCGCTACCGCGTTGCGAAGTGCCTCGGCGCCGCCTCTCAGGCGGGACTCGACTTCATCTAGATCCGCGTCGACCATGATGCTTACCAGTTTCGCAAAAGTAACCGTCGGCTCCCAGTCCAGCGCCCTCCGCGCCTTGCCAGCGTCTGCACACAGGTAATCGACCTCAGCAGGCCGGAAATATCGTGCGTCAACCTCCACATGCTCCTTCCAATCCAGGTTCGCATACGCAAAAGCAAGCTCGACGAATTCGTGAACCGTGTGCGCCTCTCCCGTGCCGACGACGAAGTCATCGCCTCTTTCCTGTTGCAGCATCAGCCACATCGCGCGCACGTAGTCCGGTGCGTAGCCCCAGTCGCGACGAGCCTCGAGGTTGCCGAGGTAGAGCTTCTGCTGTACCCCGTGTTTGATGCGGGCCACGGCGCGCGTGATTTTGCGAGTCACAAAGGTCTCGCCGCGGCGGGGAGACTCGTGATTGAACAGGATGCCGCTGGATGCGTGGAGCCCGTAGCTCTCTCGATAGTTCACCGTGATGTTGTGCCCAAACACCTTGGCGCAAGCGTAAGGGCTGCGGGGGTGGAAGGCCGTAGCTTCGTTTTGGGGAGGCGGCGCGGATCCGAACATTTCACTCGATGAAGCCTGGTAGAAGCGGCATTGCACGCCTGTGCGGCGAATGGCCTCGAGCAGGCGCAGGGTTCCGCAGGCGACCACTTCAGCGGTATATTCCGGGATCTCGAAGCTGACCTTCACATGGCTTTGTGCACCAAGGTTGTAGACCTCATCGGGGCGGAGGTCGTAGAGCAGCTTAACGAGCGAACTGCCGTCGGTGAGGTCGGCATAGTGGAGAAAGAAACGAGCTCCACCTTCGTGGAAGTCCTGATAGATATGGTCGAGCCGCTCAGTGTTGAAACTGGAACTACGTCGCTTTAGACCATGCACCGCGTAGCCTTTAGCGAGCAGATACTCGGCTAGATAAGAGCCGTCCTGGCCGGTGCAGCCGGTGATCAGAGCAGTAGGCATAGAACTTGTGTCGGTATCGCGCACCTCACTACGCGTGCGGTGACCTTTCAACGGCCATCGCCATCCCTCATCGAATAGCCGCAACGCGTCGCCGCACTTGGCCCCGTCAGTTCCGTCCGAGAATAGCAGGCTTCGAGGAATCCAGAAATGCGCCACAAGGATCGCGCTGAATAGCCCGAACGATGCACCCTTTACCGAAAGCTCGGCAGGCCAGTCGATAACGCCCGTCCAGAAACTCTCCGGCTAAGTACGGCCGACCCGAATAGGCGAGCGATTGGACCAGCAGGTTTCGAAGTATGGTGTCCCCTGCCAGCAGTTTCGCCCGCTCAACGAGCCCACGTCCATGAGTCGCCAATACGTAACTCCGAATCGATTGCATGCCTCGGTTAATGACTCGATTTGATTCCTGCGAACGCGCCGTTTTGCTTCTTGGCATCGAAGTCCACACCGCTTGAGCGTCACCAATAAATAGAAAAGGCCGTCCGACTATGAGCGAGCGACATGCTTCATGCAAACCGGTTTCTTCGACGGCCGGACCCACCTGCAAATCGACGTCGCTGTTTAGTCTCCAGACCAAACCGCCGTTAGAGACCCCTTCCATATAGAGCAGCGCCGCCCGCAGCAGCAAAGGTTCGACCACGCCCGGCTGAAACCATTCTCCTCTGGTCGTTTCATCCGCTGGCCGGAGTCCAACCCCTTCCTCATGAACACGCTGATTGGCAAGCATCAATCCCCAAGACCTCCCACGGAGCGCTTCGGCGATTGAGGCCAAGAACTCAGGGAACCAGTAATTGTCATCTTCCAGTACGCAGCCGTAGTGGCCCTGTACCTGGGGGGCAGGGGAGAAACATTGATCGATGTTCTGGGCCGCCCCCAGGCGCTTCGGATTCCGCTGATAAGCAACCCTGTCTGATCGGCAACTGGTCACACTTTCCTGCACTGATGGCGATGTTGAATCATCGTATATTATCGCCCTCCAATGCGGGTAAGTCTGCGCCTGAAGACTCCGGATTGCCCGGATTAACATATCAGGGCGTTCAAAAGCGGGAACTCTGACCTCAAACACTAACCTATCACTTGGTCCCACAACTACAGACGGCGGAAACACGCAGTCGCCCAGCTAATGCACGCTTGCCGCCGGCGGACCACCTCATAAAAACAGAGCAGCCCGTAACCATGTTCTGCCAGCCATCTCTCGATTTCGCCGAAGGTACACTGTTTGCGATACATCTCAATAAAATTGACCTCCACGAGAATGGACTCCACCATGCCGCGCCTCAGCATTCCAGTTGCACCGCGCAAGACTTCCAAGTCGAAACCCTGGGTATCGATCTTGAGTAGGTCGACTCTTGTTATACCTTTGTCTTTCACATACGCGTCGAGCGGAACAACGCGTACAGCCACCTGCTCGCTTAGCCTGGTGTGAACAAATGGGTTCGCTTCACACGGCTCCAGTTCTAAAAAGGAACTGAGCTCGTTATTCTCGAAGATATGAAAGTCGAGGGTTCCAGGAACGCTGCC
>JBGPKH010000717.1:0-4464 GCA_041485845.1 Bryobacteraceae bacterium
CACCCCCTACTTCTTCAAGTCTCAAAACCCCACGCCTGTCCGGAAAACCGCGCCAACCGAATCTCCCTCGGGCGCGGTCGCGCCCTCCGGCGCCGGTGCGCCGTCCGGTCAATCCGGTCCGAGCGGAGCCGCGCCGGCGCCGGTCGTGGATGTGCCCGAGCCGGCCGGTGAGCCGACCGCTCCCGCCACGGCCCAGCAGGTCCAGCCCAACGTCACCATCGATACCGACTTGTTTCGTGTCTCCTTCAGCAACCAGGGCGCCACCGTGCGCAGTTGGCTGCTCAAGAAGTACAAGGGTACGACGGCAAGCCGCTCGAGTTGACCAACACCGCCGCGGGCCCTCCGGCCGGGGGAATCGACTACCCCTTCTCGCTGTACATTCCGGACCGCGAGCCTCTGGCGAAGAAGGTCAACTGGGCCTGGCATACGCAGACCATGGATGCCGACGGCCTCGGCGTCTCGTACCTGTACTCCGACGGCCACACCACCGTCCGCAAGGTCTTCCACTTCCAGAAGAGCAGCTATCTCTCGCAGGTCTCGACGGAAGTCACCACCGACGGCAACCCCGTTCCCCACATGGTCCAATGGCGCGGCGGCTTCGGCGACCTCACCATCGCGAACCCTTCGGGTACCGAGCAAAGCCTGTACTTCGATCTGGCCGCCAACAAGCTCGTCACGCACAGCATCCGCGACGCGAAGAACGGCCCCGTCACCTCCAGCGGCGCCTTCTCGTTTGCCGGTCTGGCCGATACCTACTTCGCCGCCGTTTTCCTGTTGGAAGGCAACAGCGCCGTGCAGCAGGTGACCTTCGCCGACACGGTTCGCACGCCGCTCGATGAGAAACCCGTGCCGTTTGCCGGCGTGGCCCTTTCCGGTGGCTCCGCGAACCGCTTCGAGCTGTTTGTCGGTCCCAAAGACGTCGATGAGTTGAAGCGCGTCAATCCCAAACTGGAACAGGTTGTGGACTTCGGTTGGATGTCCGTGCTGGCCAAGCCGCTCTTCCTCATCGTCAATTGGTTCAACGATCAGTTGGTGCACAACTACGGCTGGTCGATCGTGGTGGTCACCATCGCCCTCAACATGATTCTGTTCCCGCTCAAGCTCTCGAATTTCAAGTCGATGCGCAAAATGCAGGCGCTCAAGCCGCAGATCGACGCCATCAACGCCAGGTACAAGAACCTCAAGCTGACCGATCCCAAAAAGGGTGAACAGAACCAGGAGGTCATGGACCTCTACAAGAAATACGGCGTCAACCCCATGGGCGGCTGCTTCCCCATGCTGATCCAGATTCCATTCTTCTTTGCGTTCTACAAGGTCTTCACGGTGTCGGTGGAGATGCGCGGCGCCCCCTGGCTGTGGGTCACCGATCTTTCGCAGCCCGAACACCTGCCCATCAAGATTCTGCCCCTGGTGATGATCGCCAGCCAGTTTCTCATGCAGAAGCTCACCCCGCAGGCCAACGCCGACCCCAATCAGCAGAAGATGATGATGTTCATGCCGCTGATCTTCGGTTACATGTTCTACTGGTTCGCCAGCGGCCTGGTGTTATACTACTTGACCAGTAACTTGGTGCAAATGGGTCAGCAGTGGTTCTTCAACCACACGCAAGCGGCGGTGGAGGCCGCCGAATCCGTCGCACCGCCCAAAAAAAAGAACGGCAGGAAATAGCCCGTGACTGAGCGAAAGTATTCCGTGGCGTCGATCGGTTCCCGAATCGATGAGTTCTTGCAGCAGACCCTCCGCAATGGAGGATTCAAGTTCAACTACGAGGTCGTGGACGTCGCCCCCGCCGATGACGACTTCGAAACGCCGGACATGATGGTGAAGTTCACCGGCCACGACGTGGACCTGATTCTCTCCAACCGCGCCGAGCTTTTGTTGGCGCTGGAGCACGTCACCATGGAAATGCTGCGGATGCCGTCGGAAGACCATTCGCGGGTCTCCTTCGATGCCAACGATTATCGATTGCTGCGGATTGAAGAGCTGCGCTTGAGCGCCATGACCGCCGCGGAAAAGGTAAAGCGCACCGGCGTGCCGTTCCGCTTCAACCCCATGAACAGCCGCGAGCGCCGCGTCATCCACCTGGCGTTGCGCGGCGAAGCGGCGGTACGCAGCGAAAGCTCCGGCTTTGGTGCGGGCCGCCAGGTGATCGTTTACCCGGCGGGCATGGCCAGCCTGCCGGAAGCCCCGTATGCGCCGGATTCCCAGCGGCCGGATTCACGCGGACCGCGCCCTTCCGGTCCCCGGCCTGCGCGCCGCCATTGAACCTTGCGGGTTTGTCATGAAACAACCTTCTCCCCGCTCCCTTTGGTCGCGGCTCAGTAACGCACCCTTGCCGAGCCGCGACCGAAGGGAGGTCCCGATGGGCCGCGGCGGCCCACCAAAGGGCATGAAGACGCGGCCGGTGCGGGTCGGGTATTTTCGCCGGTTCTTCGCCGCGTCTTCAACCGAGCGGTCCGCAATTGGCGCCGGACGTTGAATCTCGTCGACACCATCGTGGCCATTTCGACTCCGCCGGGCCGCGGCGGTTTGGGCGTGGTGCGCCTCTCAGGACGCGAAGCCCGCCCGATCGCGCAGTCGATTCTCTCGCCGGTCGAATGGCGCCCCTGGCAGGCCCACCTCGCCGAATTGCTGGACCGCGACGGGCACGCCATCGACCAGGTGGTGGCGACCTTTTTTGAAGCTCCGCGCTCGTACACCGCCGAAGACGCGATCGAGATTTCCTGCCACGGATCGCCCGTGGTATTGCGTCATGCCGTGGAGCGCGCGCTCGAAGCGGGAGCGCGCCTGGCCGAACCCGGCGAGTTCACGCTGCGCGCCTTCCTCAACGGCCGCATCGATCTGCCGCAAGCCGAGGCCGTTCGCGACCTCATCGACGCCACCACGCTCTACCAGGCGCGTATCGCCGCGCAGCAGGTGAGTGGGTCGGTCTCACGCCGCATCGCGCCGATCAAGGAACAACTCCTCGAATTGATTGCCCTGCTCGAAGCCGGCATCGATTTCGCCGAAGACGATGTGAGCGTGGCCCCGGCCGCCGAAATCCTGCGGCGGCTCGATCCCATCCTGAGCGGCGTTCGACAACTGGCCGCGAGCTTCCAATACGGCGGGTTAGTCCGGCAAGGCATCACGCTGGCCATCGTGGGACGCCCCAACGTGGGCAAGAGCAGCCTGTTCAATCGCCTGCTCGAGCAGGACCGCGCCATCGTGACCGACATTCCCGGCACCACGCGCGACCTGGTCTCGGAGACCGCGGCCATCGGCGGCATCCCGGTGAAGCTCTACGATACAGCCGGAATCCGCGCGGGAGCGGAGCTGGTGGAAACCCTCGGCATCGAACGCAGCTACCAGGCGATGGCGGATGCCGACCTCACTCTGGTGGTGGTGGACGTCTCGCAACCACTGGATGCGGAAGGCCACGCGCTGATCGCACGCGCCGAATCGCAAGGCCGCTACCTGGTGGTCGGAAACAAGTGCGATCTTGGCCGGCAGGCCACCGGCGTGGCCGTCTCCGCCCTCACCGGCGAAGGCATTCCACAGCTTCGCGGCGCCATCCTCGAGTCCATCGCGCCCAAAGGGGCGTTCGAGCAGGAGACCGGCTTCATCACCAGCCTGCGCCACGAACAACTGCTGCGCGAATCGGCTGCCTGGCTCGAAAAGGCCCGAAGCGCGGTGGAGGCCGCGATTCCGCACGAGATGCTGCTGCTCGATCTGTACGCCGCGCTGCGCCCCATCGACGCCATCACCGGCGCCACCACGGCCGATGATATTCTGAATCGGATTTTCTCGACATTTTGTATCGGGAAATAGGACGGTACTTCACAAGGACAGGCCGGGAGGCCTGTCCTACTTACGCCGCCGGCTGCAACGAAGCCAGCGTCGCCGCATCCGGCTCGCCCGTCTGAGCGAGTCCCTGCCGCTGCTGGTACTTCCGCAGGGCCGCCCGTGTCATCGATCCCATCTGTCCGTCCACCGGTCCGGGATCGATGTGCGCGAAAGTCAGGTAGAGCTGCGCGGTGCGGACGTTCAAATCGGGCAGCGGCCCCGCGGAGAACTTCTCGAAGGCCCGCGCCAGCTTGTTGTCGTAGTCGTTCGCGGCGAAATTTGGTCCATTGTACTTACTCGCAAATGCAGTCCAGTCGTGCGCCTGAAGGTGTTGGTCGAGACGATTCGTCTGCAGGAACGCCACGAACGCCGCAAGCTGCTCATCTTCGGACGCACTCATCGCCGCGACCATTTCCTCCACGTTGGCGAAACCGGCTTGCGAGAAATTCATGCCCAGGATCTGGGCGATTCCCCATGAGGCGCTTTGCAGGGCCGCAGTCCGGTCCAATTCGATGGCGCTGGCCAGCCGCAGATACTGGTTGGCGCCCGCCTTGCCATAACCCCCGGCCTCCGGATTGCTGATGCCGGAAACGCCGAACCGGCGCTGGGTCAGGCGGCTGAAGGTGTGGCGCTCGAAGAGAA
>JBGPKH010000718.1:0-4453 GCA_041485845.1 Bryobacteraceae bacterium
CCGCCGAGCTTCTGGAACTTCTGCGGCTCGCGCAGGAACTCGATGATCTCCTGGAGCTCTTCCTTGGCCTCCTCAACGCCCGCTACATCCTTAAAAGTCACTTTCTTCTGCTGAGTGGAGTGAAGCCGCGCCCGGCTCTTGCCGAAGCTCAGCGCCTTGTTCCCGCCGCTCTGCATCTGCCGCATCATGAAGATCCAGAATGCCAGCAGCACGATGAACGGCGAGGCGTTCACCAGAATCGAGATCCAGTTCCCCGAGCTGGTGTCCTTGATCTTGACGTTCACCTTCTTGGCGACGAGCATGTTGAAAACGTCCGGATAGTTGGTGGGGATGAAGGTCGCGAGACCCGTGGCGCCGCCCTGGAAAAGGCCGTGTACTTCGTTGCCGGTGATGGTCACTTCGGCAACCTGCCCTTCCTGAACCTTATCCAGGAATTGGGTGAAGCTGAGGTTCTGCTCCTTGGGCGACTGACTAGTGCGCACGACCGCAAACAGCAACACCGCCACGCAGATCAGCACCACCCAAAAAACCAATGTCTTGATGTTCGAATTCACGAAACCTCCGTACCCGCCCTTACCTCGTTAGACGCCGCCCCGCCCGATCCCGATTCCGAATTCGGCCACCCGCTCCGGGATTTCCCGGACTTGCAGAATCGTTCGCGTACTTGCACTGGCCGTCAACCCGGCGGCTGGACCAAAACGCCGCGCCCATACAATGGAAGCTCCGTCCACTAAGATCGGCCAGTGCCGCCGTTCCCATATGGGTATACGTGCGGACTGAAAGAGAGTCTTGATCTTTTCCTCTCCGGCGCTTCCCGCAGGTTGGTAGCGGTCACCGGGCTGCCAGCTCCGCAATTCCAGGGAACCAGACAAACTCCCCCAGTCTAAACAACCCACCTTATCATTATATACGGAATCGAACTGTGACGAAGTTTCCGTTTTTTCAATCAGTTCCAGAGAAATCCCCATACCGGTACCAGGGACCCGCAGGGTTCCCGGAACAGGGGCCGGCAGGCAGTAACCGCTGGTTGACAGACTACAAAAGCCGATCGTCTGTCCCACGCCGGCGAAACGAAGCCAATCGAAGGATCGCCGGACCTCGAGATCCGGCAAGGCTACCCGCCCGTGGCCCTCTTTGCGGCCCGCCAGTTCCAGAATCGCCGCGATATGCCCGAAATCGATTCGCCGGAGGTCGCCCCGAACGCAGCGGATGGCGTGGCGCACCAGACGCCGCGCGACAGCCAACGGCAGGCTGGCTAGCGAGTCAACCCGAGCCACCACCGCCCCGTCGTGAGCCCTAAGATGTGTGGCCGCGAGCCGACCGATTTCAGCTTCCCAGTAAGCCTCCTCCGCCAGGGCCCAGTCGGCTGTGTGGGCCAGCGTTTCGCGGATGCCGGGATTCCACTCGCGCGCCAGTTGCGGCAGCAGGCCGTGCCGGATGCGGTTCCGTGCAAACTGCAGGCCGGCATTGGTGGAGTCCTCACGCCAGGGGATACCGCGCTCGAGCAGAAACTGTTCCACCTGGGCGCGATCCACCTCCAGCAGCGGGCGCACGATCCCCTCCACCGTCACCGGGCGAATTCCCGCAAGCCCCGCGGTACCCGCTCCTCGCAGAAATCGGAACAACACGGTCTCCGCCTGGTCCGAGCGCGTGTGTCCGACTGCTACGCGGTCCACCGCGCGGCTCTCGATCGTCTCCCGGAAGAAAGCCCGCCGCGCGTCGCGCGCCGCCTGCTCCAGATTGCCTGGCGAAGCCGCCACATCGGCGTCGCGAAGGTGGAACGTAAGGCCCGACCGCCCGGCCAGGTCGCGCACAAACTCCGCGTCGGCCGCCGATTCCTCGCCGCGAAGCCTGTGGTTCACATGGAGCACGCTCACGCGCAGGTCCCACCTCGGCGCCAGATCCAACAGCACGTGAAGCAGGCACACCGAATCCGGACCACCCGACACGGCCACGCCGACCCGTTGGCCCGAGGCGAACATGCCGTACCGCTCGATGGTTCCGGCGACGCTCTCGATCAACCCGATCACGGTTCCAGTGTATAATCGCAGAACCGTTCAAAGGAGGAGATGGATATGGGAAGTGCAGCACACGCGGCCGGCGTACCCCAGCCCGGCCTTATTTTTGAGACACTGCTCGCTTATGAGCGCACGGCGGCGCTGAAGGCGGCCATCGAGCTGGACCTGTTTCGCGCCATCGGCGAGGGTCCGGGCGACGTGGACTCGCTGGCCCGCCAGTGTGCCGCCTCCCAGCGCGGCATCCGCATTCTGTGCGACTACCTCACCATCATGGGTTTCCTGGTCAAGCAGGACGGCCAATACCGGCACTCCCCGACCAGTGCGGCATTCCTCGATCCGCGGTCTCCCTTGTGCCTCGCCTCGATCTCCCGTTTTCTCGGCAACTCCACCATGCAGGCCCCGTTCCAGCACCTGGCCGACATCGTGCGCGACGGCCACACCGACCTCCCTGGCGGGGGCAGCGTGGAACCGGAGAATCCCATTTGGGTGGAGTTTGCCCACAGCATGGCGCCCATGATGGCGCTGATGGCGGGACCCCTCGGAAGCATCGCCCTGGAAGGGCGCTCCGGCCCGGTGCGGGTGCTCGACATCGCCGCGGGCCATGGCCTGTTCGGAATTGCGGTGGCCAAGCAGAATCCGCAGGCGCGCATCGTGGCACAGGATTGGGCGCCGGTGCTCGAGGTCGCCAGGGAAAACGCGCGCAAGGCCGGCGTCGAGGACCGCTTCGAGACACTCGCCGGCAGCGCGTTCGACGTGGACTACGGCGGACCCTATGACGTCGCCCTGCTGACCAATTTCCTGCACCACTTCAACCCTCCCACCTGCATCGGGCTGCTCAAGAAAGTTCGCGCGGCGCTGAAGCCCGGCGGACGCGCGGCGGTGCTGGATTTCGTGCCCAACGAGGATCGCGTTTCTCCGCCGATGGCCGCGGGATTCAGCCTCGTCATGCTGGCGACCACGCCATCGGGAGACGCCTACACGTTCCGTGAGTTCGAGGGGATGTTCCGCGAAGCGGGCTTCGAAGGGGTGACCGCGCAACCCGTGCCTATGAGCCCGCACACGGTGGTGATGGGCCGGTCGCGCAGTTCCAGCAGCACGTGAGGCGCGCGGAAGCCGGCCATCGTCCGGACTTGCAGCTTCAACGTTTGCGGGTTCGGCATTCGTGCCGTCCAACAGCGACACCTGACCGCGGGTGAATCTCGGGCATCGGGGAGTGGCGGGTTCCGCGACCCGGGCAACCTGGGCAGGGCCGACTGGAACCCCGGCGGACGCGTCCGGGCGCGGAGCATCCAGAATCTCAACGTCACGGGGGTCGAGACCTCGCTCCGCGTGGCGCCCAGGCGTGAGCACACGATCGACCCCCGCTACACCGTCCTGCGCGGAACGTTCCGCTACCCGATGCATTGGGGAGCGATCGCGTGGCAGGCAGGGTTGCGCGGGGGATTTGTGTTCCGCACGCGGGTGGGAGTCGCCACGCGCGGCCCCGGCCACCCATTCCTGCGGATTGCCAACGTGACTGGCGCGGCTTACCGGGAAATCCCCGGAGTGCCGATGCCCGGGCGTACCATGACCGGCGGCGTGGAATCGATCATACGGCGCTACCGGGCGTTGGCGGGAGGGCGTCACCGGCTTGTGACGCAAATGACGCAAAAATCGGCCAGAGTGCTGGTCAAAAAGTGTCATGACCTAACTCCTTGTGTCTCTGCCGGTTGCGAGGAGAGGGCGAAAATCTGTGACGCAAATCGCGGGGTTTTTCGGAGTTTTGCGTCACAAAATCGGAGGGGCGCGAGCGAAGGGGCGGGAGACGCAAATGACGCAAATTCCCGGCCGGCGAAGGCGCAAAACTGAGATGGAGCAACCTTTTTGATTTCTGTGGGTTGCGGCCGCAGGTAGAAATCGGGAGACGCAAATTGGGGGCTTTTGGAGAGGTTTGCGTCTCCCGGGCGGCGGCGGGCGGGGTGGGCGACGCAGATCTGCGTCGGGGTTCGGGATTGCGGTATTGAAGTCATGTGAGTTACCGGGAATCGGCGACGCATTTCTGCGTCGTCTGACGGCCTAAAACGCGAACAACTCCCCGGGTCGCGGGGAGCTGTTGGCCGTATTCTTCCTTCTGAGTTTACTGTAGCAGACCGATTTGGGGGAAATCGGGGGGAGAGGTCTGTTTCGGCTGATAGGATGGAAGCGGATGTCATTTGAAATGAATGTGATGCGGGGGATGAGACGAGCTCAAAATATTTTTTCAGGGCGCGTGACTGTAAAAAGGTCTCTTCCACTGCGGCCGGCGCAGAAGTTAAGTTACCGCCAATTTCGTTGCTGAAAGGCAACGGCTCCCGCGCGGTTATAGTACTTTCCCCTTAATGCCTTCGCAAATTATCGGAAACGACCAGAGACACTTCGGCATATAATTCCCCCAGAGGGGTGACTCAATGGCCGAA
>JBGPKH010000719.1:0-4444 GCA_041485845.1 Bryobacteraceae bacterium
CTGGATCGGGCGCGCCTGATCCTGGACCGAACCCACGCTTTCGCCGATCCGAATGAGGCGGAAGCCGCCGGCGTCCGGCTGGTCCTGCCCACTCCCGAGATTCTGGCGGGTGGCGCGTAGAATGTATCACGCAGTATCACGCATGCGCCTCCTCCGGCGCCAGCGGCACGGTCAACCGCACCAGCGCGCCGCCGCCTTCGCGGTCGAGAAATTCCACGCGGCCTTTCACCATTTCCGCCCGTTCGCGCATCGAGACCAGCCCCAACCCCTGCTTCTCCCGATTCCCGAACCCCACGCCTTCATCTTCCACCTCGAGCACCACGGACTCAGGCAGGAACGATAACCGAACCGCGGCGCGCGTGGCCTTGGAGTGGCGGGCGATGTTGTTGAGGGCCTCCTGCATCACGCGGTACACGTGGATGGCCACGCCCCGGTCCAGTTCCCGGCTGGCGCCCGCTTTTTCGTAGCGGATCCGGATGCCCGTCTGTCTTTCAAATCCCGGCAGGTAGGTATCGAGCGCGCTCTCGAATCCGGCTTCGTCGAGCGCCACGGGATGCAGCGCGTGCGACAGAGAGCGCACCTTTTCGAGCGTGGACTGCACGATCTCCTGCACCTCGCGCAGCTCGGGATCGCGCCGCCCGGTGCGCTGCAACATCACCCCGATGGCGGTGAGAATCTGGCCGAAATCGTCGTGCAGTTCGCGGGAAATCGAACGGAAGGTGCTCTCCTGCATGGAAATCAACTGCTGCGCGAGCTCGCTGCGCCGTTCGGCAAGCGCCGCCACCTGTTGGAACATGCGCCGGTTGGATTGCACCAGGTAAAGGCTGGTGAGCGAAATCAGGACCAGCATGGCCGCCAGGAACAGGTACACGTTTCTCTCGGCGCGCGCGTAGATGCCGTGGGTGCGCGCCGCGGCCGCCTGCTCGGTCTCGTTGTTCACCACCAGAAGGCGCGCTACTGCCGTGCTCAGCGCCTCCTGCCGCGCTTCGAGCGAAAGCCGGATGAGTGCCCGCGCTTCTTTCTCCTGCCCGTTGTCGCCCAGCGTGAAAAGGCGCTCCAGGGCATCCCAGAATTGGGCGACGGAATCGGCCAGGTAGCGGCGCTGATCGATGCTGCGATCCAGCGGGGACGCGCGCTCCTCCTGGGTCATGGCGTCTTCCAGGTCGGTGCGGATGCGCTGGAACTGGGCCCGCCAGGCGGTCAGCGGATAGGGTTCGCTGCCGTCCAGCATGTCGCGCATGGCCAGAGCCAGCGAATTCAGATTGTTCTGGATGCGCAACAGCAGCAGCGAATCGGTGCGGTTGCGGTCCGTGGTGCGCGCCTGGAGTTCCTGGAGGCTCCTGAGTTGGACGATGGTATAGCCCGAGTACACCGCCACAGCCGACAGCGTGACAGCCAGCCCCGCGAGCAGACGGATTGTGGGAGAGCGCGTGGAGTCCACCAGACCGCCCACTAAGATTCTATGCTTTTTCGGGGACTGTCCCCCGAAAAAGTGGCCCCTGCGGGGCCGCAGGAATCAGGAGTCGAGGAAGTCAGGAGCCCAGAACGCCCCCGCACAGCCGGACCCGCAAGTAGTCCCATTCTCCTGACTTCTGATCTGTGACTCCTCAACATCGACAAGATTTTGTCGATGGTGGCGCGGTAAGCGCCTGACGCCAGGCCGATCCTGGCGCCGCCGAAAAATGACGAAAGATTGGCCGGTCAATAAGCCCCCCGCCACCGTCCCCGTATCCGCAAAGGCGCATCAAGTACAATTGAAAAAACGCTTAGACGTGCGGAAGCGATGACGGCCAATGTCCAACTCCCACCACGACTCTCAGGACCTCGCTTCCTTCGGGTACCGTCAGGAGTTGAACCGCACCCTCGGCAGCTTTTCCGCCTTTGCCGCGGGATTCTCTTATATCTCCATTCTGACCGGCCTCTTCCAGACCTTCTTCCTGGGATTTGCCGCGAGCGGCGCCGTATTCATCTGGAGTTGGCCCATGGTGTTTCTGGGACAGTTGCTCGTCGCTCTGGGGTTCGCCGAGCTGGCTGCCCGCTATCCTCTTTCCGGTGGAGCTTACCAGTGGTCCAAGCTGGTCGGATCGCCCTTCCTGGGCTGGATCGTCGGCTGGACCTACATCGCCTGTCTCATTGTGACTTTGGCCGCCGTAGCGCTCGCCCTCCAGAACACCTTGCCCCAGATCTCGCCGCACTTTCAGCTCGCCGGTCATATGTCCGATCCCGGCGCAAGCGCGCTCAACGCCGTCCTGCTCGGGTGCGGTCTCGTACTGATCACCACGTTGCTGAATTCGGTCGGGGTCGGCGTCATGGCTCGGGTCAACAACCTCGGAGTCTTCGCCGAGCTGGCCGGCGTCGTCATATTGATCGTAGCGTTGTCCGTCCGCGCCGTCCGTCCGGCGGCTTCTGTGTTCTTCCCGGCTTCACCCGTCCGCGCCGCGGGCGCTCACATGCTCGGACCGCTCCTGGTCTCCGCGGCGTTGACCGCATCCTACGTGTTGTACGGATTCGATACCGCCGCCACCCTCGCTGAAGAAACCGAGGACCCCCGCCGCAAGGCCCCTCGCGCCATCCTTCAAGCATTGATCGCGGCCAGCGCGCTGGGACTCTTAGTGCTCTTGTTCGCCTTGATGGCGGCGAAGGACCTGATGGCGCCCGAGCTCGGCCGCATCGATGGCGGCCTGCCCTGGCTGGTCAAGAGCGTCCTGGGAGAGGCGTTTGGCACCGCCTTGCTTTGCGATGTGGTCTTCGCGATTCTCGTGTGCGCGCTTGCCGTGCATGCCGGCGCCGTGCGCCTGATGTTCGCCATGGCCCGCGACCGCCTGCTCCCCTTTTCCCGCGCCCTTGCGTACGTCTCTCCATCCTCCAGGACCCCGGTTCTTCCAGCGGTGGTCGCGGGAGGCGGCGCGATCGCCATCCTGGCCGCGAACGTCAACCTCCCCAGGCTGGTGGAGCTGGTGACCATGGTTGCGGTTCTCTGGGCCAACCTGGCGTATCTCCTGGTCACCCTCACTCTCCTGGTTCGTCGCATCTCCGGCCGGTCGCACGGAGAACTACCCGGCGCCCCCGGCCGGTTTTCGCTGGGACGTTTCGGGCTGCCGCTGAACGTCGCCGCGGCGCTGTGGGGCGCTTTCATGGTGGCCAACGTGGGCTGGCCGCGCCAGGAAGTCTTCGGCCCCCAATGGCAACATCGATTCGCCCCCGCCCTGCTCACCGCAGCCCTGTTGTTGGCGGGCGCCTCTTTTCATTTGCTGATGCGAAAGTCGCGTCCCAAGTCATTGGCCGCTGACGAGTCTCTATGAAGTCAGTCGCTCGCGGCCCCCGCATACTGGCCTGGGGCGCGCACCTCTTCACCAGCCTCGGCCTGGTCGCCGCTGCCGCCATTGCCGTGCTCCTCGTGCGCGGCGGAGATGCGTCGTTCCGCGCCGCCTTCCTGCTCATGTGGCTGGCCACCGTGATCGACGCCGTCGATGGCTCCCTCGCCCGGCTGGCGAGAGTTGGCGAGATCCTGCCCAACTTCGATGGCCGCCGCCTCGACGACCTCATCGACTTTCAAACCTATACCTGCCTGCCCCTCCTTCTCATCTGGCGCGCGGATCTCCTGCCCGGACGCTGGCCGCTCCTGCTGCTGTTCCCGCTGCTCGCCAGCGTGTTCGGGTTCTCGCGCCGCGAAGCCAAGACGGCCGACGGCTTCTTCCTGGGCTTCCCTTCGTATTGGAATGTCGTCGCCTTCTACTGCTACTTCCTCTCCCCGCCGCCGGGAGTCACCGCCGCCCTGCTCGCGATCCTCGCCCTGTTGACGTTTGTGCCGCTGCGTTATCTGTATTCCACGCAGCCTGGGCGGTTGAACCGGATCGCCAATCGGTTGGCGGCGCCGTGGGCCGCGTTGCTCATCGCGATCCCGCTTGCCGGACCCGGCCGGGATCGCGCGCTGACGCTCGTCTCCCTGTACTACCCGGTCTTCTATATGCTCACCTCCTGGTGGGTAAGTCTGCGGCGTTCCTCTCGGGAGTGAGCCGCATCCGGCCCTACTGGATGCAGACCTGCACGGGGTTGCTGAAGATCGCTTCGGCGCGGGCGCCACGTTGACGTTGGCCTCCTGGGCCACGATCACCACGCTTGGCCGAGCGGCCGGATCGTGCTGTAATGCGTCACGGTCTTCCCCAGTGATTTTTTCAAGCTAACTAATTCCCGCCGGGTTTCTCAGATTCCCCTCGGTTTGGGGCGTGGAGACTGCTCGGGCATTCGGGGTTGCTGGAATCGGATACTCGCGGGTGTAGGCAAGGCCGTGTATCCCAGCAACCGCGAAAGGGGCACACAGGGCGCGCGCGGGGGGGATGGTGGACTAGTCGAGTGAGCCGCGCTGCGATCCAGTGGCGATGCGCGCGGGAAAAATAGAGGAGTGGATCTGTCGCGCTGCACAGCAGATGGTTCGCCGCGGGTA
>JBGPKH010000720.1:0-4436 GCA_041485845.1 Bryobacteraceae bacterium
CACCACCGCCAATGCCGGCGGCCAGGGGCTCATGAATATCACCCTCTCGTTCCGCTTCTAAAGTTTCCGGGCCGCGACCAAAGGGAGCGGTTTTGACTTAACACCTAATTCTCGTCGGCCGCGCTCCGCTGCCCCAGCCCACCGGTCCGACTTCGATACTGCATCCGCAACATCGCCCGATACGCTCCCACGGGCAGCCCATGCTCCTCCGCCGCCAGCCGTACCCGTTCCTCCGCCGCCGCGAGCCCCTTCCAAAGGGCCGGCCCCGTCGCTCCCCGATAAACCGCATCGTATTCGAACCCGAATAGCCACATGCTCGGCGGCGGCTGTTCGTAGTTGTCCGGCAGTCCGATCTCCCGGAACGGAAAGTCCTTGCCCCAATCCGCGTGCCATCCGATGTGCATATTCTCCGGATTCACCGACACCTGCGCGTGCGTCACGCAGTTTTCCGCCGCCAGGTTGTATTTGCTGCGCAGCATCTCGGTCAGCACCCTGGCGGCGTGAATCTGCGCCTGGTTGAGTGACCGCTGGTCCGACTGCATGCTGGCCTCAAAAGCCACCCCCAGAAAACTGGCGTTCAAGTCCAGATAGAGCCACCGCGCGTCCGCCCAAACGGAATTGCCGGCATGGTTGGCGGCGTCCGATTCCACCACGATGCGGTGAACCCGGCCAAAGCGGTCGATCACGAAATGGTACGCCCGCTTGCTCCGAACGTATAGCAGGAGTTCCTTGCCAATGCGCTGGAGATGGCGTCTCTGGTCCGCCTCGAAGGGCGCCTGCTGGCTCTCGGTAGCGTGAAACACTACCCCCGCCGGTTGCCAGCGCGGCGGCCCGTCGGAACCGCCCCCCTCGCGGCCGATCAGCGAGTATGAACGAGGCTCGTTGGACACCGCCAGCCGGTTCTCGATCCGCAGGCCGTTGCTGTACGTTTCGAAGTCCCGGTTCCCTTCCACGATCCAGACATCGGGGATCTCAAACCCGCCCGCGTGCACCGATGCCGCCGCCCGCAGATCGAATTGACGATGGACATTCGCGTCGGACCGCAGCGAGACGGCGGCCGCCAACAGCAGGAACGCGGCGGCCCTCCCCCAGCGGAGCCCAGCATCCGTTCGGCTGGCCGCCGCCGTCGCCCGGCGCAGGAACTCTAATCGCTCGATGGGGTCCGCGAACTTCTCAGCCCGCCGCTCGATCCTCGCGGCGCGACGCGGGTGGTTCTGCCAGTGCGATTCGACCATCCCCCGATCTCAGCGTGACCGGGCGGCGCCGTCTAGATTGTCGTTGGTGATAGACCGTAATGCACCACTACTGGTACCTTGTGGGGATCCACGGCCTTCTTGCCGGTCGAGGCTTCGAGTGCGCCGAGAAAATCGCGGTATTCGCGGCTGCCGAGCTTGAAGAGCGCTTCCACTTCCCCCGTGTCGTCTTTCCACGTCACGCCGACGTAGTTGGTTTCCGCCTTGTCCAACTGCATCCACGGAACCACGCCCAGCACCGCCGCGCCAAACCGGCGGCGAATGTCGCGGCCGCACGAAATGGCCGTGACGTTTCCGGCAGGGACCGCAATCCGCTGCCCGTGCTGCACCAATACGAGCTCCCCATTGTCGAAGCTCGCCGTGACCTTGTCGTGCTTCAACGGCAGGTTGCCCCCTGCATACGTGACGGGGAATGTCTCCGCCGCCTGGCAAACAAGCAAAGCTGCGGCAAAATAAAGGACTACGGGCCAAAGTCTCATATACACCACTGCTGCGATCTGCTTACCTTTATTATATGCGTATTTCACACTTTCGGTTGCGGAAATCTGGCGTGGGATCGGGTGTTATCCTGGGAATAACCCATGAAAAAGCGGATCGCCTGTAGTCTGTTGATCTCCGGCGCGTTTCTCGCGCGCGCGGCCGGCATCGCCATTCCTATCGAGAAGTATCAACTCAAGAATGGCTTGCGCGTCATCCTCTCCCCCGACAATGCGGTCCCCGTCGTCGCGGTCTACCTCATCTACGACGTCGGCGCCCGATCGGAAGAAAAGGGACGCACCGGCTTCGCCCACCTCTTCGAACACATGATGTTCGAAGGCTCCGCCAACGCGCCCAAAGGCATGCACTTCGCCACCGTGGAATCCAACGGCGGCTCGCTCAACGGCTCCACTCACCCCGATTTTACCGACTACCACGAGGTGCTTCCCTCCAACAAGCTGGCCACCGCGCTGTGGCTCGAATCCGACCGCATGCGCGGCCTCTCCATCACCGGCGAGAACCTCAAGAACCAAAAGGAAGCGGTGAAGCAGGAGCGCCGTCTGAGCTTCGACAACCAGCCCTACCAGACCGCCATCGTGGACGTCTGGCCCACCCTGATCTTCAAGAACTGGCAGAGCTCGCACTCCCTGATCGGCTCCTTCGAAGACCTCAATGCCGCGAGCGTCGCCGACGTCTCCAAGTTCTTCAAGACCTACTACGCGCCCAACAACGCCGCCCTCGTCATCGTCGGCGACATCCAGGTTCCAGAAGCCAGGAAGCTCATCGAAACCTACTTCGGCGACATCCCGTCGCAACCGCAGCCCAAGCGCCCCGACCTCACCGAGCCGCCCGGCTTTCAGGCCCGCACCCAGGTAGTCAAAGACCCGCTCGCCCGCGTGCCCGCCGTGGTGATCGGCTATCTCGGACCCAAGCGCCGCTCCCCCGACTACTACGCGCTCAACATGATCGACGCCATCCTGACCGCCGGCGACAGCTCCCGCATCCGCCAGGACCTGGTCAAGGGCAAGCAGTCCGTCATCCAGTACGAGGCCAATCTCAACTGGCCCTTCGGCGCCGCGTTGGATTATCGCGATCCCGAGCCCTACGCTCTGTTCCTTCTGCACAACCCGAACTTCACCGCCAAACAGATTGTCGACCAGGTGCAGGAGGAGATTGCGCGGTTGCAAAACGAACCTGTCGACGCCAAAGAACTGGAGCGCGTGAAGACGCAGATCCGCGCCATCACGATCAAGTCCATGCAGGGATCGCTGAGTCGCGCGCAGGCGCTCGCGCAGTATGCCATCGCGGATGGCGACCCGTCCCTGATCAACACCGAGCTGGACACTATCCTCGCCGTGACCCCGGCGCAGATTCAAGCCGCCGCGAAAAAGTACCTGGCGCCCGATAAGCGCGCCGTGCTCGAAATCCAACCCGATCCGAAGGGGAACCAATAATGTCGACCCTTAGCGCCAATACTGTTCAGTTTGGAGCGACACGTGGGGCAGGTTGTCAACCTGCGGCCGATTGTCAATCGGCCTGCCGGCTCCGTGTGTGCTTCCGAAACGGTGTCCTTCGCAAAACCGTCGCCCTGGCCTGTCTCTCGCTGACCCTCGCTGCCCAAACCGTCGACCGCACCAAGCCGCCCGCCACCCCGCCGATTCCCGCCTACAAACTCCCGCCCGTTTTCGAGACCAGGCTCCCCAACGGCATGGGCGTGGTCCTCGTGGAAGACGGCCGCTTCCCGCTGGTGACCGCCCGTCTCACTTTGCAGGCCGGCAGCAAGTTCGACCCCAAGGAAACGCCCGGGCTCGCCGAAGCCACGGCCGCCGTGCTCACCGAAGGCACCAAATCGCGCACCGCGCGCCAGCTCTCCGAAGAGACCGATGGCATCGGCGGCTCGCTGGGCGCATCCGCCGGCGCCGATTCCATGGGGATCGCGGGCGGCGCGCTCTCCGAGAACCTGCCGCGCCTCCTCGTCCTCATGGCCGACGTCGCCCGCAACGCCAACTTCCCCGCCGGCGAAGTCGATCTCTACAAACAGAACCGCATCCAGAGCCTGATGGCCGACCGTTCGCAGCCCGGCTTCCTGGCCGATGAAAAGATGGCGCAGGCGCTCTACGGATCGTCGCCCTACGCCCACATCGCGCCCACCCCGGAAGCCGTCCGGAAGCTCGACTCCAAGATGCTCGCCGCCTTCCGCGATGCGTACCTGGTTCCCAACAACGCCACGCTCATCCTGATCGGTAAACTCCCGGCGCGCGCCGAGCTTCTCAAAATCATCACCGGCCAGTTCGGTTCCTGGCAGCAGAAGGCGCTGCCCGCGCCGCCGAAGATCGACCTGCCCGCGCCGAAACGGCAGATCGTTCTCGTCGATCGCCCCGGCTCGGTGCAGGCCGATATCCACGTCGGACGCCTCGCGCCCACGCGCCTCACGCCCGAGTATTTCCCCCTGATGGTGGGCAACGTCGCCCTGGGCGGCGGCGCCAATTCGCGCATGTTCAAGAACATTCGCGAAAAGGAAGGCTTCGCCTACGACGCCCACAGCGAATACGACACCCACCGCGACGCCGCCGGCTTCGAGGCCGTCACCCAGGTGCGCAACGAAGTGATCGAGCCCGCGATGACAGCCATCCTCGCCGAGCTCGACGGCATGGCCGCCGCCCCCGTGCCCGCCGCCGAGCTGAGCGACGTGAAGAATTTCATCTC
>JBGPKH010000721.1:0-4419 GCA_041485845.1 Bryobacteraceae bacterium
CGGCCGAAGAAGTACTCGACGGCCGAGAAGCTCTTCACGCTGGCCGGGGAACAGACCTGCCAGGATCCGACGACGTCATCGAGCGGCTGGTCGGTGACGGCGCGCTTGACCTGGAACAAGTGAATGAGCGGATAGCCGGCGCGCGCAATTTCCTCTTCGTGGTTGACCACGGTGGACATACGGAACTCCATGTTCGACTGCCCCGACCCCAGCCACACTTCGCCCACCAGCACGTCGCGGATGGTCTGTGTGTTGACGGTCATTTCGAGCGGTCCGGCAGCGGCCAGAGGCCGCAGCCACGCAGTCCACTTTCCGTTTTCCGCGGCTTTCACAGAGGCGCTTTGTCCCTGAAAATCGACCTTCACGGCTTCGCCGGGGTCGGCCGTTCCCCAGATTCTGACGGGCATTCCCTGCTGCAATACCATGTGGTCGGAAATCACGGCCGGCAGTTTCACCGCGGCATGGAGCGCGGCAGCCGCGAGCATCCAACACGTCACCAGTTTTCGCATGAGCATCTCCGGGAACATTCTATAACGGGGCGCGGGCGCCCGCAGGGTTCAAAAAGGTGGACGGAAAGAGGTGCGCTATTCTAAGGAGCATGGCAGGGAGCCAGGAAAGCGCGGGATCCATGGATCGCGCAGCCATGGCAACGGCCGAGAGAGCCGCGCTGCCGCTGCCCAATCCCCGGACGGTACTGGTGGCCGCCGCCCTGATTTACATCGTAGTTTGTTGCATTCGTCTCGACACCATCCCAGCCAATACGGATGAAGCCATCTATATCAATCGCGGCGTGGCGGGCGGAGCACTGAGCCACCTGCGCGAGACCAAACTGCTCACGTTGTCACTGTATGCGTTATTCCTGCCGAAGGCGTCCCATGCGCTCTGGCTGGCAAGATTTCTGACGGCGATATCGGCGGGTGTCACGGTTGGGCTGCTCGGGTGTTTTTTTCTGGAAGACGACCGCCGCTATCGGGCGTTGGCCCCGGCGCTGCTGTATGCCCTGTGCCCGCTCGCCTTTTTCTATGGCAGGATCGCGATGCCCGAGCCGTTCCTGGTGATGACGGGAACCGCCACGCTGGTTGCATCGCGGCGCCTGGCAAAGCATCCGGGGACGGGAGCCGCGGTCCTTACCGGTGCGTGCATTGCGCTGGGACTTACGGTTCAGATGATCGCCCTGTTGTTCCTGGCTTTCCCACTCCTGGCGATTGCCTGTTTCGGGTGGGCCCCGTGGAAGCGCTATATCAAGTCCCTGGCGATCGGTTATGCGGTTCCGATTCTGGCCTTAATTCCTCTGTGCGCGTCGGGCTGGGGCGCGGACGTGATGGCGGCCGGGTATATCGCCCGGCAAAGTCCCGCGAGGCACGGTTGGGGGACGCTCCTGGCGTTGGCGGCGCCGAACGGGACCAAAATCTTTTCGTGGGTGCTGGACTCCGTCACGCGACCATTCCTGGCGTTGGCGGTGCTCGGGGGGCTGGCGGCGGTGTATCGGCGGAACCGTGCCGACCTTTTCTGGCTGGCGGTAGCAGTTGTATACCTTCTGCCGTTCCAATTAGCGGCGGCCATCCTGCTGCCGCAATATCTGATTTTTGCCGCGGTTCCGTTGGCGGCACTCGCCGCGGAAGGAATGGAGACCGGAGGCGCCCTGCTGAGCCGTGCATGGGCCAGCGTGGCGGTGGTCCCGGCCACATGGGGTTTCGGTATCGCGCTTATCCTGCTTACCGGTTTTCTGGTTGTGCGGGACTACGGCATCGTATTTTATCCGACCACGGTTCCGCTGACCGAGGTGATTCGCCATGCTTTCGTCAATACCTGGGCATCCGGATACCCCAGCCGGGAGGTCGCGGATTTTCTGAAGCAGCGGGCCGCACTATCGCCCGGAGGCATCCGGGTGGTGATGTTTGCCGTGGGAGATGGCGTCAGAGGGTCGTTGAAGGTGGAATTACTTCGATCGCCTGGTATCCAGGTGCAGGATTCCAATCTCGCCGATGCCGCCGAAAGGCGACAGGCCATGGCTCCGGCCGATGGCCGCCCTACGTACGTGGTGATGGACGATCCGCCGTTTCTGGCGGACCCACACGTGGACTGGCAGCCCATCGTTACACCCCTGACTCCGGTGTTCCTGGCGGAGAAGCCGGAGGGCCGCTACTCGACGGCGGTGTACGTCCCATCCAGCCCGACGCGGATCGACGGTCAGGCGCAGGCGCTCCGTGGAGATTCGGGCCGGCACAACACTCCACCCGATCCGCGCGCCAGAATTACTCCCGAAGTCCGCTTGAACTCGGCTCACCAGAGCGTGGAATTCATCGACCGGGGTTCGGAGATGCCCGACCTGGTCACGCTGGCGCCGATCGAGGTCTGGTTCGCACTCCTCCCGGAGCCGAAGCCGCGCGTGTTCCACTTTGCGCTGCGCTTGCCGGACGATGCCCGGGCGCCGGTGGAAGCCGCCGTGGACCTGGCGTGCGAATCCATCCGCCGCAGCCTGTTCGAGCAGGTCATCCCGGTGGACGGCGGCTCGGAATGGCGGGAGGCGAGCGTGGCTCTCGGAGTATTGTCCGGTAGCGGGTGCTCGGTGGTGCTACGGGCCTTGCCGGCTCGCGGCACGTTGATGGGCGGCAGGACCGGACGACTGCTGTGGTCGAATCTCAAGGTTAGGGATCAGTGAAGTGCGGCACGCGACCCTTCGAAATTTACTGATTGTCTGTCTCCTGCTCCGACTCTTCCTGGTATTTTCCGGCGGCCAGCATTTCTTCGGGGACGAGGCGCGTTACGACCATGTTTTGGACATGGTTCACGACCCATCCGTCATCCTCGCGTACCCTCCACATGCCGGCTACTACGTGCTCATGTTTCCGGTGGCGGCTCTGCAGATCGGCATGGCTCGCGTAGCCGGCGTACCGACGGATCGGCTCACCTGGCTGCCGGCAACGGTTAACGCGTTCCTTTCGGTTGGTGTAATCGCCCTGATCTACGGCATGGCCCTACGGCTCAGCGGCGAAAAAGCCATCGCCCTGCTGGCTGCCTGGTTGGCCGCAGCGTCGGCGCCCCTGTTGTACTTCTGCCGGCACCTGGTGCCCTACGACGCCGCGCTGGCGTTCGGGCTGCTCGCCTTGTATGCCGCTCTCGATCCCGCGCCGGGCTGGCGCAAGAGTTTTCTGGTTGGTTTGTCGAGCGGATTTGCCGCATTGGTTTATCATGGCAGCGTCCTGTTTATCGTGGTCGTTGTATTGCTGGCGGCCTGGCACGGGCGGCGACCCTTCCGTAGCTGGCTCATCCTGGTGGGAAGCACGATGCTACCTCCGGCCGGTCTGCTTCTCATCACCGGGATCGGCTATTTGCGGGCATCGGCACAATTCTCCAGCGCTGTGAACCAAGGCTGGTTCACGGAGGGACCTTCCATCCCGTGGTCGTACTTCTGGGCGGCAGACCACGGCATGCTTTTCATCTTTCTGATTGGATTGGCCGCCAGCTTCCGGACCCGCGTCAGACTGTATGGCTGGGCCACGCTGGCGCTGTACGCGCTGATGGTTCTGGCATCTTACGGCTTTGGCAAGTGGGTCATTTACGGCCGGACTGCGCGCACGCTGGCTCCATTCCTTTGCATCGCAGCCGCGGGCGGCTGGCATCGCATTTTCCACGAGTGGCATGGGGTCCGGCAGTGGCAGGCAAAGTGGATCGGCCGCGCGCTGGTGGCGGCGGGGCTGGTGCAAGTGGTATTCAATTTCGCGCCTATCGTGACACAGCGATTTCCAGCGGAGATCCTGCGGGAGATATCGCGATTCGGCAGTTTCGCCAAGGCCGACAGCGTAGGGAGTTGCGATGCAGGGTCTGCCAGCCCGCCAAGCGCTCCCCTGGTCCTCATGAATGCGAGTTATCTGTGGCCGGCGTTGTGCTTCGCCGCCGAGCCGCCAGGCCGCATCGTCTATCAGACGCGACACCCGCTGCAATACCGGCCCTATTTGTACGAGAGTTTTGCTCCCCAGCAGCGCAGCATTCTGGAGCGTGCCGATATCTCGATCCGGCTGGTACAGCAGAGTGTGGAGGCCGCACGAGATACTGCGCCGGCAGCCACTCCTGCTCCGGCGGCCGGCGACAGGCGGCCGCACATCCAGCTTACCGGCTCCCCGGTTCTGAACAGCCCGGTCCGAGCCAAGACGTTCTTCGGCAGGATCAGTTCGGATTTCACCGAGATTCCCCGTCTGACCGGTTCCGTAGGAGGCGTTTCCCTGCGCGGCAGCGAATACATCTTTGCACATGCAAGGTCCCTCCTGGAATACGAACTGGAACCCGGGCATTGGAAGACGCTGTCGTTCTACATGGGTCTCGACGACTACGGGGGCAAGGACTTCGGCAGCGTCACCTATGTAGTCAGGGGGGACGGCAGGATCTTATACGAAAGTCCGATCATCGGGCCCCTGGCGA
>JBGPKH010000722.1:0-4416 GCA_041485845.1 Bryobacteraceae bacterium
CTTCGGGATAGGCCACATATCGACCAGCCCGATGGGGTATCCCATGTCGTAATAGAGCGCCAGCGGGATCGCCGAATAAGTCTTGTCGAGCGTGACCGAAGCCCGGTCCTGGACATGCCGGATCTCAAGGGGACGCCTGATCGGAACGCCCGCGCCATCAATGCCCGCGAAGACCAGGATCGAGGCGAACTCGATGCGCGGCGGCCGCACCAGGTCCCAATCGGCTCCCGGCCCGATCGTATAGGTCATCTTCTGGGGAACCAGATTCTGGACCGTCCGGTAGTAGTGGTAGACCATCAACTCCTCGGTCGCCCACAAGTCCACCATGGTGTTGTACATCTCGCAGGCTTCGGCCAGGATCTCGGGTGCGATGGGCCGTTGTGGCGCGAGACTGACCCCTGCGATGCGGATCGCCGGATTCAGGATCGCGGTTTTGAGGGTCTGTGCCGGAGCGGGGCCCGGGGCTGGCGCAGGCACGCCTCCGCCGAAGATGGTCTGGTCCCAGAGACCGGTGCCGACAATATGTGAATCGCCCATGGGGAAGAAAATGGCGGGATGGCTTACTGGAGTGGCGCCGACGAATGCGATTATGAGAATCTGCTACGCTCAGGGAAAGGAGATGCCGATGTCCATGAAGACCCCGAAAAAATCGACACGCGGGACACCCACCAGGAAAGCCCCGCCCTGTAAAGGGTTTGCGGGTGCTAATCCTTCCCTGTGGTGAGGATCAACTCACCTTCGAACCCCCATGATGGGGCTTGATGTGGCGGTGGAAGTGCTGGCCCTTGGAGCTGGCAGCGAGAAACTCATCGTACTTCCGCTGGCTCACTCCTGAATACTCGTACGTCCCGCCGGAGTGGAACTTGACGCGGAGAGTGCCAGTCTCCGGGTCGTAACCGCAGGAGTGGATGGCTCCCGATTCGACTGGCGTCATCTTCATAATCAGTGCCCGCTGTAGTGGCCCTTGCCGTCCGAGGTGCGCTTGCCGGCGTTCGACTGCGCCGGCTTCAGAATGCTGTCCGCTTTGGCGTCGATGCGAGCTTTTGTTGACTGGCTGATATTGCCAGCCGCAACTTGCTGGGAGGCGCGGGCCTTGGCGTTTGCGGCATGGGCCTTGTCTGGCATCGGATACTTCCGCTCTCCGGGGATACCGAATGAGCTGGAGGGCATCTTGTTGCGTGCGGCTGTTTTGAGCGTTGCCATGGGAGGCACTCCTTTTAGTGGCCGCTGTAGTGGCCCTTGCCGTCCGAGCTTCTTTTCCCGCTTTTCGACTGCGGGGGCTTCTGCGGGATATCGTATCCCTCTTTGCGGGCCTCGCTGATCTGGATGGCGAGGGCTTGTTTCGGGTTTGTGACCACCGGCCCGTGTTTCGAGCCGGAACGGAGAGTTCCTTGACGGAACTCCTTGAGCACTTCAGATGCAGGCATGGTAGACTCCCTGGACAGATTACTGCTGGCGGGTGGAATGATAGCCGGTTGCGAGCTGCGGACTTCAGTTTAGCCCAATCCAGGTCGTGCGCTTGAAAACATCGGCAAAGTCAAATGTGAGGATCATGTAGTGTCTGCAACAGCCGCATCCGCAGCGCCAGGCTTGCGTCAACACATATGGCGCAGGCCGAGGGTCGCAGGAAGGGCATGCCGGCACTCCCTCAAACCGCCACGGGCGCAGGCTCTGCCACATCGACGACTACCTGGATATGCTCTTCCGGCACCACGTACACTTTCTCGCCGTCGATCTCGTGAAGCTCCAGGAATCCGGAGCGTTCGAGGCCCCGCTCCAGGAGGACAATATCGCCCGGTTGGACTTGCGGTGTCTGCCGGTCGATACCGGTCGATCCGCAGGCCGGACATTCCAGGTGCATACCGCAGCACGGGCAAGCCGGTTTGGGAATGGGCCGCCCATTGCCCACGGCGAGCACCGTGGCGTGCTGCCAGGACTCCCGGCCGTGGTGCGCCGAATCGGGGATTACGATCGATCCAACCACTCTGGGCGCATCGGGATGGAGCCGCACAACGACGGCGTTCTTCAGAGGGCGGAAGGGCATAGGCTTCTCACAGCATGATATCGTAACTGGTGCGGATCGGGTCACCTGTATGAGCTCCGTCCACCCACATGGCGTTTACATCGATCGGCAACTCCCGTGAATCGCTCCAGTCCTGGTAGATGCCCCCCGGTACGGTCGAGGTTGCGGCGGCGAGCTCGACGGTCACATCGGAGTCGTTGGCGATGTCGGGAATGCGTCCGCCATAGATACCGTCCATGACGTAGCCGAGATCGCCTCCGGCGGCTACTCCCATCTGGATGCACACGGCGCGGACGTAGACGGGCGAGGGACCGGCTGCATCGGTCCCGGTCGCTACGTTCACCGGGCTTCCGGCGGTTACCGTGATTTTGCGGTTGACTCTCATTTCGATAATCCTCAGAGCATCTGGTCGTAGGAAATCCTCACAGTGTCCGTGTTCAGGGTCTCCACCCACATGGCGTTGACATCGATCGGCAATTCGCGCGACGGCGCGTTATCCACGTAACTGCCGCCGCTACCGACGGCCATCTGGACCAGCACCTGCCGCGCGTATACCGGGGAGGGGCCGGCCTCGGGCGTACCCGTGGCGACGTTGATTGGAATTCCGGGTACGGTCGTAACCCTATGGTTGATTCTCATTGGGGGACCAACTCGACGGTGACATCGCTATCGTTCGCGTGGCTCGGCACGCGGCCTCCATGGAAGGTGGAGAGGACGAAGCCGAGATCCGGCACGGGCGTGATCCCGAGGAAGGTAAAAAGCGCCGACTCTGCGCCGGCATTACCCCCTCCGTTCCCCTTGCATTCCCATTCCGCCGCTATCGCGATTCCGGCAGGATCGGTGTAGGCTGCTACTGCGTGCGAACCGTACGCGCTCACTGGTTCTGTGGCGTCGGCTTGGGTGACGGCAGGTGTGTCGAGCAATTGGGTCGGGGCGCCCCAGATACTGAGATCCGCAGTTGACGCGTGAAATCGTAGCCCGCGAAACTCGGCGGTATGGTTGTCGGGTATGCCATGGTTTTGGGGGACGCGGCGGAGGCTACTCCGCCGCGGTCAACGCGCGGAGTCCGGAGGGGGCGAATCCGGCGTTAGACATCGCTTGCACTTCGGGGCGGCATTGAAGATCTGCGCCACGCGCCAGCCGATCTCGTGCGCTCGTTTCTGATCGCCTACCGCCTGGTAGTAGTGGAAGAATTCGGCCCAAGGCTCGTAGCTGTCGAGCGAGTCCGGCAGCGGATCGAGGATGCGGATGGCCTCTTCGGCTTCCGCCACGGCTGCCTGCGGATGTCCGCGCTTGTAGAACTCGACCGCCAGTTGGGTGTGGGCCTTGAAACTGTTGGGCGAAGTCTCGACGGTTGCCGCCCAGAACGTCAGGTCGTCCCGGTAATCCTGATTGCGGACGAAAGTACGGGTCGCGAAAAGGACACAGAATGCCAGTAGGGCCAGGAAAGCCGTACGACTCGGAAGCCACTGGATGCCGAGTACCAGCAGAGCCGCCAGTCCGATACCTGGAAGATACAGGAACCTCTCCGCCATGATCGACCCGGTGGTGACGATCAGGTTCGAAGTGGGCAACCAGGCGACAAAGACGAAAAGAACCCAGAAGGCCGCCGCGGTCCGGCGCCGCGTTGCCCAAATAATCAGGAGGGCCAATAAGGCCGCGAGCCATGCGATGAGCCACTGGCCGGCCCAGAGCGGCACCTGATTGTAGGAGTAGTCGGCGGAAAGCGTGGCCGGCCAGATCCACAGCAGCAGCAGCTTACCTAGAACCTTGACCGCCGTGAGTTTCCCAATAAACCAGGGCGCTCCCGCAACCGGATTGTCCACGAATGGCTTGACCATCCCACAGGAGATCGAAAGGCCGGCCCGGACGAGGAGCATGAAGCCGATAGGAATCGAGATCGCCCAGATGGCGCCGTCAGGCGGGCGACGGGTGGACCAACCCAGGAGGAGCGCCAGCGGCAGAAGAACCACTGCGGACTCTTTGGAGCAGACGCCGAGGAAGGTAACCGCACCCAACGCGAGGAGTGTAGCCCGCCGCTGAACCGGCCAGCGGTAGTTTACGATATCGAATCCACTGCGGAGGTACAGCAGCAACCCGCCAAGGACGGCAATCGCTGCCAGCAGATCCGGCCTTCCGGCCGCATTCGTGACCGCCTCGGTGTTGACCGGATGGACAGCCCAAATGAGGGCCGCCCAGAAAGCGGTTCGCGGGGATACCCGCTGGATAAGCCGGTACGCCAGCAGAACCGCCGCCAGGTGCAGTCCCAGATTCACCGCGTGGTACGCCCACATCGGTGCGCCATGTTGCAGCAGGTAGCTTAGCGTCACGGCCGGGCGGTACAGTCCGCTGGCGAACCGGGTCCCCCAGTAGTTCTGGGACAAGATCAAGCC
>JBGPKH010000723.1:0-4409 GCA_041485845.1 Bryobacteraceae bacterium
CGATGCCGCAGACGATCGGGCACTACCGGATTGTGCGCAAGATCGGCGAGGGCGGCATGGGGGTAGTCTACGAGGCTTGGGACGAACGGCTGGAGCGGGCCGTCGCGATCAAGACTATCCGGGGGATGGGCGAAAGAGAGGAAGCCCGAAAGCGGCTCTGGCACGAAGCCCGGTCGCTCGCCCGCGTCAGCCACCCGAACGTCTGCCGGTTGTTCGATGCGGACGAAGACGGCGAGACGCTGTTCCTGGTGCTGGAGTTGCTTGAGGGCCAGTCATTGGCAGGCCGTCTGGCGACCGGGCCGCCGGCCACCTGCGAAACCGTGCAGATTGCGCGCCAGGTCCTGGCGGCTCTGGACGCCTTGCACGGCCTCGGTATCGTTCACCGCGATCTGAAGCCTTCCAATGTCTTCCTGACTCCGCACGGTGTCAAGCTGCTCGATTTCGGGCTGGCGCGCTCGACCGGCGCCTCGCTCCCAACCGTTGGGGGGGCCGCGCCGACGGTGACCAACCTTACGGCTCCCGGAACGATTCTCGGCACGCCGCACTACATGTCGCCGGAACAGGCCGGCGGCGTGGCGGCCGGCCCGGCCTCCGACATTTTCGCGACCGGCTGCATCCTTCATGAGATGCTCGCGGGGAAGCGGGCGTTCGATGGCGACTCCTTGGTGGATGTTCTGTACCAGGTGATGCACCACCAACCGCCGGCGCTCGGCGGGTCGCGAGAGATCGAAGCGCTCAACGGGGTGATCGGGCGCGCCATGGCCAAGCGGCCACAAGATCGCTATGCTTCGGCGATTGAAATGGCTGAGGCGCTGGACGCCGCAACGACGTCCGCCGGAACAGTCGCCGCATCGCCAACCCGGACAGCCACGCGTCTGATTGTGCTGCCGTTTCGTATTCTCCGGAAAGATGAGGAGACGGAATTCCTGGCTTACAGCCTGCCGGACGCCATCAGCAGCTCTCTCTCCGGTCTCGACAGCCTGACCGTGCGCTCGACGCTGGTGGCCCTGCGGTTCGAAGGGCAGGCGGCAGACCCGAAGAAGATCGCGGTCGAGGCGGATGTCGACGCCATTCTCACGGGCTCCCTGATACGCGTAGGCGCGCAGCTCCGGCTCTCCTGCCAGCTTCTGGCAGCGCCCAGTGGAACGCTGATCTGGTCGGACGCGTTGCACGTGTCCATGGACGATCTTTTCCAGGTTCAGGATGGCCTGTCTAACCAGATTGTCCAGTCTCTGATGCTGCCGCTGACCGACCGGGAACGGCGGATACTCCGGCACGATGTGCCCCGCAGCGCCAAGGCCTACGAATATTACCTTCGCGCGAACCAACTTTTGGTGCACCGCACCATCGATAACATGAGGCTGGCACGCGATCTTTATGTTCAGTGCCTGGAAGAGGACCCGGACTATGCTCCGGCATGGGCGCGTCTGGGAAGGACCCATCGCTTAATAGGAAAGCTCGGCGAGGACACCGAAGAAAATCTCAAGCTCGCCGATGAGGAGTTCCGCCGGGCCTTCAGCCTGAATCCGGACCTGGCACTGGCGCACAACCTGTATACGCCGATGGAATGCGACCAGGGCCGCGCGCAGCAAGCCATGGTTCGGCTGCTGGAGCGCGCGCGATTCCGACGCCACGACCCCGACCTTTTCGCGGGCTTGGTGCAGGCCTGCCGCTATTGCGACGAGCTGGAGGCTTCGGTTGCCGCCCACCATTGTGCGCGGCGACTCGATCCTCACGTCGTCACCAGCGCCGAGCACACGTACTTCTTGCTGGGAGAGTATGAGAAGACGCTGGCTTTTTACGACACCAAGGCCGGCTATTACCTGGACGCCGCCGCGCTGGCCGCGTTGGACCGCAACGAGGAAGCGCTAAAACGGCTTTGCGAGCGCGAGGGCACTGGAAGGGCAGTCGGCCTGCTCGGGGCCATCATGCATTCCCTGCGGGCTTGTCTGGAGGGGAACTTCGCGGAATGTGCGAGGGCTATTCCGGAACTGGAGAGCCTGCCCCCAGACCCGGAATCTCTTTTCTACATCGCCCGCCACCTGGCACGGATCAACGAGCGAGAGAAGGCCATCGCGACTCTCTGTAAAGTGATCGATAGCGGCTTCGTGTGCGCGTGGTCCCTGACTCACGATCCGTGGCTCGAGTCGCTCCGCGGGGCACCCGGGTTCAGAGAGCTGGCGCAGAAGGCGGAACGCCGCCGGCTTGAAATCCATGCCGCTTTCGTGGACGCAGGCGGTGAGCAGGTGCTCGGCGGCGCGTGAGCGGGAACACTGCGTTCTTCCGGTCAACACTGCGGGCGGAGAGCCGGTCGCCATCGCGTGGAGCACGGCCGTGACCGAGTCAATTTGTGGGAAGCCTGGATCCCGACCCCAGGCCCGCTCAGTGAAACCCTTTGGCGATCATGATGTTGCTTTGGCGGTGATCCTGTTGAGTCATCAGCGCATACTTGCCATCGGGTGAAACCGCCAGCGGATGCCACGCCGTAACACCTCCGGCAAAACCGGCAGGAAACGCTGCTTCATGCAGGGTAGTGAGGACCCTCGCAGCACTGCCGCCGTAGGGCAGCAGCTTGATCAGTCGTGAATGTCGGGACATTTCAGTTCATTGTCCACGGACCTACCGAAGCCGAGCCGTTCTACAAGAGGGCGCTGGCAGTCGCCGAGAACATCCTGGGCCGAGAGAGTCCTCTGGTTGGTCGGATCTTGTTTTCCTGTGCAGTCGTGCCGGAGCGCACGAACCGAAAGGCTAAGGCGAAGGAATGCCAGCGGCGCGCCAAGGCGATCCAACAAGCAGCGTCGAGAGGAGACCCGAAACCACACACCGTTGACCTCAGCGATCTCCTCAGACGCTCGGCGAGCCATTAATCCGAGCCATTAATCTATGTTGAGCTGCACGGGGCCCATCGTGGCGAGCAGAGTACCGATTGTAGGGCTCGACGCCATCGCTCCAGGACAGGACGGCGTTGCAGCGGCGGCCTTCCTTGCGGATGACGGACTCGACGGTCACGCGGGGAAGGCGCTGCAACACGCGCTTGGAAGCATTGCATTACGCCGCGGCCGGACAGGCGGCGAGGTTAATACGCCGAGAGCGAGGCGCCAGGCTGCAGGTTTTGACAGACCGGGAGACCGGTCTCACGAAACGGGCGGAGCAGCCATTGCTGGACCTGCCCGAGCCGCGCGCATTCGCTGCATCCGGGGGTGCAGATCGCACTCCGGTGAGCGACCAGGTATTCCAGTTGTTCGAACATCACGTCGACCAGCGGGGCCGGTTCGCTGTAGCTCACGTGGGTCACGTTGCATTCCTGGGTGGCGGCGATCATATCCAACCCTCCTGACAATCTGATGTGCACGGGGGCTGCCGGGCGCGTGAGGAGGACAATCGGATGATTCGACAATGGTTACTCGGAGAAGCGATTTGCGTGCGCGCGCACAGTGGCTACCGGATGGGCATCGCCTCTGTCTACGGAGTGGACATAAGAAACGGTCGCGGCAGGTACGCCGCGGCCGCCACGGCGGCTCACCACCAGCTTGCTGCCGGGGAACATCCGCGAATCGTCGAACGCTTTTGCAGGTCACGGCTGGCGCCAGCGCCGCCAGCGCCAGCCGCCTTGGCAATTCCTCAGATTTCCGGTAATGTGGGAGTTGGAATACAACTGAAGCACGGCTATGACAGAGATCCTCTCCATTCGCCTCGATACGGAGACGAAGAAACGCCTCGACGCTCTTGCACAGCGTTCAAAGCGTTCCAGATCACTTCTAGCCGCTGAGGCTATCGCCCAGTACGTGGAGACCGAAGAGTGGCAGGCTGGGGAGATCCGCGCAGGACTCGTAGACCTTGACGAGGGCCGTGCCGTGAGCCATGAGAAGGTCTCAAAATGGCTCACATCGTGGGGGAAGTCCCCTGAAGGCAATCCGCCGCGGTGAATAGTCTGGTCTCGCCGAGCCATCCGGCATCTCACTGCGGTTCGCGACTACATCGCCAAAGACAATCCGCAAAACGCAGCGACAGTTGCAACACGAATTCTGAGGAGTGTTGACCTGCTTGCTGTGCACCCGCGGATGGGCAGACCTGGCCGCGTGCCGGGGACGAGGGAACTCGTTGTTCCCGACACTCCATACATCATCCCGTATCGTGTGCGCGGCGAATACTTGGAGATCATCGCCGTCTTTCGTGGGCGGCAAAAGTGGCCCAAGAAATTCTGACGCAATGTTCCGGTCTGCCTTCGGGCTCATTGCCGTCCCAGTCGCACGCGATGCGGCTGCTGTCCATTGCGAAAAAAAGCGGCCGCGGCAGGTAAGCCGCGGCCGTCATACAGTGGAGGGAATACTCGCTGGCTTCAATATTCGTAGGCGATCGATACCATGGGGACGAAATTGTGCAACAATCCTCCGAATTTCGCGCCCGGC
>JBGPKH010000724.1:0-4398 GCA_041485845.1 Bryobacteraceae bacterium
CGGTCATGCGGGCGGCGATGGACCCGCACAGCATGGCCGCTCCCGCGCGCGATATCATTCGCCAACTGGACCCCGACCTGCCGATGTTCGATATCCGCACCATGAGCGAGCGCCTGGACCGCTCGCTGTGGGTGCGACGCGCGTACTCCTGGCTGTTTGCCGCGTTCGGCGTTGTGGCCATAGTGCTGGCCGCGGCGGGGATCTACGGCGTGATCTCCTTCGCGGTGAGCCAGCGCACGCGCGAGATCGGGATTCGCATGGCATTAGGGGCGCGTCCCGAGCAGGTGATGCGGGTAGTGATCGGCAACGGTATGCTTTTGGTGGCGATCGGGCTCGTGGCCGGGCTGATTGCCTCGCAACTGCCCGCGCGATTCCTCAAGACGATGCTGTTCGGAGTAAGCCCGCGGGACGTGGCGACGTATGTGTCGGTGGTATGCGGTGTGGCGTTGGTCGGACTGGTGGCCAACTACATCCCCGCGCGCCGCGCTGCGGGAGTAGACCCGATGAACGCTCTGCGGTCGGAGTAAGGATAGGCGGCGTCAGACCACCTTGGTCATGGTCTGGCGCAAACTTGCGTCCAGGTTGAGAATGGCGGCCGTCACGGTGCGGCTGATCGTCTCCAGGTTGCAGAGCATCGCGATGCGCTGCTTCCGGTTCTCCAGCTCGGACGAGCTCAAGACGTAGCCCAGCAGCCCGCAAGGCTCGGCGATGCTCACCAGCATGATGTCGCGCGTGTCCGGAATCTCATCGGTGAGGATGGCTTGTGCGAGGCGCAGTTTGACGTGCTGCTGGCGTTTCTTGTCCACCATCGGAAAGCGTTCCACGTCGATCACCCAGAGAAGCTTGGACACCTCGTGACGCAGGATGCCCCGCTCGATGAGAGAAGCCAGCGCTTCGCCTTCCAGATCCTGCCGGCGCAGGAACAACTCCTCGATCCAACCGCGCACGGTGGTGAGATCGGTGCGCCGGGCCATCTCGCCGAGGACCCGGTCGAGCGTGGCGTTGCCGGTGGGAGTGGTATCGATGACGTGCACCGTTTCGGTATCGGTGTCGATCTTGCGGGCCATCGCCAGGTCGAAGAAGAGGGCTCCGACCAGGGCGTACGCGGTGCCGAATTCGCGGGTGGAGCGCAATTGTCCATTCTTCTCGTCCACCGCCAGCAGAACGACTTCTTCGAGCATGGTCAGCATGGCAGTTCTCCATGAATTCGCATGATGTGGTGCATACCGCTCATATCAAAAACCTTCTGGACGGGAGCGCTGAGCGAACACACGGCGAACTCGATGTTCTTGGCCTGCGCGGCGCGCGCAGCCTGGATGACGGCGCGCAGGCCGGCGCTCGAAATGTAGTCGAGCGCGGCCAGATCGGCCGCCACTTTGGGATGTAGTTCCAGGGCCGCCCGCAGAGCGCCTTCCAATTCGTCGGCGGCTTCCGCATCGGCGCGGCCGCGAACGCCTACTACGCACCACCCGGACCTGGTTTCCTGTGTCAGTTGGATCATCGGGATTTCCGCCTTTTTGTTTGTCAGCATGGCCGCCGCATCGTGAGGCGATTCCAGCCGCCCGCGCGCCGATACTCCAGGTCGCGCATGATTTGCCGCACCAGATGAACTCCCAAACCGCCCACGCTGCGCTCTTCCAGGCCGGCTTGGAGATCGGGTTCGGGAGCGGTCAATGGGTCGAAGGGCCTGCCGCGATCGGCGAATTCGGCTTGTACGGCGTTATTGAGAAGTTGCAAGCGGACTTGCACGGCGTTTTCCATTCCTGCGCACCCCCCATGGTTGACCGAATTCGTGAACAACTCTTCCAGAACCAGGTTCAGATCGAATTCCACCTCGTCGCCGAGAGAATGCTCGCGGCAAAACCTTGCCGTTTCGGCGGCCAGCCGAACAAGCTCTCCCAAACGCCCGTGGAGGACGAATTCCGTTTCGGTCAGAATTGCCTGATTGTGCCACATTTGAGGGGGCGGTTTCAATCGCTCGTGAGCCGTGCAGATTCCTCTACTGCACATTGCGGATATCACGGCAGCGGGCGTCCGGCAGTCAGGACACAAATGCGTTGGTTTGCTGGGCACGCGGTTCACTATGGAGGAGCCTTTCTACGCCGACCCATCCGGCATCGGTCTACGGAGAGTTTGCCACGGTGCGGCGCGCACATCTGCCGGTGTACGGCTCGACCGCGCTGCACGCACACGCCGCGGTGGCGCTCGCGCTCAGGCCGTAAAGACGCGGCGTCCCGAGACCCAGGTGGCAAGCACCTCCATGCGCCCTGCTTCCGGATCGAACCGGAACTCGACCAGGTCGGCGCGGTCGCCCGGCGCCAGGCCTTCGGTACGGCCGGGAACTTTGCCGGCACGCGCCGCGTTGGTCGTGGCCATGCGAACGGCATCGGCCAGCGGCATCCCCACCATGCGGACGAGGTTGGCGACGCCGCGGTCCATGCGCAGGGCGCTTCCCGCCAGCCGGTCCTGGCCGGCCAGCACCACCCGCTGGTCGGCGGTCAGCTCCACTTCCAGCTCGCCGAGCCGATAGCGGCCCGGCGCCGCACCCGCGGGAGTGGCGGCGTCGGTCACCAGCACCGCTCGCTCGATTCCCTTCGCCCGCAGAGCTACTTTCAGATAGCTGGCGTCGAGGTGGATGCCGTCCACGATGAAGTCGGCCATGAGCCGGTCTTCGGCAAGCTGCTCCCAGATGTAGTTGGGGTGGCGCCGCAGCACGGTATGGGCTCCGTTGCCGAGATGTGTGGAGAGCGTCGCACCCGCGGATACGGCGCCGGCGAGCTGCGCGGCGTTGGCCTGTGTGTGGCCGATCGAGGCCACCACGCCTTCGGCGACGATCTTCTCGATGTATTCTGGTGCGCCCGGCCACTCCGGCGCCAGCGTGACGATGCGGATGCGGCCCGCGGTGGCATCCTGCCAGCGGCGGAACTCGTCGAAATCCGGCGGGCGCACCCAGCGGCGCGGGTGCGCGCCGCGCGGTCCATCCTCCGCGCTGACGTGCGGCCCTTCGACGTGGAAACCATCGATGGCGTCGCCCTCGGCCAGCGTATCCTTGGCGCGCGAGAGGTTGCGCAGCGCGCCTTCCATGCCCTCAGGCGGGCCGGTAATCACGGTGGGATAGAATCGCGTTACCCCCGTGGAGAACAGCGCGTGAATGGAGCGCGCAATTTCCTGGTGCGAGGAATGCGGATCGTTGTAGTCCACGGCGGCGAAGCCGTTCACCTGAATGTCGATCCAGCCGGGAGCGAGGAAGGTGTCAATGGCCGTCTCAGCCGGAGTCACGGAGCGAATCGAATCGTCGAACGCCACCTCGATGGCGCCGCCGGAAACGTGCTTGCCAAAACACTTCGTCATGCTCTTACCGAAACACTTCGTTATACCGTTGATTTATTCACAAGTTTGCCACACGTTAGCGATTCTAAGTATAAGGAGTGGTTGCGCAAAATATTTGTTGAAAAAGACCCGCGCGCCGGAAAACGTGCTGGCTTTCGAAGCGCGCTCGCGATACAAAGAGAGAGTCCATTAGGCGGCTGCGCAGCCGGGATGGCAAATCTCGGGGGAGGTGGTCATACGGTTGCGCAGGCGTCCTTTCCTTGCTCGACAACGGCGGGTCCGCTACTCGACAGCAGCGGGTTGGCTCGCGTGAACCGGAGAGAGCCAGCCGTGCTTATCGCGTCTCGTCCCGTTGATGATCCCGAAGAATTCCTTCTGCAGCGCCTCGGCAACCGGTCCGCGGCGGCCCTTGCCGATCTTGATGCGGTCGATGGACCGGATGGGCGTGATTTCGGCCGCGGTGCCGGAGAAGAACACCTCATCGGCAATGTACAGCAGTTCGCGCGGAACGATGGTTTCGACCACCGGGATGTCGAGCTCGGCGGCGAGCGTGAGGATGCTGTTGCGCGTGATGCCCGGCAGCACGGACGCGCCCAGCGGCGGCGTGTGGATCTTGCCGTCGCGCACCACGAAGATGTTCTCGCCGGAGCCTTCGCTCACGTAGCCGGCGGTGTCGAGCGCGATGCCCTCCGAGTACCCGTTGGCCAGCGCTTCCATCTTGATGAGCTGCGAGTTCATGTAATTGGCGCCGGCCTTGGCGAGCGCCGGCAAGGTGTTGGGCGCGAAACGGTTCCAACTGGAAATGCAGACGTCCACGCCTTCCGCCAGTGCCTCTTCGCCGAGATACTTGCCCCAACTCCAGCAGGCGATGTAGACATCGATGGGGTTCTTCGTCGGGTTGACCCCCATATCGCCATAACCGCGCATCACGATGGGGCGGAGGTAGCAGGCTTCCATCCGATTGACGCGTACCAGTTCCAGCATGGCGTCCGCAAGCTGTTCGGCCGAGTATCCAAGATGTTCCATGCGGTAAATCTTGGCCGAATCCACCATGCGGCGGACGTGCTC
>JBGPKH010000725.1:0-4378 GCA_041485845.1 Bryobacteraceae bacterium
GCGAGAACGGCCAGGACATCGGCAATGCCTATCAGGATCCCCGGAACCGCCGCGCGGAATGGGGTAATTGCGCTTCGGATCGCCGCAAGGTCCTCAATCTCTCGCTCGTTACCCGCACCCCGAAGTTCGCTTCGCAGTGGGTCCAGCGATTCGCCGGTAACTGGCAGGCCTCCGGCATCTTGACCTACTCGAGCGGCTCATGGATCACCATCACTTCCGGCGCCGACAACTCGCTCACCGGGGTCGGGTCGGACCGGCCCAATGTGGCCGGCGACTGGCGCGTCGCCCAGAACAGCCTCAGCCAGTGGTTCAACACGGCCGCGTTTGCGAAAAACACTGCGGGCGTCTACGGCAACGCCGGCGTCGCCATCATTCCCGGCCGCGCCAACTGGAACCTGGATGCGGCAGTGTGGCGATCGTTCCCCATCAAGGAACAGATCAAGGCGGATCTCCGTTGGGAGGCTTTCAACGTCGTGAACCACGCCCGCTTCAACAATCCCGGCGCATCGTTGAACAACGGGAACACGTTCGGCGTCACCAGTTCGGCCCTCGCGCCGCGCATTCTGCAGGTGGCGCTGAAACTGACGTTTTGATATGATCGGCGCCGATTAAATGAATCCCAGCCACGCTCGGCACCGGGTAGTCGTCTTCGGGATGACCCTCGCGATCCTGTCATACATCGACCGGGTTTGCATCGCGCAGGCGGCTCCCCTGATCTCCCGCGATCTTAGCTTGAACAAGATCCAGATGGGCACGGTCTTCAGCGCATTTCTGCTGTCTTATGGGCTCTTCGAGATACCGGGCGGATGGTATGGCGACTGGGTGGGGGCGCGGAAGGGCCTGCTGCGCATCGTGCTCGGCTGGTCGGCCTTCACCGCGCTGACTGGATGGGCGTGGAATCTCAGCTCCATGGTGGTGATCCGTTTTCTGTTCGGAGCGGGCGAAGCCGGCTGTTTCCCGATCATTGCCAAGTCGTTCACCACCTGGCTGCCCTCGCGCGAACGGACGCGGGCTCAGGGATTCCTCTGGACCGCCGCTCGCTGGGGCGGCGCGTTCACGCCTCTGCTGGTAGTGTGGGTGCTCAAGTACGTGAACTGGCGTCTCTCATTCGTGATCTTCGGCTCGTTGGGCATCGTTTGGGCGATCGTCTTCTACCGCTGGTATCGGGACAACCCTCGCGAACACAAGGGCGTCAATGCGGCGGAACTCGAACTGATGAAGGACGTGCAGGTCCAATCTTCCGGCCACGGCAATGTGCCCTGGGGGGAGTTGTTGGCGTCGCGGTCGGTTCGGCTGCTCGCAGCCCAATACTTCTGCCTTTCCTTCGGTTGGTATTTCTTCCTGACGTGGCTGCCGACTTACTTGCAGGAACACCACAAGCTCACCAGCGCCCAGAGCGCCAGGTACGCCGTTTTCCCGCTGCTGTTCAACGGCATCGGCTCGCTGTTCTGTGGCATGATCAGCTCTCGCGTGACAGAGTGGACCGGGAGCATTGCGCGTACGCGTAAGCTGATGGCGAGCACCGGTTTTTTGGGAGCCGGCGTGTTTCTGGCCCTGTCGGCACGCATGCCGGACGTGAACTCAACCATGGCGTTGATGGCCGCCGCATCCTTCTTCAATGACCTGGTGATGCCGCACGCGTGGGCGTCGTGCATGGACGTCGGCGGGAAATACGCGGCATCCGTCTCGGGCGGGATGAACCTCATGGGCAACCTGGCCGGCGCAAGTTCGACCATGATCGGCGGTTTCCTTTTATCAAGGACCGGAAACGACTGGCCGATGTTCATTACGATTCTCGCCAGCGTCTATTTCCTGGGGCTCCTCTGCTGGCCGTTCATTCGCCCCGATAAGCCTTACGATTGGGTCGACTCCGCTGTCAAGTCCAGCCCGGTTCTCAAAAGCCCAAAAGCCGTCGCCTGACTTTGGGCGTTGACCGTCTGGGCCGGGGCGCAGAGGAATCCGTCCGCACAAAACCTTACCGATGAATTGTTGTTCCGTTGCAGTGGCCGCTGGTGCAACTATTGCGACGGGTGCTCCGGGCGGGTCGCGAAATCATGACAAAGTGGTCATTATCGCCGATCTCGTACGGGCCGAGCTTGTCGCCTGCGGAACGTGGCATATGCGTGATTCAGTTAAGTGTATCCGATCATACGGCGGGTTTGCTCCTGGATCACGGCGCATCCGTAAGTTTGGCGGGCTTCCAGAATCGGGCTTCCCGCACGCCAACACCGGCCGCGCCGGTCGATTCGCCGCGCAAACTGCTCGATATTGAGTGCAGATGAGCGATGGGCTGGCGGCCGCGCGCGCGGGCAGCGGTCTCTCTCCGTTTTCCCGGGAGAGCCCCCCAACCGGCCCCGCCCGCTCTGGTATACTCTTCCCTCGTGAGAGGGATATTCAAGATCGCCATGCTCGCGCCCGCCCTCCTGGTGGCCGCGTACGGACAAACATCGGCCAAGGCCGAATTCGCGGGACCGCGTCCGGGCGCCAATGCCAAACGCTGGCCTACAAGCCGGGAGTGATCTTTTTCGCTGCCGGTCGAACGTCTGCTCGGCGACTCCCACGTCCGTGCAGGCGGCCCCGAGAGGCCGCCCTTGAACCTACAAAGACGTTATCGTTACTTTTGACTCTACTTCTTCCGCTCTACTACCCACTCGCAATGCGAGTCGCCGCGGACCATATTCTTGGTAAGTCTGAAAGTAAAATTTGGGTTTAGACTTTCGGCGGCTCCATCACCCCATGCCTGATGCCCTGCGCCGCAAGTATCAAAGTCAATGCCTAACTCCTTCCACCTCTTGTGCCAGGGACACTCAGTAGTCTTTCCCACACATCTGTCTTCGGTAGATTCAACAATTTCGAACTTGAACTCCGGCCCCATTGCCGCTTTAGCAAGGAGATGCATCACCCCTTCGACATCGCCGGCATTCTCAGTGGCTAATCCGAGGGAATCAGCCAATTCCTTGGCTCCCTTCCCTGCTTGATGCCAGAGCGGCCCATTAAACTCCTCAAATTTGTTCTGTCCTACAGCCCGCTGTAAGGCATTAGAAATTGCAATGTATGCGCCGGTCAATCCTTTCGTTGCAATCTCCCATCTCGTTTTCTCAGGAATCATTTCTATCATGTCAGCCATCGCGACCGTCCCCTTTCGTGAACATTTCCTTGTGTCGTGCCCTTCCGTTTCAACGGTATGAGTATATCAGCTTGTCCAGATGTTGCGGCCAAGTTGCCGGCAATAGAGTGCCGTCGGGCGCTATGGCGAGTGCGTGCGAGCGAACTTCAAACTTTCCGGGGATCTTCCGTTAGCGAGGTCAATCTTGACGACATTAAACTCGCTGTCGAGCGAAACGCCCTTTGGATGCGTTGCAGCACAAAACTCACCGCTCTGGCTGAAGGCTACCGTGTAAAACTGTCCGCCATATTTCCACTCGCCCAAAGACTTTCCGCGTCGGGAGAACACTGAAGACGCACATTCTCACGGTCGGCAACATAGAGGTTTCCTTTTGAACCAATAGCGATCGAATGGACCGTATTCAACTCGCCCGGTCCGGTGCCGTGCTTACCCCAGATGATCTCGGCAGATTTTCCCTGCTGGTCAGTGCCGGCTGTGCCGGATCCAACATCGCCTCCCGGGCCTTTGAAAGTGCGGCGCGCAGCCTCTCCAGCGCCGCCAGCGCCCGATCTCGCACGCCGCTATCCGGAAGTTGGCAGAGTGCGCGGTGTATCGTCTCGTCGTTTGTCATACTCATCTCCACTGTATCCGATAGCTAGCCGCGACGATCGTGCTGTCATTCACTACGGCGGTCGTCCTGTGGCACGCCCCACCACGCAGTCCAAGGACGCGCCGAACTTTTCTGAGAGCTGCTACGCTTCTTCATGGCCGGTCTCCTTTTGCACTTCGAGTGCGCTTCATTGGGAGCTTACCGCATCCCAGCGGAGGCCGGCCTTCTCACTCCATCTCGGAAAGTGCTTGCCACCGGCCGTGAAACCTTCTTTCCGGAAAGTGGACCGCCGTGGTGCACCGTCAGCAACCCAATAGAAAGAAGGCCACTTTCGGTCAACTGGACGGGCGCTGATGAACACTACGGCGTGCGGGAAAACCGATTCTGGAAGCCCGTCAACTTCCGGATGCGCCGTCAACCGCTCAAGTGCCGCCTTGACTTCATCAAGACTGGCGACAACGTGGTCCGTCTGTGGACGCTAAATATAGTGGCTGAAGGGCAGCGGCGGAACATCCTTGATCGGACCCGCAGTGAGTATTTCGCCCACGGCGTTCGCAAACTTCAGCGTGATAGGAAGCCCGTCACCGAAGATGCACGTATTGTAGTTCAGTTTTGTCAGGGTCAAGATGTCTTGAAGAATAGTTTCGAGCGGAGCCTCACCC
>JBGPKH010000726.1:0-4373 GCA_041485845.1 Bryobacteraceae bacterium
GCGGATGCGCGGGCGCATGCCGACTCGCGGTTGCATGCTTGCTGCTTGCGCGCCGAGCGGCTCTCGCATTCATCCAGGCTAAAATGACATACTTTTGAGCAAAAGTCCAGGAAAATCGACTGGGGTACGTGAACTGTTACGAGAGAAGTCCCCCTGGTGCCTTGTTGGAGAAGATCTGTGGCCGCCTCTGTAACAGGTGGAAGCAGGAGTCCGGACTCTGAACGAGGCCTGTGACGGAAATGGGTTTTCCGCCGATCCGCGCTGCAAGACACCACTCGGACGAAAACGCCCTTCTCCTACATGTGAAAGCCTTGGGCGTGTCAACACCGCGAGATTGGAAACTCCCGATGCATCTATGCAGCGCTAGTCTTGGCGCGCTTATTCTAACGCCTATGCGTAGGGCTAGAACTCCACCCCGCCCCGGCCCCGCCCCCTCCGCGGACGGCCCTGCTGCGGGTTGGCGCCGGTGAACCGCAACGTCACATCGGCGGTGTGCTCGCGCTCGTTGAGCTTGTAGTCGGACTTCGTCGGGCCGAGGTCGTCGAACATGCCGCCCTCGCGGACGCGCTTCAGGAACAGGTCCGGATAATCTGGGTTGAAAGGCTTGCCCGCAGTCATCGTCCAGATGCGCTTCATCTCCGCCTCGCCGTCCAGGTCCAGCCCCACGATGCTCAGTTTCCCCATCAGGAACTGCGCACCGGCGGCGATCCGGACCACCACGTCGACCGCCTTCTTTTCATCGTCGATCTTGCGCTCCGAATCGACCTTCGCCTGCATGAATCCCGCGTGCACCACGGCTTTGCGGATGCGCTCCAGGCCCTCGTTCACGCGGTCCAGGTTGGCCACGTCGCCGCTCTTGAAATCGCCGGCCTTCAACAGCGCCTCGGGCGGCAACGGGCTCGGCCCCTCCATCGCGACCTTTCCCAGCTCGTAGCTCACGCCCTCATCCACCGTGACAAAGACGTTCACGCCCTTCACATCCTTGTCCGGCTCGGTCCGGATCTTGGGGAACGCCACGCGGACCCGGCCGCGCGCTTCGTAGATCGGCCGGATCGAGGCCCGCAGCACCTGGCGGAACGCGTCTTCCGTGTATGGGAGGCCGATCCCTACACTCCAGATCGCTTCCCACAGCACGTTCTGCGGAACCACCTGGTTGCCTTCGAAGATAATCTGGGCCACTGCCGGCAGGTTCCGCGCCGGGCGGAATACAATCACGTAGTCTCCGGGATCGCCCGGAGCAACCGCGCCCGCGATCTTCTCCGTCACGCCTTTCGCCGCCAGGTATTCCTCAATCCACCTGGAGTAGCGCTGCAACACCGGCTGGGTGGCCGGGAGCTTCTCCACCGAAAAGATGGGATCCTTGGCGTGAAGCGCAGCCTCCAGATCCTTGGATGAAACGTGCAAACTGTCGAACTCCACCGGGTAGACCTGCTGCACCTCGGTCACCTGAAACGTCGCCACGTAGCCCTCGCGTTTCGGACCGGGTTCGAACTTGTAGCCCACGGTTTCAAAGGCGCCGGTCGCCACCAGGCGGTCGCGCGCGGCTTCGAATTCCGGCCGGCCGGCCACCTGCCCGGTCTTCAGCCCGATCACGGCGAGAACCTGCTCGCGGGTGTAGATGCGAATGCCTTCGATGGCAATATTTTCGATGGGCCATCGGCCCGCCGGAGCCTGCGCCTGGCCCGGCGCGGCGCCCTTGGCTGCGGCCTTCTTCTGCGCCGGCTGGGACTGCGCGAATCCGTGCCCCGACGCCAGCATCAGTGTAATCAGGAGCCATTTCATAAGCTTCACTTCATAGACGCACCGGCGATCCCGCCGGTGACACAGGTAGAATGAAAAAAGTGTCCTACGATCTGATTGTTATCGGGAGTGGTCCCGGCGGCTACTCCGCAGCTATCCGCGCCGGCCAGTACGGATTGAAGACCGCTCTCGTCGAAAAACAGGCCAAACTGGGGGGCACCTGCCTTTTGGTGGGCTGCATCCCCACCAAGTCGCTGCTCCAGACCGCCGGCGTCTGGGAGCGCTTCGTCCATTCTGAGCAGGAAGGCATTTACTGCGAAAACCCGCGCCTCGATTACCCCAAGGTCAAGGACCGCAAGGACGGCATCGTCAACAAGCACTCGAGCGGCGTGGCCATGCTGCTGAAACGCGCCAAAGTCGAGCGGATCTCGGGCTACGCGACGCTGCAGGGCGGCGGCAAAGTCGAGGTGCAGGGCGCCTCCGGCACCCAGACTCTCGAATCGAAGAACATCATCGTCGCCACGGGTTCGGAAGCCCGCATGCTGCCTGGCCTGGAGCCCGATCCCGAATTCATCCTTACCAATGTCGAGATCCTGAACCTCACGGCCGTTCCCAAGAGCCTGGCGATCATCGGGGCGGGCGCCGTGGGGGTGGAGTTCGCGTCCATCTTCAAGCGCTTCGGCGCCGAGGTCACGGTGATCGAGATGCTGCCGCGCATCGTGCCGGTGGAAGACGAGGACGTGTCGAAGGAGCTCGAGCGGAATTTCCGGAAGCAGAAGATTCGCGTGGAAACCGGCGCGCGCGCGGAGAACATTCAGAAGACCGGCAACAGCGTCAAGCTCACGCTTACCACCAAGGACGGCAAGCAGGAAGCGCTCGAAACCGAGAAGCTGCTGGTGGCCGTGGGCCGCAAGCCGAATTCGGAAAAAATCGGCCTGGAGAATACCAGGGTCGAGCTCGATCGCGGCTTTATCAAGGTGGATCCGTGCCAGCAGACCGCCGAGCCGGGCGTCTACGCGATCGGCGACGTGGTGGCGGGAACGCCGCAACTGGCCCACGTGGCCACGCGCGAGGGCATGATCGCGGTGGCGCACGCGGCCGGCAAGCCCGCCGTGCCGATCGACAAGAACCGCATCCCGGGCTGCACTTATACGGAACCGGGAATCGGCAGCGTGGGACTCACCGAGGTACAGGCCCGCGCCCAGGGCCGCAAGGTGAAGATCGGACGGTTTCCCTTCGCCGGTAACAGCCGCGCCACCATCCTGGGCCGCCACGAGGGTTTCATCAAGGTGGTTGCCGACGAGCGGTACGGCGAGATCCTGGGGGTACATATCATCGGGCCGGAGGCGTTCGAGCTGATCGCCGAGGCCGTCGCCGCCATGGAAGCCGAGGCTACGGTCGAAACCATGATGCAGACCATTCACGCGCACCCCACGCTCTACGAGGCCATGGGCGAAGCGTTCAACGCCGTTTACGGGCTGGCAATTAATGCGTAAGACTTGTGGGACCGCTCCCTTGCTCGCCAAACGCGAGGGCCGTCGCGGCTCGGTCAAGAGGTGCATTACTGAGCCGCGGTCAAAGGGAGCGGTGAGAAGGTTGTTTCATGCCGAGCCGTAAGTGCGAGGTAAGAGAACTCGGGCGGATCGACTACGGCCGGGCGCTGGAGCTACAGCGGCAGGTCGTCGCCGAGCGCAAGCAGGGGCTCGTCTCCGATCAGCTTCTGCTGCTCGAGCATCCGCACGTCATCACGCTCGGCCGCAATGGCCACACGGAAAACCTGCTGGCCAACGAGCAGGTCCTCAGCCGCGCGGGAATCTCGTTTTATCCCACCGATCGCGGCGGCGATATCACCTACCATGGGCCGGGGCAACTGGTCGGCTATCCGATCCTCGACCTGCGGGAATGGAAGCGCGACGTCGGCGCCTACGTGCGCGCGGTCGAGCAAGTCCTCATCGATACGCTCGCCGGCTACGGCATTGACGCCGGACGGATCGCCGGGCTGACCGGCGTCTGGGTGGAAGAACGGAAGATCGCGGCCATCGGAGTGCACCTCAGCCGCTGGGTGACTTCCCACGGATTCGCCTTGAACGTGGCCACCGATTTGAGCTATTTCCAATACATCGTTCCGTGCGGATTGACCAGGCCCGTAACCTCCATGGCGCGGCTTGGCGCTCGCGCGACTTTGGAAGAAGTTTCCCGGACTCTGGCCGCGCATTTCGGCCGTATTTTCGATTGCCGGATGGAGACCGCCGCGCTCGCGGTCCCCACAGGAAAGTGAGAACTGACATGACCGACGTAGTGATGCCCCAGATGGGCGAAAGCATTGTCGAAGGGACGTTGACCAAGTGGCTCAAGAAGCCCGGCGACCGCCTGGAGCGCGACGAGCCTCTGTTTGAGATTTCGACCGACAAGGTGGACACCGAGATTCCCTCACCCGCGGCCGGAACGCTCGCCGAGGTCCTGGTGGAGGAAGGCCAGACGGTGGGGATCAACACCGGGGTGGCGCGCATCGCCGAGGGGGGCGGAGCGGCCGCGCCGCCGCCCGCCGTGCGCGCGGAACCGGCGCCCGAGCCAACGGCGCACGACACCAGTCAGCCGGCGCCCGCACCGCAGCCGGTGGCAGAGCCCGCGCC
>JBGPKH010000727.1:0-4365 GCA_041485845.1 Bryobacteraceae bacterium
CCACTGGCGGCAATCCGCCTCCCATCTACGATCCTTTCTGTGGTGGTGGGTCGATTCCACTCGAAGCGCAGCGACTGGGGCTGGAAGCGCACGGCAGCGACCTGAACCCGGTCGCGGTCCTCATTACGAAGGCGCTCATCGAGATCCCGCCCAAGTTCGCAGGGCAAGCACCCGTGAATCCGGCTGCTAAGAAGAAGATGAGCGGCAAAGGCATGTGGATGGGAGCGCGCGGCCTGGCGAATGACGTTCGTTACTACGGGCAGTGGATGCGAGACCGAGCGTTCGAGCGGATTGGCCATCTCTATCCCAAGGTGAAGCTGCCGTCCGGAGATGAGGCGACTGTCATTGCCTGGTTATGGGCGCGGACTGCGCAGTGTCCGAATCCCGCTTGCGGGTCTCGAATGCCACTAATTCGGTCATTTGACCTGTCCATGAAGCCCGGCAAGAAGACGTGGATTCAGCCAGTTATTAACCACGCCACGAGGTCCGTTCGATTTGAGGTGATGACCGGCCAGCAAGGTACTCCAGATGGCACGAGGGGCAGGGGACGGAGTCGCTGTATTTTTTGCGGCACACCAGTCAAGGACCCTCAGCTAAAGGAACAAGTGCGCGCTCATGGACTCGGCATCGTTCCATTTGCGATAGTCGCCGAGGGCAAATCCACCCGAATCTACCTAGCGCCACAAGGCGATGACCAGTCTGACGTTGCCCCCCCGACGGCCGATTGGCTGCAACAGCCACTTTCTGATAACCCCCGCTGGTTCTCGCCACCAGCATACGGTCTTACGACATTCCGTGATCTCTTCACTTCGCGGCAACTCGTAGCCCTAGCCACGTTCACCGACTTAATCGGTGAAGCCCGGCGGCAGGCCATCACGGATGGCGGCGCACCGATCTATGCCGATGCCATTGCATCATATTTGGCATTCGCCGTCGACAAGTGCGCTGACTTTTGGAGTACTCTGGCTACCTGGAGTGCCCAGCCGAAGAACGAGCTTGTTGTCAGCACTTTCCGGCGCCACGCATTGGGCATGACGTGGGACTTTGGAGAGGTAAATCCATTCAGCGACTCCGGCGGCAACTTCATGGGCAATCTCGAATCAGTGGTTAGATGCTTGGCCACGTCTCCGGTCGGAATCACAGGTGCCGTGCGGCAGCTTGATGGGTGTCATGGGGCAGCAGCCATTCCTGCGTGCTACTCTACCGATCCACCCTACTATGACAATATCGGATACGCTGACCTCTCCGACTTTTTCTACGTCTGGTTGCGACGAAGTCTGTCGGCAATATATCCCGACTTATTCAGCACACTGCTGGTGCCCAAAAAGCAAGAACTCGTTGCGACGCCGTTTCGCTTCAATGGGAGTAAAGAGGCCGCCCAAACGTTTTTTGAGGACGGATTTGGGAAAGCCTTCGTAAAGATGCAACGGGCTCAAAATCCCAACTATCCACTTACTGTGTTTTACGCCTTCAAACAATCCGACACGGACGAGGATGAAGAAGGCAGCGGTACCGTGACCTCTACTGGATGGGAAACGATGCTGGAAGGGCTGATGCGCGCTGATTTTCAAATCACAGCCACATGGCCTTCGCGAAGCGAACGCCTGGGGCGAAGCATCTCGCTCGGGACAAATGCTCTCGCTTCATCGATAGTCCTGGCCTGTCGGCCTCGTCTCGAATCCGCACCCATCACCACCCGAAAGGACTTCCTTGCGTCCCTTAAGCGGGAGTTGCCGCAGGCACTCCGCAATCTGCAAAAAGGTAACATCGCGCCCGTTGATCTCGCGCAAGCCGCGATCGGACCCGGCATGGCAGTCTTCTCCCGGTACAAGAAGGTGCTCGAAACCGACGGCTCGCCGATGCGAGTCCGAACAGCCTTGGCGCTAATCAATCAGGGACTCGACGAGGTACTCTCCGAGTTGGAGAGCGAGTTCGACCCAGATACGCGCTGGGCATTGGCTTGGTTCGAGCAGCACCAGTTCGACGAAGGCGCCTTTGGCGAAGCCGAGGTGCTGGCCACGGCGAAAGCGCTCAGCATCTCGCACCTTGCGGAGGCTGGTCTGCTCCATTCACGCGCCGGCAAAGTCCGGCTGCTTCGCCGGGAGGAACTTCCGGAAGATTGGGACCCATCCGCGATTGAGCGTCTCACGGTATGGGAAGTCACCCAGCACCTGATCAGGCGGCTCGACCAGAAGGGCGAAGCGGAGACGGCGAACTTGAAAGCGAAGATCGGTGGGATGGCCGAGATCGCCCGCGACCTCGCCTACCGGCTCTACACGCTCTGCGAGCGTAAAGGCTGGGCGGAAGAGGCGGGTTACTACAACAGCCTCGTGGTGGCGTGGCCATCCATGGCGTCGGAGGCATTTGAGTTGAAATAGGAGGTGCGGAATTGCCGTGGACACAACCGAACAGGAACAACGGCTTCAACAACTGGCCACTGACTGCATACAGACCGATCCGGACCGGTTCCAGTCCCGCAGCGAATACCCACGAGACGTGCGGGATTGGGACCTGTCGGATGTCAGTGTGTTCATTGAGGATTGCGCCGGCCTGATCAGCGTATGGCGCGATCCGGAGACACGGGTAATCTACGTCGTGGACGGACACCGCCGCATGGAACTCGCACGCCGGACCAACACGCCCGGTGTCTGGGTGCAGTTTCTTAGCGCAAGGACCGACGCGGAGGCCTTCGCGAAGGGAACCGTTATCGGCATCGCTGAGTGGATCTTCGGTGACGCAGACAGCTTAACCTGGGCCTGCGCCAGCCGGCGGGCCGCTGTTGAGCGGGCCTTGCACACCGGATGGCTCGATCCGGGTAGCGAGGCTGCGTGCGAGTTGTACGAGTACTATCCCGATCTTGGGCGCCGCTTGGCGCCGCTATTCGCCGGCTGAGGCGCGCACCCTGCGGGAGGGTGTACGGCTATTCTGGTTGTGGCGCCCCCATCCATGACGCACTCGGAACTGTTCCAATAGATAGGGAGCCGCCCAGATGACTCGAGAAGAAGCCATTGCGGAGATTACACGGAGGCTGGTGGAAGCCTGCCAGCCGGTCCGCGTTTATTTATTCGGATCGGAGGCGCGCGGCGACGCCGGCGCCGACAGCGACTTGGACTTTCTCGTCGTCGTTCCCGACGACGCCCCCGAGGACGTGATGCGCGGCAGACGCCTGCGCCAGGCGATCGGCGGGATCGGCCATGCCGTAGACGTCATTCCGTGGCGGCGGTCCGACTTCGAGGGACGCGCGGCCTATGTGGTCGCGTCGCTGCCTGCAACGGTTGTGCGAGAGGGGAGGCTCCTCTATGACGCCGAACGAGTGGCTGCTTGACGAAACCAGAAAATGGGTGCAACGCGCGCAGGGTGACTTGCGGGCGGCCGAGATTTGCGCAACCGAACTGCCGGCCACGGCGCTCTTCCATTGCCAGCAGGCAGCGGAGAAGTACCTGAAAGCCTACCTGACATGGAACCAAACGGCCTTCCGCAAGACGCACGAGCTACAGGAGTTGGCCGCGGCGTGCGCCCTGATCGATCCGGCACTGCAATCCGCTCTCGATCCGGCGATGGCGCTCTCAAAGTACGCATGGCAATTTCGCTACCCCGGTGCGCCTTACGAGCCCGACGCCCAGGAAGCGGCACTCGGCCGTGCTCTTGCCGAACAAGTGCGGGCGGACATCTCTAGCCGGCTGCCGGAAGCCGCGTCAAGTTAAGGCGAATCCAACATGGCCATCACGAATAGCGAACGAGTCGGCAAAGCTCTGGATCTGCTGAAGGATGGATTGCGCCCCTACGTGGAACGCGAGCTGAAGGCAACCTATAAGGACCGCTGGGTTGACACTGTGCGGCCGAGTTTTCCGGACTGGCAGCAGACCGGCCGCCCTGCGTCCCTCAACTGGGATACGCAGGCTTTGCTGTCTGTGATGTGCGAGCTGTGGAACGACTGCTTCAAGAAGATCCTCGGCCCTTCGGAGCGGAACCTGGCGTTCGAACTCCGCGATGTGCGGAACAAGTGGGCGCACCAGAAGGCCTTCTCGACGGACGACGCCTACCGCGCCATCGACAGCATTTCACGATTGCTGGCGGCGGTCTCGGCGGAACAGGTCGAGGCCGTCGAACAGATGAAAGCCGAGATCCTGCGCGTCAAGTTCGAAGAACAACTCAGGACTCAGAAGCGGAAGGAATCAAGCATCGCGGTAGAAGGCAAGCCCGCGACAGGCCTGCGTCCGTGGCGGGAGATCGTGACGCCACACCCGGATGTGGCTTCCGGCCGCTACCAGCAAGCCGAGTTCGCCGCCGATCTCTGGCAGGTCTATCTGGGTGAGGGCTCGGACGAATACAAGGACCCCGTCGAATTTTATCGCCGGACGTTTA
>JBGPKH010000728.1:0-4357 GCA_041485845.1 Bryobacteraceae bacterium
GAAAAGTGGAAATCCAAAAGCAGGATTTCCACTTTCCCACCGCCCCGACAGCCTGCGGCAGCAAGGAAGAACACCTTTAATTAAAGACACACGGGTCGTCTTCAACGGCCAAAAAGGGGACACTTCTATCGGGGTAAGAACGGGGACATTTCTATCGGGGCTTGACACAACGGACGAAATGTCATTGACAAGGGCACTCTCAAGACGTAAACTAAGCCCAAATTTCACGCACTCGAGAAGAACTCGGAAAGGGGTAAGATCGTGCGCAATATCCTGGTTTCTCTGTCCTTGTTTTCCGCCGTGGCATGGGGCCAATCGTATACCGGGTCGATCCGGGGAACGATCACCGACAACACCAAAGCCGCGGTGCCCGCCGCCAAGATCACGGTAACCGATGCCGATCGCAATGTCGAGTATTCGACAGTGAGCGATTCGTCGGGCCGATACATACTGACCACCTTGCCGGCGGCCAGATACGTCCTGACGGTGCAGGCGCAAGGCTTCGACAAGACCACCCAGCCAGCCTTTCGCCTCGAAGTGCAACAACAGGCTACCGTCGATGTCGAGCTCAGGGTCGGCTCGATCTCCACCACAGTCGACGTGCAGGGCTCCGCGCCGCTGATCAACACGACTTCCGCGGCTCTGGGGCAGGTGGTGGAGAACCGCATCATCATGACGATGCCCAACAGCGGCCGCAACCCTCTGGCCTTGATCCTATCGGCGCCAGGCGTCATCCCGACTGGCTCGGGCACCAACTTTGTCTCCAGCGGGGTCCGGAACAATGCCTCGGAGGTGCTCCTGGATGGCGGCCCGCTCACCGGCATCGAGCAAAACGGCGGCGTCACGGACGTGAAGTACACGCCCACAGTGGACGTTGTGGAGGAGTTCAAGATCCAGACTAACTTCTTCAGCTCCGAGTTCGGCAACTCCGGCGGTACGGTCATCAACATGGTCTCGAAGAGCGGCACCAACCAGGTCCACGGCGTGGGCTACTATTTCCGCCGAGACAATGCGCTGAATGCCAACAACTGGTTTTCGAACGCCCGAAACAGCCCGCTGGCCGACTCCAAGCGCGACAACTTCGGAGGCACCGTCGGTGGGCCGGTAGTCCTCCCGAAGATCTATAACGGCAAGAACCGGACATTCTTTTTTGCCGATTACGACCGGGTGCAGGCGCTGTCCGCGACGACCAGCCTGTCCAACGTTCCGACGGCGCAGCAGTTGGCGGGCGACTTTTCGGATACCCGCCTGGCCAATGGCAACCTGGTGCCGCTGTTCGATCCCTACAACACGTTCAAGGATGCCAACGGCAACACCCTGCGGAACCCTCTCCCTGGAAATATTATTCCGCTCTCGCGGCAGAACCCCATCACGCTGAATTTCATTAAGTATTACCCCGCGCCGAACCTGCCCGGCAATCCCTTTACGCGCAACAACAACTGGTTTGGCCAGGGCAGCACACCGAGCCACGGCAACAAGGTGGACGTCAAGATCGACCACAATTTCTCGGAGAAGCAGCGGCTCAGCGCGCGCTACGGGGCCAACTGGGCGGAGAGCGGTGTAGCCAACCTGGTGGGGAATATTTCCTTCAACGGCAATCCGGGCACGGAGCGCGATCAGAATTTCATCATGGACTACACGCGCACCCAGAGCCCGACCACGGTTATCGCCCTGCGCGCCGGCGTCCTGCGCGTAAAGTCGCTTCGCGACCCGCTCAGTACCGGCTTCGATGCCACCACCCTGGGCCTCCCCGCGTACATGACCTCGGGCACCGGCACCAAGGCGTTCCCGCAGTTCTCGGCTCAATACCGGTCGATGGGCGCCGGCGGCTACGCCATCATCCACCGCTACGAAGACGTGTACCAGTACCTTGGCTCGCTCACCAAGATTGTTGGCGGTCACACCATCAAGACCGGCGCCGAGTTCCGCAAGCTGCACGAGAACTACTATCAGCCCAACACGCCGAACGGCGCGTTCAGCTTCTCCCGCAACACGACCGCACAGAATCCAACCGTTTCCTCGTCCACCCAGGGAGACGGGCTGGCCTCGGCGCTGCTTGGCTGGGGCAGCGGCGGCCAGGTGTCGATCGACTATTCGACCGCCCAGTCCGCGGGGTATTTCGGGACTTACGTCAACGACGACTGGAGAGTCACCCGCAGGTTGACGATAAACCTGGGCCTGCGCTACGACTTTGACATTCCGCGAACGGACCGCTTCAACCGCATCAACTGGATGGACCTGGGCGCTCCATCCCCCATCGCCGACGTGGCCTCGCTCAAAGCGATTTTTCCCAACCGGTTGAACGGCCTGATGAAGTTCGCCGACGACAACCATCGCACCCCGTACGACGGGGACTATAACAACGTGCAGCCGCGCTTCGGCTTGGCCTATGCGCTGAACAACAAGACCTCCCTCCGGGCAGCCTACGGCCTGTTCTACGTGGTCTCGCGCCACACCATCAAGGGAGAGGTAGGCACGGCCTATGGGTTCACCGATTCCAGCATCCCGTGGAGCCTCGACAGCGGCCTCACGCAGTACGCCACGTTCGCGAATCCGTGGCCGGTGGGCTTGACCTATCCGCCGGGCAAGAATGCGTCGTTCTTCCTCGGAATGGGAGCGGGCACGCCGCTACCGAAAGACGACAACCCGCAATACCAGCAGTGGACCTTTTCGATTCAGCGCGAGGTGCCCGGACAAGGGGTGTTCGAAATCAACTACGTGGGCACCAAGGGTACGCACTTGTACTTCGGGTCGGGGGACGTGGTGTCCGCACTCAACACCCTCAATCCGCTCTACTGGAGCTACGGACGCGGCACATCCGGCCTCGGGCTGAACGCGCAAGTGGCGAACCCCTTCTACGGGATCATCACGAATCCGGTGGCCACGTCGTTCAATCAGCCGACCATCCCGTTCAGGCGGCTCCTTACGCCCTATCCGGACTACTCGAGCGTGGGCGGCTACCGTGCATCCCGGAACATCGGCAACTCCATCTACCATGCGTTGCAGTTGAAGTATGAGAAGCGGTTTTCGCACGGCCTGAGCACCATCGCCCACTACACCTTCTCCAAGATGATCAGCGACTCGGACTCGTCGGGCACCGACGTGGACTGGCTCGCCGGCGGTTCGAGCGTGCAGGACATCTTCAACCTCCGCAACGAGCGTTCCGTTGCGACGTTCGACCGCAGCCACCGGTTGGTCGTGAGCTTCGATTACCAGTTGCCCATCGGCCGCCATAGGGCCATGGGGCAGAACATGAACCGGATCCTGGATGGCGTGATCGGCGGGTGGGAGTTGAGCGCCATCGTCACGGGCACCTCCGGAACGCCGCTGGGCATCACCCAATCGGCCAGCAACCTGTGGAATTCGGCAAACCAGCGGCCTAACCTGGCCGGCGACCCCAGCTTGCCGGGCTCGCCCCGCGACAAGCTGAATCAGTACTTCAATGTGAACGCCTTCCAGCAGGTGAATCCGGACCTCATCGGCTCGACGCCGCGATTCCTCTCCAGCTATCGCGGGCCGATTCTGGTGAACGAAGACGCGACCCTGATGAAGAATTTCAACATCACGGAACGCAAGTACGTGCAGTTGCGCCTGGAAGCCTATGCGTTAAAGAACAGCCCGCAGTGGGGAATGCCCAACACGAGCTTCGGCGACACCAGTTTCGGGCAGATCACCGGTTCGAGCGGCAATCGCACGCTGCAGATCGCGGCGAAGTTTTATTACTGAGCGGGCGGTCCCGAACGCCGGCGGGTGACAGACGACAAAAACCGATCGTCTGTCCCACCTCTGACTCGGAAATGGCCAAACTCCATTCGCAGGCGGAAGCGCCTGCGCCACCTCTATTGCTTCTTCGGAGGCTGATGGGTCTTGATGTACTCGTCCATCTCCTTGCGCAATTCCGGGTCTCTCGGCGTCCCGTACAGATCGCTGGACTTGTACTTCCGCGTGTCCATCTTCTGCTTGATCCACTCGTCGCGAGCCATGGTGCCGGCCGCGGCGTCGAGAGAAGGCTGCACCAGGTGAGGCGGTATGAACAACAGCCCTTCTTCGTCTCCCAGTACCACGTCGCCGGGCATCACGGTGGCGTTGCCGATGCGAATCGGGATGTTGATGCCCGTCAGCATGACGTTGCTCAGGGCATCCGGGGCGGTACCGCGGTAGTACGCCGGCATTCCAGTGGGGATGATCTTCCCCAGCCAGAACATGGCGCCATCCACAACCATGCCGGTACCCGTAGTCTTCCAGATATAGTAGGCGAGTTTGTCTCCCACGAATGTGCCGCCGTCGATCTTGCCAAAAAGATCCACCACGATCACGTCGCCCGCCTGCAGCATGTCGATCACGGTTTGGTTGCGTA
>JBGPKH010000729.1:0-4339 GCA_041485845.1 Bryobacteraceae bacterium
CGGACCGCGACAGGACGATGCCGAAGTTGTTTCGCAAGTCGGCATCGCCGGGTTGCAGCCCGACTAATTCGCGGTAGCTGGCAGCGGCGGTGCTCAGCCGGCCTTCAGCGGCTGCGGCGTTGCCGGATTGGATCAGGATCGCGATGAGTTGCTGGCGCGCGGCGGTGTCTCCAGGCTCGGCGGAAATCACTTGCCGGAAGTCCGCGGCCGCTTCGTCCAGTTTTCCCTGGGTGGCCAGCCCGTTCGCCAGGTTGAACCGGGCGCTGGTGTAGTCCGGCTGGATCTGCAGCGCGTGCCGGAACTGCTCCAGCGCATCTTCCAGCTTGCCCTCCGCTTCCAGGGCGGCGCCCAAATCGTTCCACGCCATCGGCTGCTGGGGGTCCAGACGCAACGCATCGCGCAGGTGGCGGATCGCGGACGTGGTGTCCCGGCGGCTCAGGAGAAGCACGCCCAGATTGAAGTGCGCCGCAGCATTGGCCGGATCGTTTTCCAGACGGTGGCGCATGAGCGCTTCCTGCAACACCGCGCGCCGGTCACCCTCTCCACGCGGAAGCACCTGGAGCCACAGGTGTCCCATTTCATCGGTGGACTGATTTCCGCCCACCACGCGCCTGGGCGGAGAATTCGGGTTGTGCGGATTGTCCGCGGAATTGTCATAGTGAAAGCGCATGGAGATCACGGTTCCCTTCGGGAGAAAAAGGGGCTTGCGGCAGCGGTACACGGCTTGCCATCTGACATCCCACTGTGGAATGCGGATGAGCCATTGCCGCGAACCATCGGGCAGCGTCGCGAACCCCTCCAGCAGGCTTCCGAGATAGTGGGCGTGCGGATAGACCGCGATCGCGTCGACGTCAATCGGCAGCCGGAAGTCGTCGGAGATGGCGAAATCGCGAGTCCCGGGCGCCAGATTCAGGGCACTGTCGCGCTCGATCTGGACAAGCATGGGGAATTTGGTGGGGGGCTTGCCGGTGAAGTACAGGCCGATGGAGGGCTCGACCAGCTCCGGCTTGCCGGTGGGATGGAAGTGAACGTTGAGGACGAGGTCGTTGCCTGGATCGAGTCGCCACGCCATGCCGTCAGGCTCAATGCGAGGGGCGGCGCCGGGCTTCCAGAACAGGAAGTGACTGTCGGGATCGAAGGTCGCGGTCTCGATGTTCAGGTCCATGCCGGGAAACCCCTCCTCCGGAGTTTTCTCCTGGCGCCGGCTGGATCGGGCGCGATCGAGGAGGAGATTGGCGTGATGAACGCTGCGGGCGTTGCCGGGGCGCACCTCGACGGCCTTGACGTAGCGGGTTTGGCGGATGCCCGGCGAGAGCACGAAATTCCAAAAGACATCCGGTCCGTCAGGAGGCACGGGAAACGGTCGGGAGACCGGAAGGACCAGATCTGGAGTGCCGAGTTGCCAGCCCGGCGTGAAGGTTGGCGGCGGACGGGAATCGGAAACGGCGCCCTCCGGAGCGCCCTCGGAAGCCCACTTCCCGATCTGTTCGATCTGGGCGCCGGTGAGGCGGCGTTCGTTGGCGAATTCGCCGTAGCCCGGCGCGGGCAGCCACGGAGGCATGTACCTGCGCCGCGTCACGGCCGCAATCAGGCCGGCGCGCTTGCGGGCCTCCGCGTACGTCATGAGCGAGAACGGTCCGGATTCGCCGGGACGGTGGCAGGGAGTGCAGTACTCGAACAGGATGGGAGCGATGTGTTTGTGGTAGGTTACGGCCGGCGCGGCTGCGGGGGCTTCCAATATTCCCAGCAGCACCCCGAAGGCAAGGCCAACACCAATTCGAACTCGGCCGGGAAACGCCATGTCCATAAGATCCGTCGAACGCCATTCCCCCGTCAACTGCCGGAATACCGGCCGCGCCGCTTTACTGCGGCTTCGCCTGGCAAAGGCGTTAAATCAGCGCGTAGCCAAAATGACCTCGGCTCGATCCGGTCTCGGACTCCCGTTTGACGGCAACTTCCCAGAAGGCCGTTTGGGGCCAATGTCCGAGTGGCCGACGATACGACCGGAAGCGTCGCCCGAAGCCACTTCGGTGGATTGCGCGTTTTACGTCAACTGGCCCGCCGCGTGACTTCCGGTTGTAATCGACCGGTGTTCGCGCAGCGGCGTCCAAGGCCACGCTGGACACCGATCAGTGGAGTTGGCGCCATCACCTCTGTCAAACGCTAGAAGTGCGCGCCCCTTGCCGACTATCGATCATTTTCAAGACTTACGGCAGCATCCTGCGTGTAGAATATCCAAGGGGAATTACGGTGCAGGAACGTAAGGTTGAGTGCTGGGACGAGTTTCGAGAACTGATCGATGAGACATTGCCTGGCATGCGCATTGAACACGAGCAAGCCAACGCCGGACGGCCCCTTGCGGAGCCACTGTTTCGCGGTGTTGGAAACAGCGATTGGGGCCTTGAAACCACTCTCGAAAGATCAATAGACGCAGCGCACACGGAGACGCTGGGGAGCTATTATCAGAAGATCGATCGCTCCAAACCGGCTGTCGAATCCCTAACGGGCAGGGAGTGGCTTGACATTCCAGATTGGCCCGCTTTTAGTGCGCAGCTCGATCGGAGCGCCGAAGCCTGGATAGATCGCATCCTGTCGAACAGCCCTTCGATTTATCAGTACTTGATCTACCTTCGACATCATGGTTTTCCATCTCCGCTCCTGGACTGGACTCGATCGGCGTATGTAGCTGCACTCTTTGCCTTTGATTGGATGGACAGGTGCGCGAAGTACGTCGCCGTCTACGTATACATTCGAGACTCTCTCCAGAGCTTCGGGAGTGACGAGCACCTTTTCGTCGTTGGCCCCTACATCCGAACACATCCACGGCACTTCTTGCAGCAAAGCCAGTATTCACTGTGCCTTCAGCTTCAGGTCGAGGGTTCTGGTGACAATAGGCGTTGCGACTACCGGTTTCTTTCCCACGGCCCTGCTCTAGATAAGGGTCTCAACTCGGACATATTCCTTAAAATTCTCGTGCCCGCTTCTGAGCGGCGTCGGGCACTGATGCAGTTGGATTCGATGAACCTCAATCCGTACACATTGTTCTCGTCGGAAGAATCGTTGATCCGCACGATTGCCCGCCGCGAGCTCTTATTCGCCAAACCCTAAACGTCGTTGGACAATAGAAATCCAGCTTGCCCGGAGGATCAACTCGCGGATCGCGTGGACGCCGCTGTCCTGCCCTCAGTGGGCGAATTGGTCGAGTCGGAAGTAAACCAAGTCGCCATCCCGTCGAAGTGCCGCTATGGCCGTGTCACGCGCGACTCGGAGAATGCACGGACATCGGAACCGCAAGCTGCCCCAATGGAAGTGGACACCCAGTGCTGAGGGCCGCGTGACGCGTCCCCCACGGATATTGCAAAAATGGGATAGTATGGAAAGATGACGTGGGTCGTGGAGTTGCTGGATGACCGCGTTCGCGAAGAACTCGAAGGACTGCCTGCCGACATGAAAGCCCGTTTCCGCCGGATTGTCGAGCTGATCCAAGCCTACGGCCTCGAAGGTCCGCGAGCCCCATGTACGGCATCTTGAAGACTCGCTGTGGGAGATGCGCATGAAGGGCAAGGATGGAATCTCACGGGCGATCTACGTCACCGCGAGAGGACGACGCGTTGTCGTTGTGCGGGTATTCGTCAAGAAAACCCAGAAGACGCCAAGGCAGGAAATCGATATCGCTCGAGAGAGAGCCAAGGAGATAAACGCAACATGAGCCGCACTCGGGTTGACGATCTGCACAAGGATTGGATGAAGGACTCCAAGTATCGGCGCGAATACCGGGCGCTCGAAGAGGAGTTCTCGATCACTGCCGCCATGATCGAAGCGCGGAGCCGCGCCGGCATGACTCAAGAACAGGTCGCGCGGCGCATGAAAACCTCGCAGGCCGTGATAGCCCGGCTGGAAGGCGGAGGCAGCAAGCCGTCTACCCGCACGCTGGAACGTTACGCCAAGGCCACCGGTAGCCGCCTAAGGATCAGCTTTGAACCAGCGGCTGCCCGGCCCTAGCCGTCAGTACGTCCTAATCCGTTCACGACGCGGTCCGGGCTGGGGCTCCGGTGGATCACGGCGCACTCGGGGACAGTTCCTTCGCGGGCCATATGTCGCGTTCCGGGAAGCTGCAACAAAACGCGGGTCCGAGACTGATCGCGTTCCCCAGAACCGCTATGCCCGCCGCCGGAAAGCGGAGCGCCCGCTCACTGCGGTCTCGCCTCGAGCAGAAGGTGCTTGGCGAACTGCACGTCCAGGCTTCCAGCCGGTCCCCGCACCGTGCCCAGGTCGCGGCCGTTTTCATAGTCGCGGACGGAATAGGGGCGGCGGTCGAGACCGCGCAGCTCGACTCTGC
>JBGPKH010000730.1:0-4327 GCA_041485845.1 Bryobacteraceae bacterium
AGCGTAGGCTCTCGCACTCCTCCAGAGTAAAGTGACATACTTTCAGAGCGATGTCCAGCGAAATCTGCGGGCCTTGCTCAGGCTATCTTGCCCTCCGTCCTGGGCCGAGCAGGCTAGCTGGCCATGGTGCAGAACTTCTGACCCAAGACACTAGTTAGTGGAGCCGGCGGTCTTCCCCGCCGGCCCTTGGACCTGCCCCGGTTTGCGGCCCCACAAACGGCCAACTCCAGAGTCCACGCCAGCCCACGCCTGAGACAGCGCGATCTGCTAACCTGACGGAAACTGGCCGCTGATGACGGAAGACCATGGAGGATCGCGTATGCGAATCGGGTCCCTGCACACTTGCCGGCAAGTGCGGATAGCCGCCTGTGTGGCCGCGATGGCCGCACTGGCCCTCCCACGATGCGTGGCTCAAACGCCGGCGCGCGGGCGCACCGTGGCGATTACCCTCGACGACGGGCCGGTAGTCAACGAGATGAAAGATCTGGAGAATTTCCGGCGGATTGCCGGCCGGCTGAGAGAGGCGCTGGTGGCCGAGAAGGTCCCCGCAACCATATTCATCAACGAACGCCAGCTCAACGTGCCCGGACAGCGCGATGGACGCGCCGAGGTCCTGGCCCAGTGGCTGGAGGCGGGTTACGATCTCGCCAACCACACCTACTCCCATCCCAGCATAAACAAGGTTCCGCTGTGGCAGTTCGAGGATGACCTGGTCCGCGGCGAGGTGGTGATGCGCTCGCTGCTCGAGGCGCGCGGCCGCAAGCTGGAATGGTTCCGCTACCCCTTCCTCGACTCCGGTCCCAGCGCCGAGGTCCACCAGGCGTTCCTGGATTTTCTCGAGCAGCGGCACTACCGCGTAGCGCACGTGACCGTCGATTACAAAGACTACAGTTTTGCCGGCGTCTATGCGCGCCAGTTGCGCGCCGGAAAATCCGACGTTGCGGAGAAGATCAAACAGGCCTATCTCGACCAGGTGCCCCTGGGCTTTGAGCATTCCGAAAAAGCGTCCATGGAGCTCTACGGATACGAGTTGCCGCAGATCCTGCTGATCCACTGCAACGAGCTGAACTCCGTGTCGCTGCGCGAAAGCATCGCGCGCATGCGCCAACGCGGCTACAGCTTCGTGACGCTCGACGAGGCCACCAGGGATCCGGCTTATCTCCGCCCCGACACCTTTGCCGGCAACGGCGGCTCCTGGCTGGAGCGCACGGCGAGGACGATGGGCAAAAAGATTACGGACCCATCGCCCCGCATGCCCACGTGGATCGCGGAGCTCTCCGGTCCCGCGCGCTGACCGGAACTCCTACCAGAGGAACTTCAGGCTCATCTGCCCGATGCGGCCACCCCGGGCGCTGGTTACGCGGCCAAAGTTGGAACTGGTGAAGCTGCCGCTGGGACTGCTGAACTGGGCGTGTTCCAGGGCATTGAAGAACTCGGCGCGGAACTGAAGCGACATGCTCTCCCGTATCTTCGTGACCTTCTGCAAGCTCAGATCGAAGTTTTCGATTCCCGGCCCGTGGAAGAAACGCTGGTTCGCCGTTCCCATCACGCCGAGGCCGCCGTTGGCGGTGGTCGTGCTGGTCCCCTCGGAGACGAATGCGCTCTTGTTGAAATAGGTGTGGTTGGGCGTGTCGCGCACGTCCGGCGTAATCACCAGCCCGCCGATGTAGTCCGGTCGATCCACTCCGCCCGCTCCGGTGAGCGACCGGTCTCCACTTTGCGAAATGCCGATCGGGAGTCCCGTGGCGAATCGCGTGATCCCGCTGATCGCCCATCCCTGCGTTACCCGCTTGGGAAGCGCGCCCAGCGCGCGGTCGAACGGCAGCACGTAGTTGTAGCTGGCCACGAAGTTGTGCTGGCTGTCCCACGTCGAGAGTGCGCGGCTCAAGTGGAAATTCGAGAAGTTCATCGTGGTAAAGCTCGAGGCATTATCCAGCGACTTGCTCAAGGTATAGCTCGCCAGGAATGTCATGCCTCTGCCGCTGCGCTGCATCGTGACTTGCAGGGAGTTATAGAGGGAGTTCGCGTTGGTGGATTCGTAGGTGTTCTGCCCGAAAAACTCCGAGCCCAGCGGGTACCGCGTCCCGATCACCTTGCTCCCGTCGGGGCGGGTGAACGTGGTGTTCTCCTGGTTCGCGCCGCACTGCGTGGTGCCCGCTTTCACCCCGGAACCCCGCAGGCTCAGGCATAACCTGGCGTCCCCAGGATTGGCTTCGTACTGCGCGAACAGCTTGTGCCCCGCGGTCCCCACGTAGGCCACCGTCAGCACCGTGTTCGAGCTGAGCTGCCGTTGGATCGAAAAGTTGAAATGCTCGGCGTAGGGCAGTTTGTTGCCGGGCTGGTATCCCGGTGAGCTGGTGATCGGCAGGAATACCGAATAGTCGACGTTCTTGATCGCTTCCGAGCCCGGCACCGGCAGAATAAACGGGAAGCGCTGCTTTTGCGAGCTGCCGTCCGACCGCGTCAGGAAAGGCTGGTCGAACAGGGGTGGATTGATGCTCACCCAAAACAGGCCGTAAGGAGCATCGGCCACTTCGATAAACAGGCCGGCGTCCTGGATGGCCGTGTAGTAGATGCCCGCCGCCGCGCGGATGGAGGTCTTGCCCGGACCGCCCAGGATCTTGCCCAGCAACCCGCCGGCGGCCGGCGACCAGGCCATGCCCAGCCGCGGACCGAAGTCCTTCCAGGTAGTCGGCGCCAAAGTCGATGGGATGGGTCCGCCGCCGGGCAACCCCGGATCGCCAGGCACCAGCCAGCCCTTCGGCGCGGTGGGAAACACGGTCGACTGCACCCCCGGAACGATCGTCTGGATCTTGTTCTGCGTATCGTACCAGGGCATGCTGACTTCCCAGCGCAACCCGTAGTTCAGGGTGAAGTTCGAGGTCACCCGCCAGGAGTCCTGCGCGTACGCCGCGCCGTAACGGGTACGGGAATCCAGCACCTGCAGGGCGGCCTGGACGTACCCGGAAGGGGCGCCCAGCAGGAAGTCGGCGATGTCGTGGCCGGTCTCCGTGCCGTCGAACGAGAAGTTACCGTCGGGGGCGTAGACGTTGCGCTCGTTGATCTGCAAATAGCGGTAGTCGCCGCCGAACTTGAGCGTGTGCCTCTTGTAGATCTTCGAGAAGCTATCGGCCAGGTGCCACGTATTGTTGTATTGCCCGGTGGCCGAAATGTTCCGGCCGATACTGAAGCCGATCTGGCCGGAGAGCGAGATCGGCGGCACCGACTCCCAGTCCTCCGGTCCCGACTTGATGATTCCCAGCGTGCCCGCTCCGGTAACAAAGCCGAGACTCGAGAGGCTCACCTTCGGGTCTGTCGGCTGCGTGCCGGATGAAGCCCTGCGCGTGAAATCGACGCGCGCTTCATTCACTGCCGTGGGGCCCAGCATGAGTGTGTTCGAGAGGACGGCTTGCTGCGCTCGCAGGGGCTGCGTGGTTCCGAAGTTCCCGTACTGCGCGCCGTAGGTGCCCGGGCTGACTGAGGTCGTGTTATCGATGTGCCAATATCCGTTCCACCTTCCGGTCTTCCGGTTATCGAGGTCCACGCGTTGGCCCCATTTATCGTCCTTGCTCGTGCTGACCTGGCTGGGCGGGTTGAACGTGGTCGTTCCGGCGTTCGGCAGGGGGACGTAGTTCTTGAACAGATTGACCGCGATCGGCGAGAACGCCTTCGACGGGATCACGCCGCCGGGGAAAACGCATTGCGCCGTGGTGGCGCAACTGGCGGTGCTGTATGGCTCATTCGCCGTGACCGTATAACCCAGCCGCTGTGTCAGCACTTGCCCCCAATATGGGCCGCTGACCACCTCGCTCAGGTCGCTGGCCTTGAAGATGCCGTTCCGCATGTCGGCGCTGGGCAACTGACTCAAACTGCCCGACGAGCCCTGGTGCGTGCGGGTGCCCTGGTAGTCGGTGAACCAGAACAGCTTGTTCTTGATCGCCGGTCCGCCGATGGCGTAGCCGAACTGGTTGCGCTTCAGCACCGGCACGCCTGCATCGAAGAAACCCTTGCCGTCCAGGTCGTTGTTCCTCAGGAACTCGAACGCCGTGCCGTGAAAGCCGTTGGTTCCCGACTTGGTGATGGCGTTCATCACAGCGCCGCTGAACCGGCCGTATTCGGCGTCGAAGCTGTTGGTGATCAGGCGAAACTCGGCCACCGAGTCCAGGTTGGGAATCACCGCGGTGCCGTTGTTCCGGCCCTCCGTGACATCTCCCCCGTTCACATAGAAAGCGTTCGAGCCTTCCCGCTGGCCGTTCACGGAAATGTTGCCGCTCGATGACGATGTGGGAGCCACGCCGGCCTGGATCGACAGCAGATCGATGTAGCT
>JBGPKH010000731.1:0-4323 GCA_041485845.1 Bryobacteraceae bacterium
AGGGCGTCCAGGTCCTCGATGGCCGGCCCTTCCGGGTTGTTGACGATGTGCCCGTTCTTGCGAAAGCTCACTCCCGGCAGTTCTTCGAGCGGCTTGCCCTTGGCATAATCCACGATCTGATAATCGAATTCGCGCCGCACCAGGAAGTCGATGGCCTTGGTGTCGCGCAGCGTTTTGTCCGGCTCGGTAGTTACCGGCGGGCCGACGAACGCCACCTGGAGCTTGGGGTTGACGTCCTTCATCATCCCGGCCATTTTGACGTCCACGTGGAAACCGGGAGTGGAGGTATACAGCACGAGCAGCTCAAAATCCCTGGCCATCTGCACGGTCTGCCCGATCGAGATCTTGTGCGGCGGCGCATCCACCACCTTGCTGTCGGGCAGCATGCCGGCGGGATAACACAGCCATACCGGATACCAGTACGACTCGATTTCGCGGGATGCCGGCCAGCGCGAGCTGGCGCCGCCATCGAACCCTTCAAAGGATGGCGGATTCAGAAAGAGCGTTCTCATGTATACTCCCGTGATGCGCACTCGCAGGGCCAGGATTCGCCCGGCTATTGGCCGTCGGTATCCGTCACCAGGCTCCGCTTTTGCCCGTCGACCGAAAAATTGCTGAAGTCGATCGTCAGCTCCGCCCTGCCGACCAGCCGGGTATCGACCACGCTTTGCACCTGCCGCGGAACCGAGATTCCGTCGCGAATATCGTACCTTCTTACAAATGCAATTTTCTTGAGGAAAATGGAGGGATTCTTAACGAGGTATCCGGATTCCTGAACCCGAAGATAGGTGGCGGCATCGATCCAGACCTCGCCGTTGAACAGGCCCTGGCGCTTCTGCCGCGGCGTGACTTGAAAAATGTGGGTGTCGCGCCCCTCCAGCCGGCCGCGGCCTTTGTACTTGAACTTGTAGTTCGCTGGGGTCACGGCCAGGGAAGGCGACTGCTCCTTTTGCGATTCGGCCTCGGCCGTGAGGTAGCGTGCGATCACCTGGTTCCTGACCGTGCCGTCACCCTCGAAACGCAGCATCTCGTAAGTAATCCGTCCCAACGCGGAGATGTGCCGCAGGGCGTGCAGCTTACCCTGCTTTTTCAGTTTGGGAAGCGACGCCGCGATGTCCACGTCCATGGACGCGGCCTTGATCGTCTGCTCCTGGTTGCGCGATGCAACGCAATAATTCTCGATGATCGCATCCGCAGGTACCATTGGCGCTTCCGCACCCACCGGCACACAGGCAAGAGTAAATAGTAAAATAGCGCGAACCTTCAAGTACCAACCCCGATTGTGAAATAAGCCCGATCAACAAGTCTAGCAGGATGAATCCCTAGGGGCAATTGCTTTGTCCCAGGGTATCCCAGGGTCCCGGGCGTCCCAGCGTCCCAGGCGGTCCCAGGCGGAGACTCGGGCTTTCGGCGGAAGAGGCCGCCGGGTACCTTGCTGCGCAGCATGTGCCGGACGCGGCGACGGCCCATCTTTGCATTGGACGGCGGAAGCCATGGGCATCGTGACGGATCGGGCGCACTGGGAGATCGTGCGGCTATCGCGGACTGCCGGCTTTCAGGCGGATTGGCATACGGCGGCGGTCGCCAGGCCATGGCAATCGGCGGGATCGCGGCCGATCCACCCGCCGGCCTCAGCCGCCCTCATGCCGCACGCGACGCCACCCCTGCGGTGGGTTGGGACGATTCGTTCCCGCGATCGCCGGAAACATCGGAAACACCCCTGAGCGCGATCGCACACGCGGGTGTATAATCGTGTCCGCTTGATCACCCGCTCGCGCGCCGGGCTGTTCGCGTGGACCACGGGAGCAGCCGTCATTCTCGGCCTGCTTTGGGCCCGTCCGGCAATTCACCGGGGAATCCCTTCCGCGCCGCACGTTTCCATCGAACCACGCCAAATCCTCGCCGGCGGCGTCGAAGCCGCGACCCTCTCCATCGAAGCTCCCGCGTCCGCCGGACGTCCCCGCATCACCATCGCGGAGAATCCACACGGCGCCGTTGTCGATGAAGCTACTCGTGTCAACGGCCAGTGGCGGGCGCAGATCCGCGCCGGCGTCACCCCTGGCCGCATGGCGTTCCGCATCGAGTTTCCCGGCCTCCCGGCGGCAACTGCGGCGCTCACCTCCACGCTGCACGCAGCCGACAGTTTCGAAGACGGCACGCCCGACTTCCTCCGCCTCGATGACGACGACGATCGACAGACCTTCCGCCGCTGGTTCACCTGGCTCGCGGAGGCCCAATACTTCCAGACGCCCGCCAACCGCCCCACCGAAATCAACGATTGCGCCGCACTGATCCGCTACGTCTATCGCGAAGCGCTGCACGCGCACGAAAGCGGCTGGGCCGAGGCTGCGCGCGTGCCCATCGTTCCGGCCCTCGCACCGATCCGCAAGTATCAATACCCGTACACGCCGCTCGGCGCCGCGCTGTTCCGGGTTCAGCCTGGGCCCTTCCGCCCCTCCGATCTCGGCGGCGTGGCCTTCGCGCAGTTCGCCGACGCGCAGACGCTGTGGCGCTTCAACACCTACGCGATCGGCCGCGATCTGGCGCGCGCCTTGCCCGGCGACCTCCTATTCTTTCGCCACGAGACCGGCCACATGCCCTTCCACAGCATGATCTGGCTCGGCGAGAGCCAACTCCGCCGGGACGGTCATCGCTATGTGCTCTATCACACAGGCCCCGATGGCGCCGGCCCCGGCGAGATTCGCCGCTTGACCCTGCCGGAACTGTTACGCTACCCTCAGCCCGAATGGCGGCCGGTCCCAGGAAACCCGACGTTCCTGGGGGTGTTCCGCTGGAACATTTTGAGAAAGGCGTTCGAACGATGATGCGCGCCACTAAGGCAGTACCCGCCGCGCGGCTCCTCCTCCTGCTAGCCGCGGCAGCGACCGGCCTCAGCCAGGGCGAAAGCGAACCGTATTTCTCGCTCGCCACCACCCGCACGTTTCCCTCGAACGGCAAGCCTTCCGTGGAGCTCAGCGCCCTGAACGTGGACTCTCTCGAGTTCCGCGTCTACCGCGTCGAGGACCCGGTCAAGTTCTTCCAGCAGATCGAGAACCCGCACCAGTTCGGCGGCCGCGTCCCGCCGCCTCCGCGCGAGCGCACGCTCATCGAGCGCATCCGCGGCTGGAAGCGCACTCTCCGCGCCGGCATTCGCCGCTCGCTGCGCGCCCAGTTCAGCGAGTCCCCGAGCGCGCATTTCGAGAGATTCCTCCCCAAGGAAGCCGCACCGCCATCCGCGCCCGCGTCCAAAGGAACCTACTATGCCGAGACGCCGGTGCTCAATTCGCAGCAACTGGTACTCTCATTCGTCCAGCCGGTGCGGGGCAACAGCCGATGGGAGCGCGAAACCGTACCCATCGGCGTCAAGGAAAAAGGCGTCTACCTGGTGGAGGCCGTCCGCCACGATCTCCGCGCCTACACCATCCTGATGGTCTCGGACGTCGTGATGATCACCAAGACCGGCAAGGGCCGCATCGTCAACTTCGTGGTGGACCGCAACACCGGCGAGCCCATCCAATCCGCCAAGCTCTGGATGCTCACTAAAGAGGGCCAGAAGGGCCAGGCCGAGACCAACCCCGAAGGCATCGCCGAGATGCCCGTGACCACCGCGCGACCGGACGACGTGCGCATCGTGGGCCGCAACGGCGCCGATTTCGCGGTGAACGCGCTCGCCAGTTGGTCGTTCAACGCCAACACCGACGACTTCCGCGGCTATGTTTATACCGACCGCCCCGTCTATCGTCCCGGCCACACGGTCCACTTCAAGGGCGTTCTCCGCATGCGCACGCCGCTCGGCTACAACGTTCCAGGGGGCAAGTCCGTCACCGTGCAAATTCAGGATCCCGAGCAAAAACCCGTGTACCAGAAGACCCTCACCGTGAGTGCCAGTGGAAGCATCCACGACGACCTCGTCCTGGCGCCCTCCGCGGCGCTCGGCAGTTACTTCATCGAAGTCAAGTCCGATGACGGCCTCGCCAGCAGTAACTTCGACGTCGAAGAGTACAAGAAGCCGGAGTACGAGGTCCGGGTCACCCCCGCCAAGACGCGCGTGCTCCAGGGGGAATCGGTGCAGGCCACCATCGACTCGCGCTACTACTTCGGCGAGCCGGTGAACGGCGCCAAAGTGCAGTACGCGGTGTATCGCGACCGCTACTGGTTCCCCCTCTGGTACGACCCCGAAGAAGAATCCGAAGGCCCTTCGATCCAGGATGACTCCGGCGACAGCGGCGACCAGGTCGACCAGGGCGAAGGCCAGCTCGATGCCGATGGCAAACTCACCGTCAACATCGAAACCACGGTCTCCGGCCACAAGCTCGACTACCT
>JBGPKH010000732.1:0-4316 GCA_041485845.1 Bryobacteraceae bacterium
CTCGACCCTTGCTTCGTTGGACACCCATGCACCGGCACGAGTGCCGGCGCGGCAGACAGAGTGTCTGCGCCACCGCGGAACGCGCGGCCCCGCTGTGCGGCCCGCTGCCCGCACGAGAGTCTCCCGATTCCATGCGGTCTGGCAACCGCACCCTGGGGGAAAAAGTACGGCGTCTTAAGCTGCGCTGAGCAGCTCGAATAACGAGCCGCGACGCGGCGCGAGATCCGTAAGCGTCTCTCCCGAGACGCCGGTGCGGGCCATCGCGGCCCCCAGCCGGCTCAGCGAGGGCAGGTCTTCCTCCCCACCCGTCCAAAACTCCACGAGGTAGACGATCGACGCCGGAAGGGAGCCGGTGGCCTCGGGACGGTGATGGTATCGAACCGCCGCACTCAAATGCTCCGGAAAATTCCAATCTCTCAGCACCTCCCACCCGACCTCGCCGTGATCGCGGCCCAAAAACAGTTGCTCGACATAGGCCGGCGGACATCCGCCACGCACCAGCCGCGCGAAAGTCGATTGCCGGTCTGCCGCCACCCTTTGCGTGGCCTGCCGGCCGATGTCATGTACCAGACCCAGCAGGAGCGCCTCATCGGGATCCAGGATACCGGTGGATTGGGCGAGAGTTTCGCAAAGTTGTGCGGCCCGCAGCGAGTGTTTCCAGATTCCATGCATTCCCCTTCCGGCGAATACGGGCTCGAGAGCCGCGGCCAGCATGACTTTTCGGGTTTTCCCGGTGCCGACATACGCGATCGCCTGGCGAACCGAGCCCATGCGTTGCAAGGGGCTGTAAATTGCCGAGTTCGCGACCTGAATCAAACGCCCGGCCAGCACCGGATCGGCGGTTGCGAGCATCTCCAATTCCCGGATCTCGCAATCGCGCTGGAACGCCAGAGCGGAAAAGACCTTTCGCGCAATCCCGGCTTGGACGGCCACATCGGAACCGGCGCCGATGACGGGGTCGTGGCCGGCAGTAAGAGCGCGCCGGGCGTCTTTGAGCAGCATCCGGTCGAAGAGTGTGAATTCCGAAATCTGTTCCAGTCCCGCCCACATCCCAGGCGGCGCGCAGTCTTCGCAGGCCAGGAGCTGCATCTGCTCGTCGAGCAGGTCGCTGAGCTGCAGAATCGCAGCCACCCTCGAAAGCTGCTGCGCGGCCGGACCATGGGATCGACCATGGAGGATGCGCAAGACCGAAGCGACGTCGCTGGGGACGACCGAGATCCGCGAGGCATATTCCCGGTCCGCTCCCAGAACATCGGCAAGCAATCGTCCCACCGCCGCAGGATCGCGCAGCAGCGGCGGAAGGTGGTGAAGGAGCGCGGCCTGGCGGAGCAATACAGCGCCGGCCGGCGGGAGCTTTACCTCCCGCGCGATTTCCGCGGCAAGCACCGCAACACGCCGGCAGTGGGCGGTCAGCGTGGGGTCGTCCGGGAGAAGTTCGTTGACCAGTCCGGAAGCCACTTTGCCGTCCATGTCTCACACCTCGTCTTGGCTGCCGCCCGCATCGAGGCACCCTGATGGCGAGCCTGCCGATCAGAGCCTCCCATAGTCTATTCTGGTCTCGCCGGGTGGAACCGGTATCGGCGCTTTGCCCTAGTCGCCAGGGAGAGGCAGCTTAGGATTCAGATCTAATATTGCGGTGTGCGCGGTGTGCGCGGGCAAGCCCTGAAGACCGGCGCGAGCAACCTGCTATACTGAATATGGCACCACTCACCAGAGCCGAGCGGCATAGCTGATTTTCAGGCAAGCCGAACCGTCCGTCCTTGATGTCTCTTGCCAGAAAGGTCGGATCGCCATGCTCCGTAATCACACCCAGAGTCCATCCGGGCCAACCCAAATCACAACATTTCAGAAGGGCGAGTCAGTATTTCTCGCCAGGGGGTCGTATCAAGGCACGACCGGAGTCTTCCTCAACCTCTGCGCCGACCCTAAGTGGGCGGAGATTCTCGAGACGAACTCAAAGGTTCGATCGCACCCGGTCGAATGGCTGGAACACTCGGGAGTGCGGGACTAGGGACGCACCATGCTTCATGGAATCCTGGTAGATGGCATGATCGAGAGAATCGATGGAACCCCTGATTTCGCGGACGCCGCAATCGAAAAGCGGCGGGAAGCAGGGCACACTTCCGCGTATCTGTTCTCCGCCCGGAACGACATAGAATTTGAGCGGAAGAGGAAAGTCAGGCCGTTGCAGCCCCGTGAAGGGGCTTCGGCACAAACCAAGGAGCAATTGTGAACAACATTCGTGTCGGGAACCTCACTCCGAACGTAACAGAGCAGCACATCCGATCCATCTTTGCACTACATGGAGCCGTTGAGCGCTTCAAAATGATGACTGACCGGTGGACCGGACTACCCAGAGGATTTGGATTTATTCAGATGGCCAACGATGCCGATGCGGAAAAGGCGATTGTCGCCCTGAACGGCACGGACTTCAACGGCAAAGCGCTGAAGGTGAACCCGGCTCGTCCGCAACTCCATCGTACCAGCCGTCCCAAGCGGAGTTAACCCTCTCATGACGGTACTTGAACACTTGCAGGGCACCGGGGTGGTCACCGTCCAAGAGGGCGAGGAGATACAGGCGGCGTATGATATCCGTATCACGCAAGACGATCCGGCCACACCGCCGGTCAACGGCGGGAAGCACATTTCCGGTCAGGTGTGGTCCACCCACGATCCATACTTCGTGATCACGCATTTCCGAAAGGTCATGACCCTTCGGATGGAGGATGGGCGAAAGTTCAGATTCTTCCACCGGGACGATGCCGGTAATATTGGACTGAACAAGTGGATCGGGTGAACCGGGGGTAAGCAGTTCGTACCGGTTTTTCGGAAAATCCGGAAACGCGTATCACATTTCCGCAAGAGCCGCCTTGCCGCTTACCAGCGCCAGTGCGCGATCTCGGCGGCGAATCGCTTTCACCATGGCCTTTACGTGCGGCATGGCCCGCTTCAACCTCTCGCCGTCGGGGATATGTGTCGGCCACTTATCCGAACCGGTGGTTCTGTAGGCTCGATACGAAGGCCGGGTCATCTGGTGCATCTCGTACAGGCATTGGTTGCCGGATTCGATTTGGTCGTCCCATCCGGCCCGGTCCGGTGTTTGTAGCGATTCCAGGATGCTCTGCAATAGGGTCTTCGTACTTTCCTGTAACATAACGCACCTCGTTCTTCTCAGGGCGTCGGCGGATGCCTGGGAACGGCGCCGATCGGCGGGGACTTGGAATATTTTCATTGTACCACGAAACCAACCGTGTTATACTCGATTTGGTTTGATGCTCCTGCCAATTCGAGGCTGACTTCTTTAGCGCTGTTTCCGCTACGTTCGTCCACCTTCCAAATTAGCCGCCTTCAAATCAGTAAAGGAAACGAAACTTGAAAAACATTTACGTTGGAAACCTCAGCTTTGGGGCTTCGGAAGAGTCTGTCCGTGCGTTGTTTGAAACCCACGGCACTGTCGGTCGCGTCAACATCGTCACGGATCGTGACACAGGACAACCTCGCGGTTTTGGCTTCGTCGAGATGGCAAACGATGGCGAGGGTGAGAAAGCCATTGCGGCCGTCAACGGCACCGATCTGGATGGCCGCACCTTGAACGTCAATGAGGCACGGCCCAAGACGGAGCGTCCCGGCGGCGGCGGTGGCGGCGGTCGAAAACGCTGGTAGCCGCCAGCGGCATCGCGTAGTCGGGGTAAGGAACGGAAGCCCAATATTTGCACTTGGCGGGCTCGTTTCTGCCAATCAGTTCATGGCGTGCGGTGTCTTTCCGGGTCGAAGCGCCGGCTCATTTGCGGGCGGCCTCATTCGGGTGTGTTTGGTTTCTGGGAGACATGCCGCGCAGGCAAACGGGGCTCTTCGAATGCTTTAGGGGGGTGCAAGATTGCACAGCCATGAACCGCGAAGCGCGCGTTGCGACCCCGTCGCGGCGCGTTTTGGCATCGGGAAGACGTAGCGCGCGCGCGAACTATCACACTGCATGTGGCGAGCGGGTGGGCCGCCCTGGCCCTCGACAGGAACGCAGAGACCGCCGCATCCGGGAGAATGAGCACTATGGCGTCAGACTGATGCGTACCGCCTATGGTCCGAGCTTTGGGCTGGCCGTCGTTTCCAGGAAGCTCGAGACCCAGGCTCTCGCGTCGAATGCGACCGCGGCCCGGCCGGATTAGCAGGAAGCTCCTCAAAAGGGAAGCGGCGCGAGTGAAGGGCGCAGCCGAAGCGGCGCTCCCAGCAGACGGTGGCCGGGTGAAAAACAAACCGGCTTCCGCCATGGATCGCTCGACATGAAAAAGCTTCATATCGGGATCGTCGATATCGTTTCC
>JBGPKH010000733.1:0-4314 GCA_041485845.1 Bryobacteraceae bacterium
GCGGTGCTCAACGCCACGTCCGCCGTGCTCCTGGTTTGGGGCTACACTCTCATTCGCCGCAAACAGATCCAGACGCACCGCAAGGTCATGACGACGGCATTCGTCACCTCCTGCCTGTTCCTGGTCTGCTACATCGTCTATCACGTGCAGGTCGGCAGCGTGCGCTTCCAGGGGACCGGCGCCATCCGCACGGTCTACTTCAGCATCCTCATTACCCACACCGTCCTCGCCGCCACCGTTCCGGTCCTTGCCGTTGTGACCCTCCGCCGCGGCCTCGCCGCGCGCTACGGCCAACACCGCCGCATCGCGCGCTGGACGCTCCCCATCTGGCTCTATGTCAGTGTCACTGGAGTCGTGGTGTACCTGATGCTCTACCATATGTAGGCGCCGGCGCTATGCTTCAAGTGGAGACGAGTCATTGACGGGCGTATCCATCGTCGACTGCGCAAAGCGCTGGTTACTGGCAACTCGCCGGTCTGGAAATCAAGACCAACCGATACTTGTACAACCTGATCAATCTGGGGACCGGGAGCGAGACTTCCTGGACACAAGTTGCCGCATTACAGCGCGGGGCACGCGATTGCGCATAAACACAGCCTTAATTAGCTACTTTCTGTCGCGAAACTCGGTTTCCGCACGTAAGGCCGCTTCCTGCGGTCGCGGCTCTGATGTGAAGTCTCGTATTATCAACGACGCCATCCGAGCCACGACCGAAGGGAGTGATTGCTTCGCCGCAGGACGGCAGTTTCGCGACAGAAATTAGCTAGTCGGCATCCGTGTCCGAATAACTGTGAATGAAAACGGAGCCCCATCCATAATAGCCGCTGATTTCCAGGCCGGCTCCAGCACCCGGAATCGGGAGGACGAGCACATCCTTCTTGTCCATCATCCCGGCCTTCCGCAGGTTATTGATCACATCACGGAGCTTCTCCCATTCCAGGACCGATATGGTCTTGTCCACGAATTTCGCCCCGCTGGCCATCTGCTTCACGACCTTGAGTTCTTTGGCCGCCTTAGCCAGATCACCCCATCTCCCGGCCAGAGCGGCCTGAAAATCCCAGCCCGTCACTTTTAAGCTTTGCAGCGCGCCGGGCTCCGGAGCCCCCGTTGCGATCACAAGCACGACACCGATCGATCCGCCAAGACCGGGACCGACGCGATAGCCGTCGATATTCAGCCAGAAATGCTTCTTATAGGAATCGTACGAAAAAAGGCACGCCTCGACTGTATCCTTGCCCGCTACGAACAGATGGCCGCCAGTCTGGCCGCCGATCCCGAACCAGATCCCGCTCTTCTCCTTGGGCTTCGATTCAGGAACCTTGTCCTTGGGCGGATCCGGGTGGAAGACCGGCCGTTTCCAGCCCTTTGGGGGCGGCAGATAGATGTGACCGGGCGAGGCATCGGAAGAAAACATCCAGTTATTGAGATCGTGAGTTGGCCTGACACAACCCACCTTCGTCCGGAGAAACCAATTGACCTCGGGTGGGTCTGTAGTTCCGAAGTTGAAATGGATCAATTACTTCGCGGAGATTCCGTGTGCTTTAGCCACGGACCCCCAATCGTCGTTTGTCTTGACCCGGTACTGAATCCCCCCCGCGGGAGGATATGGAATATTCGGGTTCTTCGGGGGCTTGTCGCACCCCCTGTTTAACACTGGCATACGCGTTTGGCTCCAGCAAATCGCTGATATGCATCGTACTCCCGATTTCGGCAGCAGGCAATACGACAGGCGCAGCGGCGCGCAGCGGCGGATCACGTTCCCAGAAGCGGAGTGGACTTGTTCGATGCCGTTTGCCGCGCGAGACATGGAAGGGATTCTGGGGAAGCTGCGAGCGCCGTATACGCCCAATTACTGCGGCGGGCGGATTTCGAGTGTGCCGAAAGCGACTCCCAGTTCGCGATTGTCTTCCGGCACGCGAAAGCTTCGCGAGAGTTCGATCGCGATCTCCAGACTGGGATTGCCTGCGGACTCCGCCGGCAGATCGAACCAGAGGTCGAATTCTCTGTCTCCCTCGCCAAGAACCGCCGGAGGCGAGCGGCGCCCGCCGATCACGGTGGTCAGCTTCACCGGCCCGGCCGCCAGCAAACCTGCGGGACAGTATCCGCGCATGTGCAGCTTCTCTTCCGGAGAGCGCGGTCCGGCGAGCTAGCCGTCGCTCGCTTCGGCATCCACCGGTGGTCCCCATCGAGCTGGTGCCACTCCGGCCCGATTGCGGTAGCGGCCTCCGCTGAAAGCGTAATCCCCCTCATCTGCAAAGACTATCGAGCGGCGCGTTTAACGGCGCCGTGGCCGGAATTCATCGCGGCCGGCGCGTTACCGCCAAATAAATGCTAGGATTCTCTTGTGGTCCTCACCAAAGAAGAGCTCATCGCATCGCTTCAAAACGAAGTCCGGATCTTCCTCCACCTCATGAGCAAGATCGATCCTGAGAAGTTGGATTACCGCCCCAGCGCCAAGCAGCGCAGCACCCTGGAGCTGGTTCGTTACATGAGTTACATGGCGCCGGTTCTGGCGCGCTCGATCAAGGCGGGCGCCTTTGACGTCCCCGCGTGGAACGCCGCCAGCGCCGCCGTGGAATCCGCGGATCTCGCTTCCGTGGCCGCCGCCATCGGCAGGCAATCCGGCGAATTGGCGGAAACGGTCGGCGGCATTTCCGACGGCGACCTGCGCGGCGAAATCGATATGTTCGGCCGCAAGGCAACCCGCGGCGTGCTCCTGGTAACCGTGGTCTTGAGCGGCTTCGCCGCCTACCGTACGCAGCTCTTCCTGTACCTCAAGGCCTGCGGGCGCGAAGAGTTGAATACCTACAACTTGTGGGCCGGCATCGACGGCACGATGTAGGGTGCCGGCCGCCAGACCGCCACCGCTCCGTTGAAGACGCGACGAAGAACCGGCGAAAATACCCGGCCCGCACCGGTCGCGTCTTCATGCCCTTTGGTGGGCCGCCGCCGCCCATCGGGACCTCCCTTCGGGCGCGGCTCGCCAAGAGGCGCGTTACTGAGCCGCGACCAGAGGAGCGGTGCTAACCTACTGAACCGCCGGGACCGCCCGCTGCTTCACGCGGTACCGCGATACATACGGGGACCCGGCAGGAGCCGGTTCGAGCGGCGATGCCGAGTGGATCTCGTCCAACATACTGGTCACCTGTACCGCCGCGGGATCGAACCCGTTCGCTTCCAGCGCCTTTCTGACTTCGTCCAGCCGTTCCGCATACGCAGGGAACTCCACCAGGGTGGTGGCTTCCGTTTCCTCGCGCTGATCGGAGTAGATGTAAACAACCACCGCATCGTGGTAGATCTGAGGGTTGATCGGAAAAGCGACCTGCGCCAGTGTCTCCAGCAGGGACTCCAGATGCCGCGGGTCAACGCTGATCGAAATGGAAACCAGGGTTCCTTCGCTGCCCGAGAGCGAAGCGCCCGCCGGAACGGTTGAGGGCCAGACGCGCATGAACATCCTCCAGCATCCGGCGAAGGGGGCCGCCGACAACAAAAAACCCTGGAGCCCAAAGGCGCCAGGGTCGAAATGTTCTCGAACAGACCGACTCACCTTTAGCACTTTTTTTCGTGGTTGCAATTAGAATGGGCCGAAAACGCCCTAAATCAATCCACGTCACCTTAACTTTATCACCGTGGCGTCCTGCTGGCAACAGTTTTAATGTTGGTAAACCGCGCCATTTTTCCTTGAGGACAGCACCTTTGGGTGGGGCCATTCTTCACTCGCACCGCAGAGCCGGTTGAGGATCGATCCGCGCCGCCCGCCGGGCCGGCGCATCGCAGGCAGCCAATGCCGCACCCAACAGCAAGACCGCCGCTCATCAGCGTCGCCGCCTATTACCGACTGACCGAGGCGGGCCGCGGAGCGGCAGCCGCGGAGGCCGGGCGCACGGAAAAACTGGTGGCGCGCGCGCACAGTACCCGGCTGCTTCGCGCCGTCCCGCATAGCGGGAAAAACACGTGCGGCAAACCAAGCGCAAGTGGCAGAGACTACCGGAGCAGTCTCAACAGGGCCTGGGGCGCGGAGTTCGCCATGGCCATGGCCGCGATGGAAGCCTGGTGCAGAATCTGCGCCCTGACAAGGTTGGCCGTCTCGGCAGCGATGTCGGCGTCCCTGATCTGGCTCGCCGCCCCCGAAAAGTTGGCGATCTGCGACTGGGCCAGAGTAACCGCGTAGTTCAGCGTGTTCTCGCCGGCGCCCACTACACCTTGGACGCTGCCTAGCGGGAGTTTACAAGATAGAGGCCAGGCGTCTGTGACAGGCCCCTGCGGCCCACGATTTGCAAGGCACCCCATCCTATTGAAAAAATAGACATTTAA
>JBGPKH010000734.1:0-4310 GCA_041485845.1 Bryobacteraceae bacterium
CCCCCTAGGAAATCGGCGGCCATACTCTCCAGCGATTCGTCCCTGCAACCCGTTAGGTCATACCCGACACTGCCCGCAACCCATTCAGCAAGAACGGTTTGGCACGAAACTCACCGATATCTTGTAAACTCCCGCTAGGCGCTCGTGGGGCGTACGCCCTCGTCCGCGCGCCCCCGGCCCTCGGCCTCTGACCCCCGCGGCCCCAGGCCGCTGACCGCCCTGGCCCCTGGCCCCCGCAGCCCCCGGCCCCTGACCGCCCCGGCCCCTGGCCCCTGGCCCCCGGCCGCGCGCCGGACAGCAGCCGGCCGATTTCTTTGCTAGACTGCTGTACAGGTAACCCGGCTGCTTGTAGAAAGGAGCAGACCCATGAGGGATGTAGTCTGTGTGGGAACGCTCGGCGCCTTGCTGATGCTCCCGAATCTCGCGATGGCCGCGGACGCGGCCAATCCATCGGTCACGTTTGCGAAAGATGTCGCCCCGATTTTTCGGGAGAAGTGCGAGGATTGTCACCGCAAGGGCACCGCGGCTCCCATGTCGTTGGTGACCTACGAGGAGACGCGCCCCTGGGCGAAGTCCATCCGGCAGCGCGTGATCACGCGCAACATGCCGCCCTGGCATATCGACCAGACGGTGGGCATCCAGCACTTTCAGAACGATCGCTCGTTGAGCGAGGCGCAGATCGCGACCATCGTCCGCTGGGTGGACGCGGGCGCGCCGCTGGGCAATCCGAGCGACATGCCTCCGCCCAAGCAGTGGCCCGATGAAGAAGGCTGGCAACTGGCCAAGCAGTATGGACAGCCGGACCTCGTGCTGAAGTCGGACTCCTACACCATGCCGGCGCACGGTCAGGACGTGTGGTTCAAACCGCTCACCGACGTGCCGCTCACCGAAGCGCGCTGGGTGCGAGCCGTCGAGATGCGTCCGGGCTCCGTCGCGGGACGCAAGATCATGCATCACGTGCTGTCGTACCTGGTGCAGGAGGAACCGGACGCGCCACCGAATCCGGCTGCGACCCTGGTGGGCAACGGCACCGCCGGGCTCCTGATGGAATGGGCGATTGGGAAGAACTACGACACGTATCGTGCCAACACCGGCAAGCTGCTGCTGCCAGGATCGAAGATCTGGTGGGAACTGCATCTCCACGCAGTGGGCGAGGAGATTCGCGACCATGCCGAACTGGCCGTGTACCTGTATCCCAAGGGCGAGGCGCCCAAGTATCGGACGCGTTTGACGCTGTTCGGCGCGACCTCAAATACCAGCGCGCGCCTGGATATCCCGCCCAACACGGTCACGGAGAGCCAGGCATTCCACGTGCTGCGACAGCCCGCCCGTCTGGAGAATTACCAGCCGCACATGCACCTGCGCGGCAAAGCGATGTTGCTCGAAGCCATCCTGCCGGACGGCACGACCCAGATGCTGAGCTACGTCAATAATTTCAACTTCAACTGGATGAACAACTACATCTACGCCGACGATGCGGCGCCGGTGCTGCCCAAGGGAACCGTGATCCACGTCACCGCGTGGCACGATAACACGCGCGCAAACCCGAACAATCCCGATCCGGACCAGTGGGTGGGATACGGCGATCGCACGGTGGATGAGATGGCGCACGCGTGGGTGAACGTCACCTACATCAGCGATGCCGACTATAACGAATGGGTCGCGCAACAGAAGCCGAGGCGGCCCGCGGGCGTTGCGGGTACGAGACAGTAAGCCGTGGCGCGCTGGTGGATCGCGATCGGGTTGACCGGCCTGGCGTTCGGCGTGGCGCTGGTTTGGGCGCAACAGTTGCCGATGGAGCCGCCGCACGAATCGGGGCAGAGCGTCACGGGCGCCTTCGAGGGCTGGTTTCCCAACCCGGACGGCAGCTTCAGCATTCTCGCCGGATATTACAACCGCAATCTGAAGCAGGATCTCGACATTCCCCCGGGACCCAACAACCGCATCGAGCCGGGCGGGCCGGACCAGGGCCAGCCGACTCACTTCCGGCCCGGGAGGCAGTGGGGCGTCTTCACCATCCGGGTCCCCAAAGATTTCGGCGACAAGAGGCTGACCTGGACCATCACCGCCAACGGCAAGACGACGGCGATCCCGCTCAACCTGAACACGCTGTGGGAAGTGCAGCCTTTCGTCGAAGCCAGCGGGAACACGCCGCCGTACATCGGATTCGCGGAGTCGGGTCCGTTCGTGAACGGCCCGCTGGGGCAGAGCACGGAGCTCACCGCGACGGTGAAGGAACCGCTGCCGCTCACGGTGTGGGTGGCCGACGACGCCAAGGCTCCGCGGGCCGGGCCGCGCCTCAGAATTCCGGCGGTGACGGTCGGATTCAGTAAGTTCCGTGGACCCGGCCAGGTGACCTTCGCCAACGACCATCCGCCGGTGGAGAAGGCCGAGTTCAAGGCGCCGCCGTCGGCCACTTTCAGCGGCAAGGCTTCGACCACCGCCACCTTCAGCGAGCCTGGCGCGTACGTGTTGCGCGTGGTGGCCAACGACTGGTCCGGAGAAGGCGGCCGCGGGTTCCAGTGCTGCTGGTCGAACGCCCAGGTGAAGGTTGCGGTGAAGTAGCGCACGAACCGGCATCTGTGGCATGGCTCGCGTCCCCAGGCCAGGTGGGCGCCGCTTCCTCATCGCGTATTCGGCACGGAGAACTGTGATGCGCATCGCCATCGTATCCGACATCCACGGCAACCGAACCGCGTTTGAGGCAGTCCTGGCGGACCTACGGCAAACCTCTCCCGACTTGATTTTCCACGGCGGCGATCTGGCTGACGGCGGATCGAGTCCCACGGAGATTGTGGACCAGATTCGCGATCTCGGCTGGCAAGGCGTGGTTGGCAATACGGATGAAATGCTTTCGATGCCCGAGTCGCTGCAGGAGTTTGCCAAGCAATCGCCCAAGCTGCAACCTCTTTTCGCCGTGATCCAGGAGATGGCGGCGGCGACCTGTGAAGCGCTGGGAGAAGACCGGCTCGCATGGCTGCGCGGTCTGCCGCGCAGCCGGATTCATGGTCCCATGGCGCTGATGCACGCCAGCCCCGAGAGTCCCTGGCGCGCACCCATGCCGGATGCCAGCGATGCCGAGTTGGAGTCGGTTTACGGACCGCTCGGCCAGCCGATTGCCATCTATGCGCATATCCATCGCTCATACATTCGGAGCGTTTCAGGAATGATCGTCGCCAACACAGGCAGCGTTAGTCTTTCTTACGACGGCGATCGCCGCGCTGCATACCTCTTGCTGGATGAGTCCAAGCCGGCCATCCGGCGCGTGGAGTATGACGTGGACAGGGAGCTTAAGGCTCTTTCCGGCTGCGGTCTCCCCCACGCCGATTGGGTTGCGAAGATCCTCGATAGCGGCTGCTTCCAGATGCCGTAAGCGACGCCCTCCAGTCCGTTTCGCGTCTCCCCGGTGTTGCCGCCGCCGCCGTACCGCGTTAACCGCGCAGACTACCGCCGCCCGGCGCTACTTTTTGACGTACTTCTTGATGTCCTTAGGGCCCACCTCAGCGCCGTACACGCCCCCCTTGGGGTCCGCCGCCACGCCCTCCGCGGCGCTTGTCGCTCCCGAACCAGGCGATGGATCCGGAATAAACGCAGTCACCGTACCGTCCTTGGCGCTGCCGATGCGGATGCCCCGCTTGTATCCGGGGTTGTGCCCGTAGCCGTCCCTGTCGGTCGATTCGGAATCGGTCACGTAGATGACGTCCCGGCTGTCGATGTAGATTCCGCTGGGGCGGCTGAACTGTTTCCACTCTTCGAGATATTTGCCATCCTGGTCGAAGATCTGGATGCGATTGTTGCCGCGGTCGCCCACGAAGAGGCGCCCTTTGGAATCGAATGCCAGCGTGTGAGGCATCTCGAACTGGCCGGGAGCCGATCCGTGGCCGCCCCACTGCTTGATGGGCTTTCCGTCCTTGGTGAACTTGAGGACGCGGGCGTTGCCGCGGCCGACGCTGTGTCCGTCGGAGACGAAGATGTCGCCGTTGGGAGCGATGGCCACGGCGTTGGGCTGATTAAAGGTGTCGGGGCCTTCGCCCGCGACTCCGGCCTTGCCCAGCGTCATCAGCACCTTCCCCTCCGGGCTGAGCTTGAACACCTGGTGGCCCTTGCCGTTGGCGCCCTGGCCGTCGGTGAGCCAGAGGGTGCCGTCCTTCTCGATCCAGATGCCGTGGGGGAAGATGAACATGTTCTCGCCGAAGCTCTTGAGGAGCTTGCCGCACTGGTCGAATTCCAGGACGGGCGCCAGGCTCGAATTGGCGCAGGAGTTGACGCCGCAGCGTTCGGCGACCCAGATGTGGCCGCTGTGCGCCACG
>JBGPKH010000735.1:0-4306 GCA_041485845.1 Bryobacteraceae bacterium
GAGGTGTACTTGAAGGATTACGCGTCGGTGGCCGAGGCACGGGCAGGCATCGCCGGCTACTTCCAGTTCTACAACCACAGGTGAATCCGCAACCCGGAAAACAGGAAGCGGTGCGCCACGGTCCAGCCAACGGCTTGACACATGTGCAAGGCCCTGGTCACGAAGTTGGGAGCAGCCATGGGGGCGGTCAACGCCGCCAGTGCCGCGCACAAGCCAGCGGCTTGCCGTTGAAAACGGCGGACCCAGAACTGGCCGCGTTGGTAAGGCATGCCAGGCTGCGCGGCCGCCTGGGCGGCGGCCTGCAGAGTGCAGCCGTTCCGCAGACGGGCAATGAGAAACAGGGAGATCACGAGAATACTGAAACGGAGATAGGGCAAAGCAAATTCCGGTAGCAGAGAGACGGTGCGTTTGCAGCAGTGGCACAGGTAACGGCGCACGCGGATCAAGCCGGCAAACTCCCCATCTGTGACGGTGCGGCGGTAGAAGCCGTGGGCGGTCAGGGGACGCTGGGCCGCACACTGCGGACAGTGGTCGGGCCGATGGCGATGGGGGTCGGAGATCTCTTCGGCGTACTGTTGAATGGAACCGGCGAACGGGTGTAGGATTTGCATGAGGATCCTCTCTGGGAGCGGGCAAGGCTTCCTGGGCTTGGTCTACGGAGGGCTCTCTGGCACTACAACTTGCGGAGCCCTCCGGCTTCACTCGACATCCTACAACTGGGCCAACGGAACGCAAAACTACGGGATACCGACGGGATAGACACGAATCCCGGCGCGACTTTCACACTGTGCTCCGGCGCCGACGCACGATCGCTTCCATCCGGCCCGGACCTAATTTCAGAAAAGGGACTACCTGCAACAAAGCCTTCAGATTGGGCGATCCAAAAGAGCCTTTCCGTCAATCTCTGGCGTGGGTTGTTCAGCCTACCCAGCGCATCCGCGATGGAACTCCGGTCCGTCTGCAATTGACCGTACCATTCAAGATCCCAGGGAGAAGGCCGGCTTTTTAGCCCGACCTTCGCCGCGCGGTCCAGCGCGGCTGCGCGTTCCAAGACGGCTCTCCGGGGTGCGTCGGCTGGCAGGCCCAGCACGCGAAACGCATTCCGGGCGACTTGCTGCAATACAATAGAACAGACTGCTCATTGGCCCCCATCTCCGTCGGCTCCATGCGGTATCGCGGAGGTCTACGTAAGCATCCGGTTCCGATGGGCTGATTCGATCGGCGGCTCAGGGTCATACCTTCCTGCGAAACATTCCGGCCGCGGCGCGTTTCGGCACATCTATACTATATCGCGCCCGAAGAATCCGCTCGTGGATGGCATCCAGTGAATCACGCCTTCGGATGCTCGCGACGCTCCACCTCGGCAATGATCTCGTCGACAGTGGCGCCTTCCAGCCAGCGGTGGCGGTCGCGCGTGTAGTCGCCATTCCCTGCCCGATAGACACGAAGGAAACGTGCGAGTCCGTCCACCCCCAATTCGCGATGCAGAACCGCGAAGGCATGGCGCTCAAACTCCTCATCGTTCATTTTATTGACTGGGATCATGGCATGACTTCCTGACTCCAGGATAGCGGGTTCTCCACCAGGAGGCGAAGCTGTCCCGCGTGCCGGCGTGCCCGGCGTAACCCGCCGGCACGCACCCGAGCGGCTTCCGGTCCGCCGTAGCGTTCCTGCCGGATGCGCAAGTCTGGATCGCCGCCGGGACATCCGGCTCCGACGTCTCTTCCGATGGCGGCAACACCTGGAAGCCCTTCGACAACGGCAACTACAACGCCGTCATCTTCCTGTCGAGTAAGGCCGGATTCGGCGCCGGCCCGAAAGGCCGGGTCGCCAGGTTTGTCTGGAAGTAGCCGCCGGCGAAGCTCACGGCAAGGCGAACCGGAACACCGTCAGCGCACCCGCGATATCGTTGAGCCGCGAGGGTAGTGTAGTAGCGGTGTAGTCCGCAAGACTCGCCTGTGATCGCCGTCAGGTCCAACTGCACGTGGCGGGCGCCCGAGTATTCGCGAGTGTGGTAGAGCTGGTTCGCTCGGACAATTGCCGGCTAAATCCCCCGCGACTGAAAGGTGGGGAACCTCCCTTCATCCTCCTGGGTAATCGACGGCGGAACGCGTCGCAGGGCATCCAACAGGATGAGTATCGAAATCGGAACTGCCATTTCACATGCGGCACGGGCAGACTCTTCGACCAGCATCTTGATATCGCTGGCCGAATAGCCATCGAGAACGGCTGCAACGCCACGGATATCGAGATCGGGTTCGATAGGCCGCACTCGCAAATGAAACTGCAACATGGCGAGCCTCGCCTCCGAATCCGGAGGTGGGATGAAAACCAACTTGTCGAAGCGTCCGGGCCGGCGGACCGCGGGATCGATCTTCTCTGGCAGGTTCGTGGCTGCAATGACCAGGACTTTGCGGTCTGCGCAGCCTTCGAGGTTGGCGAGGAATTCGTTCACTTCTTCCGACTTGTATTGTTGGTGGCCGCCCAGTTCGGACCTGGACGGGGCGAAGGCATCAAACTCGTCAATGAAGAGGACTGACGGCGCTTTCTCCAGAGCCAGGCCAAACATCTCGCGTATTCGTAGCACTGTATCGTGGATGAACCGGCTTCCTACGTGTTTGACGGCTTCGCGCAGAGATACGGAGTCACCCTTGCGAACAGCCAACTCTCCGGCGTCGAGCCACTTCCGGGCTTCCTGCTGGTTTACGAATCTCTGTCCGGCCCGCTGTTGAGCTTCAAAGGTATTTTTCCAGTACCTGTCTTGATTGGACCGGACACGACACCCGAGTGCATCCAGGTCTTCGCCGGCCTTTCGAGCACCTCGCTGATCATCGCGGCTTAACGCTTGCTCGAGTTTGCGCTTCAGTTGTGCGCTTTCACGCTTTTCGGCCTCAGTCCCAAACTTTTCGGTGACCTGCGTCGTCCTCTCGGCCCGCTCCTGAACCTTTTCGGTCTCCGTCACCGAAATCGCGCCAGATCCAGTCTCCCTTTCGATGGCCACAAGGCGTCTCCGGATATCCCGCATCCGGGCGAGCGAGCGGTTTGCGAAATCCGGGTCATCGGACAAGTCCGCCGAGCCCAGCGATAGATCCACATCCTCAAGATCGCTCCTGAGCTGGGTCACTTCTTGGAATGCGGCGGCATCATCTCGTTCGGCCACGGCAGCCTCCACAGCACCGAGCCTGACGAGTAATGGTCCGATGGAATTTTCCAATTTCTTCACCTCCTCGTTCGGGGATTGCTCCTCGCGGTCGGGCACATAAATGCCATCGGAAAAAGGCTCGTTGCCATTGGGCAACGCCGCATCGACCGAGATTCTTCTGGACTCATCAATAAACTCCAGTGAAGTGAGTATTTCCCGCCTTGGTCGCATCGATGCCGCCGGCCAAACGCGTTACCATTCCCCATTCCGATTCCAATTACGTTCCAGTCTCCGCAGTTCGGTGATTCTTGTCTCGACCGCCGCCAACTTGTGCACGCGTGAAAGCGTTGTTCAGCCGAAACTAGCGTGTGCTATACATGAGTTGTAGTTGTTGTTTTCGTCGAGAGCGCGCTTAAACACGGCTACGAGGAAGAGGATTTCTTTGAGGTGCTGGAGTTGGGCCCCCTGAAGCTGAGGTCGAAACGCGGACTGAAAGGCGTATACGAGCTGTACGGAAGGAACTTTGCCGGGGAGTACTTGCACATCGCTTACCGCCGTGAAGCGGACCGGGAGGTCGTGTTCCACATACGCGCAATGAGTCGCCGTGAAAAGCAGAGACTTCGGAAAATCCAATGAAAACAGCAAGGACGAAAAAGAAGGCCCCTAGGATTCGGCTGCCACGAAAGGGCTCACGGTACGCGGAATTGGCGGATTTTTTCGACCGTCATGATGGCGTTGACCTGCTGGACCAGGGCATCCTGGAGATCGATCCGGACCGTGAGGATTTGAACCGCATGCTGCGCGAGTACTGGAGTCAACCCAATACGAAGCAGTTGAACATTCGCATCCCGCCAGCGGCCAAGAGCATGATTGAAAGACTGGCGAAACGGAAGACCGTCGAAGTCTCCACACTGGTGAGGACGTGGGTGATCGACAGTATGCGCCGGGAAGCGGCAAAGCGCTGAAAGGCCGCCTGGGAGCGTCGGCTTTGCTCTCTCTGCGCTTCCGATCGCCGACCTGTTTACTTCCCCCGCGTCAGCCCCAGCGCGCGAATCCGCTTGTGCAAATTGGTCCGCTCCATGCCCAGCGCGCGCGCCGCGCCCGACACGTTCCAGCTCGATTCCTCGAGCGCCCGCAGGATGTGCTCGCGCTCGGCCGATTCGC
>JBGPKH010000736.1:0-4304 GCA_041485845.1 Bryobacteraceae bacterium
CGTTTTGATTGCCGGAGGTACAAAATGTCGCGGTTACATATCAACAGGATTCTTTCGGCTGGCCGATTGCGTAAATCGGCTGCCATCGCTTCACTCGTCATGCTGTCGCTGCTTGGGCAGCCGGCATCGGCGCAAACGGACCTGACTTTCTTCAAGAACTACTTCGTCACCGGAGACTACGTGGTTGGCGGCGTTGGCCTGCGCGGTCTCGGGGACGTAACCGGCTTCGCTACCGGAAAAATCCCCCCCCCCGGTGTGCCTGCCGGAGCTGACGTCGTCGCGGCCTTCCTCTACTGGCAGACTGTCGAAAAATCGCAGTCGGCATTCGCTGGACGGCAGGGATTCTTCAATGGTCGCGCCATCACCGGAAGAGAGCTGGGGAACCCCAACGCTCCAGTATCGTGGAGTGCGGGCGGCTGTGCGGGCTCATCCCAAGGGACAACGACCCTGCGGACGTACCGCGCGGATGTCCGTCCATTCCTGACTGTGCTCGCCGGAACCGACCCCTACCAAGTGCGACTGGCCGATAGCGGAAGCAATGGTGGTGGCGCCCCTCTTACTTTGGGCGCCACCCTTGTGATTATATACCGCGAGCTGAGGCCGGACAGAAAGCAGAATGCGGTTTCCATATACGATGGCACGTTTGCCCCCGGCAACGGCTCGCAATCCATGAATCTGTCGATCCAAGGATTCTATCAGGCTGACTACCCAACAACCCCGGTGGCCAAGATCACCCACATCGTGGGCAACGGCCAGCTCAACAAGACCGAAGCGTTGTTGTTCAATGGCACGACCATTTCCACTGCCCCCTTCCCAGGCCTACTGAACGGCTCCTGGGACAATCCGACATTCTCTGTAGGTGCAGGTTCCCCTGTGGGTCCGCTGGTACCGCCTGGGGATGTGAATCCAGTGACAACCGCGGTTATTCCCGCGGCCACCAACTCCGGCTGCGTGTCATGGGGCGCCGTGATCTTCAGCACCACTGTTCAGGATACCGACAACGACGGCCTCCTGGACGTTTGGGAGACGAACCAGGGATACACCGATGTCGGAAGCAATGCCTGGGTCGCTCTTCAGGGAGCAGACCCCGGCCTTTCACCGAGCAATCCCTTGCTGACTAAGGACATCTTTATCCAAATCGATTATCTCGCGAGTCATGATTCCATCACCAGCGGCGGCGCACAGGGGCACTCCCATAAACCCAAGCAACCGGCCCTGGACATGGTAGCGGCGGCATTCGCGGCCCAGGGAATCCAGTTGCATATCGACTTGGCCGCAAGCGCCATCGATGAAGACACCGTAACTTGCCGAGAGAACTTGCCTACGACTCCGTCAACGCACTGCGAGTTCCCTGACCAGCCAGCCACCAGTTGGAAGGGCGGCTTCACATTCCTCAAGAACCAGCACTTCCAGCGTGGGCGGAAAGACAGCTACCATTACGTGCTCTTCGGCCACGAATTAGGGCTGGCGGCCAACATTTGGTCCATTTCCGGCGGAACCTTGAGTTCTATTGTTGTGAATGGCGCTACAGGAATAGCCACGGTCAACACCTCGTCCACACAAGGTTATAATTCCGGCGACCGTGTCCGTGTCTCGGGGGCAATCGCCGATTTCAATCTGAACGGCACTTACCCCGTGATTAGCTTCACATCGACACAGTTCACGATCTCCACTCCAAACGTGAAAACCGGAACTTACAACAACCCTGGGCTTTTCGCTGCCTCCGGGCCGGCCCGGAGCACCTCGGGGTGGTCCGACCTGGGGGGAGCGGATACAAGTGTGACTCTCGGTTTGTGGCGGTCGGACATCGCCGCAGATGACCAGGTTGGTAACGCGCTCACCCAGGCTGGTACTTTTGCCCATGAGCTGGGACATACTTTGGGCTTGAAGCATGGAGGAGTCGACATCACCAACTGCAAATCTAATTACCAGAGCGTAATGAATTACCTGTTTCAAATTCGCGGCTTAATCAAATACGCCGACGGCCTCGCTTATGTCGACTATTCCGCTCAAGCGCTACCCGATCTGAGCGAAGGAGGTCTGAGTGAATCCCAGGGTATCGGGTCTGCCGCCACCACGTATCGAACCAGATGGTTTGCGCCTCTGAACTTTCTCGACACCCAATTGAATAATGTGGTGAACGGCCGGCCCGCCAAGAGACATTGCGACGGCACTCCCATCACCGATTTAGCGCAAATGGTACGCATGGAGGGTCCGCTGGTCGCCGGCCCTATCGACTGGAACAATAACAACACCACCACGGATTCCGGCCTGGCGCAGGACATAAACTTCAACAACACTGGTTTCAACCATCCCCTAGGCAGCAATGTGGATTCGCTGTTTGTCGGGGCTAATGACTGGGCCAATATCGACCTGCGGCAGATCGGCGCCAGGCGAGGGGTATTCGGATTCTCCGGAGACGTCTGGGGCACCCTCGACGACGGGAGTGGCGGCACCCTCGACGACGGGAGCGGCGGCACGCTCGACGACGGGAGCGGTGGCACGCTCGACGACGGGAGTGGCGGCACCCTCGACGATGGCAGCGGCGGTTCCGAGTCGGACTTCGATCGGGCAAACTCCACGGTCGATCCCCCGAACAACGTAACGGCCGCGCTAGGTGTGAAGAGCGTGGTACTGACCTGGACTCCTCCCGGCTTTGGCCGAATTCGGGCGTATTATATTTGGCGCGCTGACACCACGAATGTTCCGATCTCGTCAACTAACCTGCCCGTCAAAATCTCTACACTAACGGGCACAACGGGCAGCATGCCGCCGCCGACCAATTTCACCGATCAGACCGTCAAGAACAACACGACGTACACCTATTTCGTGACATCGGCCCTTGGCACGGATAGCGGTCCAAACAACGGCAATCAAAGCGGCCCATCCAACATGGTTCAGATAAAGGTTAAGTTCTGATGGAGAACGGCCGTGGGGTTGTGGATCTATGGCAGCCCCTACTGGCCGGCGCGCCGGCGGATTTCTGGAAGTAACGGATCTTCGCCGGCTTTGCCGCGGATGCTCAGATACGTGCGATACGATTCCGCGGAGCCGGGGCTCTTCAGGCCCTCGCGAACACGGCCCTGGTAGTAGTGGACAGACGGAAAGTAGCCGTAGGTGGGTCCGTCATCAAGTTCCAAGGCCTCGCCTCGCCGCTTGATGCACCAGTCGAATTCGGAGTCCGCTTCGGCGAACTGTCCGGCTTCGAGATAGGCCTGCCCGAGGTCGAAGCGGCCGATCCAGGTGTCCAGCAACTGGTTGGCTTCCGTCATCGCTTTGATGGCCTGGTGTGGATTGGCAGCCTGCAGGGCGATTTCGCCCTCGATCAGTTTGGCGTCCGCCTGAGGCTCGGGCTGCGAATCGGAAGCGAGACCGGCGGCGAGAGCGCGTGCCTTGGCGATTTCGCCGGCCGCGACAAAGATGCGCGCTACGAGGAACCGGATGTTTGCTTTCTTGCTTGATTGGGCGCGTTCAGCGGCGTCGAGAGCCAGCTTCTTCTGTCCCCGTGAAAGCTGGACGTAGGCCAGCGCGGTGAGCTTCTCGGCAGCCAACAGGTTCGTTGCCGACAGGTCGGCGGCAGCACCTTGTTCCAGAATTCGCACCGCATCCGAGAAACGGCCCTCGTACAGAGCCAGATCCGCGAGTCCGGAAGCAGCGAAGGAAGCGCCCAACCGGCTGACCTTTTCGAGTTGCCGGTAGGTTTCGGCGGCTTGAGGCAGATGGCCTTGCAGAAGTTGGGCATACGCCAGAGGGAGGTACGCTTTTTCGTAGGATGGATTCAGTTGCAGCGCCACCTGCGCCTCCCGCTCCGATGTCTGGAAATCCCCGGCGTAAGCCGCGATTAGCGCGAGATTCCTCCGCTGCATCGCCGCCTTGGGGGAAATGTCGGCCGCCCGCCGCGCCTCCTCCATGGCCTTGGGCATGTTTCGTAAGTCGCTGTAACAACTTGCCAGATTAAGATGTCCAATATTATCGGCGGGATACTGTCTGACCAGCTCGCTGTACTCCTCGACGCACTTGGACAGGCTACCCGTTTTGCGGTAGTACAAGCCGCGGGTGCGATAGCGTTCGCGCTCGGTCATGCGGTCCACGTGTTCCATCGCCAGCTTGAGGTACTTTTCGGCGTCCTGCAGCCGGTTCAGGTTTCCAGACGTACCCGCCATACCGGCGTAAGCCCGCGCGAAATTCGGATCGAGATCCGCCGCCTTCTTGAAGGACGCCAGCGCGTCCTCCATCTTTCCGGCAAACTGCTGCTCCATGGCAATGCCGTACTGGTGCACCACCTCGAGGGACGCCGCGGTGAA
>JBGPKH010000737.1:0-4289 GCA_041485845.1 Bryobacteraceae bacterium
AGGCAGCTCCCGTTCCGGGCGTTCGGCTGTCGGCGGCTCCGTGCCGCAGGAGCACGAGAGGCCCCCAGAGGAGGCAGCTCCCGTTCCGGACGTTCGGCTGTCGGCGGCTCCGCGCAGCAGGAGCACGAGAGGCCCCCAGAGGAGGCAGCTCCCGTTCCGGGCGTTCGGCTGTCGGCGGCTCCGTGCCGCAGGAGCACTGCCGGGCTGTTCGGTTTGTCCGGCGTGAACAGCCACCCGTCCAGGATGACGCCGTCGTCCGCGGAAGTCTGGACCGGCTTCCAAGAAGAATCGGTGGCGCGCGCCAAGGCGTCCGGATAGCGAGAGTCAGGGGGCCGCTCCGGTGTTGCGAAGCGCATTCTCAGTCGCCATCGCGGATGCCACGGTACGCCGATCGACACTGCGGTGAGGATCGCCACCACGCGTCGCACAAAAGTATGATGCCGGCAGCCCTGCAATAGTTCGGTCTGTTGCGGACCGTACACACGTGTCTTCCGGTTTCCACTTTGAAAAATCGCTATGCGAGCTTCTTGCGTGCGAAGGGCCGCGCGAAGGCCGCCGGAGGATTGTGGGCCGTGGTGGCCGCGGCCTTGCGGTAAGCCTCCATGGCCTTGTCTTTATCGCCCAGCTTCTCGTACGTCATGCCGATCAGGCACTGGATGAACGGGTCGTTCGCGCTGGCCTGCTGGAAGTCCGCCAGCGCCTTCTTGTAGTCGCCGGTGTAATAGGCGACGTACCCCGTGAGATAGGGGAAGAACTGCGCCTGCTGCGAACCCAGGCCGGCGTCCTTACTCTTCATGTCATCGAGCGCGGTTTTGGCGGCATCCACGTGCTTCTGCGCTTCGGCCTTGTTGCCGCGGCGCGCCGCGATGCGCGCCAGGGCGTGCTCCGTTCGAAACTCCCATAGGGCCTTGCGGCCCGGCGCGATGTTCGGTTCCTTTACGCCCAGGTCGTGGCCGGTCTTGTACCACTTCTCGGCGCCGTTGAGGTCGCCCGAATCGATGCACACCCGCGCCGCTTCGTTGGCCATTTCGCCCTGCTGGTAGAAATCGGGAACGGTCACCCAATAATCGATCACCATCTGCTCGTACTTCGCCGTGTTCTGGCAGTCGCCGTCGAAGCCGTAGGACATCGCCATGGCTCGCTGCGCCTGCGCCTTGGCCGCCGGAGCCGGTGCGGCGTCGATCGCCTTCTGAAAATACGGGCGCGCCTCGGCGCCCTTGCCCATGAGGTCGAGTACCGTGCCCGCGGCATTGAGCGCCTGGAGAGAATTGGGCGAGTTCTTCAGTTCCTGCTGGTAGGCCGTGAGGGCTTCGGACAATTTGCCCTCGCGGGCGAGTTGCTGGCCCTGCCGCACCAGTTCGGATTGCGGTCCGCCCCCGCGCTGGGCGGAAGCCGCGGCCGCGGCGATCAGAATCGCCGCACACGTGTATCGGGCCGAAGGAAACACTGCGCTCATGGCAGCGATTATCTCATAGGTGTGGAGCGCCGCTGTCAGGTGTCAACGGCTACAGCCCGATCCTCGAAACAGTGAGTCTGTCCCGGCGGACACCGGCGCTACGAGTGGAGCGAGAACCGGGCCAGCGAAACTGCGCGATCGCCAGAATATGGCCTTCGTGGAACGAGACGTGGAACGAAGAGCCGCGGTGTTGGCCGGCAAGCGGATGGAGAGCCATCACCTTTCATTATTGGCCCTTTCTCTCCCGCCTTCGCGCAATCGTGCTAACGTATCAATTAAAGACTCCGGGGTGTTATTCCACTGAATACAAGGAGAAATCGGCAATGCCATTAGTCTCGATGCGCCAGTTGCTGGATGAAGCGGCCAAGGGCGGATACGGCGTTGGCGCGTTCAACGTCAACAACATGGAACAGATCCAGGCGATCATGGAAGCGGCGCGGGAAACCCGGTCGCCGGCGATCGTTCAGGCCAGCCGCGGGGCGCGCGCCTACTCCCAGGACCGGTTCCTGTATCACCTGATGCTGGCGGCGACGGAGCTCTATCCGGAGATCCCCACGGTTCTGCATCTCGATCACGGCAACAGCGTCGAGACCTGCAAAAGCGCCATCGACATGGGCTTCACCAGCGTCATGATGGATGGCTCGCTGATGCCCGACGGCAAGACGCCCTCGAGCTTCGAGTACAACGTGGAAGCTACGCGCACAGTGGTCGAGATGGCCCACGCCAAGGGCATCACAGTGGAAGGCGAGATCGGTTGCCTCGGCGGCATCGAGGACGGCCACGGCGCGGGACTTGACGGGCTGAGCCACCTCACCGATCCGGCGCAGGCGGAGGAGTTCGTGAAGCTCACCGGCCTCGACGCGCTGGCGATCGCCATCGGCACCAGCCACGGCGCGTACAAGTTCAGTAAGAAGCCCACCGGCGAGACACTCAAGATGGGACGGCTGATGGAGATCCACCGGCGGCTGCCGGGCGTCCACCTGGTAATGCACGGCTCTTCCAGCGTGCCCAAGGAATTGCAGGACATCATCAACCGGTACGGCGGCAAGCTGAAGCCCACCTGGGGCGTGCCGGTGGAAGAGATCCAACTCGGCATCCGCAACGGCGTGCGCAAGATCAACGTCGATACCGACAACCGGTTGGCCATCACCGGCGCCATCCGCAAGGTCCTCATGGAGAAGCCCGAGGAGTTCGATCCGCGCAGTTACATGAAGCCGGCGCGCGAGGCCATGAAGAAGGTGGTGGCCGAGCGCATGGTGCAGTTCGGCCAGGCAGGGCATGCCGGCGACTACGCGCCGATTCCGCTGGCCGAGATGGCGGCGCAATATCAGCCAGTGGCGGTGTAGGCGGTGGGGCGGACCCGCTGGTCCGCGGCCGGCGCCTTCGTGAACGGCGCCCATCCATGCGGATCTCGGCCGCGCGGGCGTGGCGCGGTGTGATGGCGCGCGGGGTTGGTGGCGCGGTGTGCGGCGATGGCCGCCAGCCGGCGCGATGAGTTGCCGCGCGATGGGCCGGCGATGGCGACGATCGGGTGGCGTGACGGCGCCGGGGCTGGGCGGGCCGGTGGCGCGGCGGGCCGGCGATGGTGGCGGCGCAGCGTGGGGGCCGCGGCTTCGGACTGTCCGCTTTCGGGAATCGCCGGACGGCTATTCGCGCTTCGCGAGCGAGAGGGTGATGGTTCCGATGGTGAACTGGAGACGCACACGGATTTGCACGGGGAGTTTCCGCCGGTCGTCGGTGAGCCAGGCGGTGAGGTGTCCCGAACGGCGGTAAAGGACGTTGTTGAAGAGGTACACCTCGTAACGGATCGTCTTAAAGGCGCCGGCCGGCGTTTTGACATCCTCGCGTTGCTGCGCTTCCACCTTGGCCATCACGCTCTTTTTGCCATCGCTCACCGGCACTTCGGCGCTCTGGTTGGGTTCGAGGCTCAGCGTGCGCAGGAGATAGAGGCCGCCGACGACGTCGTGGACGCAGGCCGGGATATCGATCTCCTGGGCGAGCACCGTGGCGTTCTTGATGCGGTCGCGCTCGAGGTAACTCGCCTTTTTGGTCTCGGCATCGAAGGTGATTTTGGTTTCTCGCTGGCGGCTGCCCTCGTGGGTGGTTATCTGGGTGGACTCGACGCACAGGGACGGGCTCAGGAGCGAGCTGTAATCGTCCTCCACCTTGAACAGCTTGGAGACCAGCCCCACCGACTCCAGGTGGAGGTTGACCTGCCAGCCGGAGCGTGCCTGCGGCCGCGTCTGCCAATCGACCCTGGCCTTGCCGGCGTTGATGAGGCGCCACTCGATGTTGTAGTACAGTGTTTCCCTGGCAGGCAGGGTGCTGCTTTGCGGTATGGCGAACGGCGCACAAACCAGGGGCACCAGCGCCAGCTTCGAGAGCATCAAGTGCCAGTTTCTCAAATGGCGCGATGCCGGCGCAAACGGGGCGGCTGTCATGGCGGTCATAAATATTTGCGAGATCCGGAGCACGAAGCGGCAGTTTGCTCCCGGCCGGAGAGACCGGGAGGCTGCGCGGTGTGGGGCGTCTTTTCCCCCTCGACCAACACTTAGCGCGCGCGCAAAAATAACTTGCCCGTTTCGCCCTGGGACATGCTGCCGCGCCCAGGACTGCGCTCCTCCCCTCGCTCCGCGTTCTCGAACCCGACTGCGAGTCGCGACCGCCAATTCACGCGAATCCGCTTGCTCTCCTCTCCCTGTTTCTTCTCCGCGCAAATCTCCGCGTCTCCGTTTCTCCGCGGTGAGTTCACCGCAACTCCTCTCCGGTGAGTTCACCGCAACTCCTTTATTTTCAGCCCGAGCTGTTCGGCAAACTCACCCTTCCTATGAAC
>JBGPKH010000738.1:0-4275 GCA_041485845.1 Bryobacteraceae bacterium
ACATCAAGGCGTATTGGCAGATGATGACGGCGAAGATCGCGCAGATTGCTTTGCGTTTCGGCGCGGATGACATTGACGGGACAGTCATCGAAGAGAAGATCTACCACGACGCCGGCGCCACCACTCCTCAGGGCATGCGCCGGGAAGAACTCATGCGGCTGATCCGCGAAGCCGGGCGGGAGCCCGTGGAGCGCGACACGCTGTACCGGCCGGTGCAGCGGACCGAATCCAGCTTTACCGTGCTGGTGTAATCCGCTACTCTTCTCTCAGGGCGCTGGCGGGAGCGATGGCCAGCGCGCGACGGGCGGGAAGCAGGCACGCCGAGAGACCGATGAGCAGCATGAGGCCCGCGGCGGCGGCAAGCGTCAGCGGATCGCGCGGATTGGTGTTGTACAGGATCGCCGAATACCACGGACCGGCGGACAAAGCCGCTCCAGCGCCAAGGACCATGCCGGTTCCCAAAAGGCACGCTGCGCGGCCCAGCACGTTGCGCAGGACGTCCCCGTCGCGCGCACCCAGGGCAACGCGGATCCCGATCTCGCGGGTCCGGCGGGCCACGGCGTATGCCATCAGCCCGTATACGCCAATGGCTGCCAGCAAGAGCGCGACCGCTCCGAATGCGCCCAGCGCGGAGGCCGCCACGCGTGCCGGAAAGAGGGGCAACTTCAAGTGATCGGTGAGGGTGGCGGATTCATAGAACGCCAGTCCCGGATCCAGGTCCAACACCGTCTTCCGCAGCAGCGCCAGCGCCTGCTCGCCGGGCAGCGGTGAGCGCGCCACCACGGCAAAGCCCGAACTGTAGTCCTGATCGAGGGACTCCCAGGAGGCCGGTTCCGGCCGCTCCCCCAACGTGAACTGTTTGCCGGTTTCGATCACGCCGGCGATTTCCAGCGGCGCGCCATCGGGCCTGTAGCGAAAGCGCTTCCCCAAGGCTGGTTCGCCGGGAAGAAGCTGGTCGGCGAACGCCTGGTTGACGATCGCGACGCGCCGCTTCGAAGTGACGGTTCAGTCGAGATCTGGAGAAAGGATGGGCGAAGATCCCCTGGTCGTCTGCTGTACCAGGAGAGTTCAGGCGGGTTCCTCGCAGATTCTTCTGCGCTGACGAATTCTGTGATATACACGGACAAGAGATAAGATTAGGAGGTCTCATGCGAGCATTAACCGTTCGCTGGTTGGTTGTTCTTGGCATCGTGGCTTCCACTGCTGAACCGGGAGTGTCCCAACCCACTGTTACGGCCGTGGTGAACGCGGCTTCTTTCGATACGGCGGTCCCGCGCGGGTGCCTGATTTCCATTTTCGGCGCCAAGCTGGCTCGTGCCACGGCCAGCGCTGCGTCGCTGCCGCTTCCCAGTAAGCTCGAAGACGCGGCCGTCCTCGTGGGCGACCTGGAATTGGCGGCGCCGCTCTACTTCGTCTCGCCCACACAGATTAATGCCCAGTTACCCTTCGAGGCTCTAGGCGATACGCTGTCTCTGGTAGTGACAACGGCTGAAGGCAGGAGTAAGCCGTTTCTGCTGAAGCCGGCGGCGTCCGGTCCGGGGCTTTTCACCCGCGACTCGAGCGGAAAGGGACCGGTGCTGGCCCTCACCCCGAGCTTTCAACTTGCCGATGCAGTCGCTCCCGGACAGCCCATCATCCTCTACGCAACGGGGCTCGGCCCGACCGATCCGCCAGTCGTGAGCGGCAACCCGGGAGCCACCCAGGAGCCGCTCAATCGCGTGATCACTCTCCCCGAAGTCTTCGCCGGGGACTATTCGCTTCCAGCCCCGGTGGCTTTTGCCGGTCTGGCTCCGGGTATGGCGGGTGTGTACCAGATCAATGTGACCCCCCAATTTCTCGCGACCGACCGGCTGTACCTGCGATCGGGCGGGAAGCTGAGCAACATGGTGCAACTCCCCTTGCGGGCGGGCCAGAACGTCACCAACGCGAGTGGTACCATCGAGGCGGTGTATCCGACGGCGCAGGATCTCGTCGGCTGGACACCGCACCTCTTGGTGGTGAAATTCACGGCGCGCATGGATATTAACGCCACGGCTGGCCCGTTTGCGATTGCGGCGGTCACCGAGGGAATGGCAAGCTCGGTGATCACGATCGATCCAGCCAACGGCTCGTTCGAGGGCTTGGTGCCGGTTCCCACAGTTGCATCCAGGAACTTCGACTTTTCCAGCAGCCGCGACGTGAGATACGACCTTTTTTCGTGTCAGGCGTCAGTTGCGGGCGGTATGTCGGCGTTCCCGTTTCCAGGTAACGTCATCCCACTCTCCCGAGTTTCGCCGCAGGAGGTCCAGGCCCTCAACCTGCTGCCCTTGCCTAATATTCTGGTCCCCGGCAGCGCCACCGGGCTGCTGCGGGTTCAGGGAAAAGTGCAGCGCGGAACGACGTTCGTCATCGACGGTTCAAACAACGGCGCGTTGTCCGTTTTTGCCGCCTACATTCCGGTGCGGACGCTGTGTGCGCGCGATCAGGTGACCACTGTGAGACTCATCATTGACGGAAAGCAGGTGGCCTCCACCGATGTGCATTACACAGCCGGAGGCTTCCCCTTCCCAGGAGGCCAGCCATGATGCCAGGACCTGTCAGAAAGCTTGTGAAACTAGCGGGCGTGTGCGCCTTGCTTGCGTTGCCCGCGGGCGCGGCGCCCGAGATCCGCTCCATTCTGAACGCCGCCAGCTACGCCCCGCCCGGAATGCCGAACTCCGGGATTGCGCGAGGCTCGATATTCGTGGTGTTCGGCACGGAGTTGGGGCCACCAGATTTGCGGCAGGCCGCCGGCTTCCCGCTGCCGACGAGTTTGGGCGGCACATCGATCCGGGTCACCGTAGACACGACGACGGTGGATGCTTTGCTGGTTTATGTATGGGCCACGCAGGTGGCGGCGATCCTGCCGTCCGGCACACCTGAGGGCATCGGTCTGATGGAGGTGACTTACAACGGCCGTAGGGGTCAGGCGGGGGCTTTCCGTGTGGTGCGAAGCTCTCCCGGAGTTCTTGCCCAGAACCAGGCAGGCAGCGGGCAGGCGCTGGCGCTGAACTTCAACTCCGCCTCCGACCAGCCGCGCAATACGCTGAGCCGGCCCGCGCAGCCCGGCCAAGTCGTCACTCTGTGGGCTACAGGCTTGGGACCGATTGCCGACAACGACGCCATCGCGCCAGTGCCGCGCGATCTCAACATAAACCTCCAGGTTTTGGTGGGCGGCAAACCGGCCACGGTGCGTTACAAGGGGCGCTCCGGCTGCTGCTCGGGAGCCGACCAGATTGTCTTCGAAGTTCCGCCCGGCGTAAGCGGCTGCTATGTGCCGGTAGCGGTGCAAGTAGACAACGCGATAAGCAACTTCACCACCATCTCCGTGGCCGACGCCAACGGCAGCGCTTGCACGGACCTCAGCGGAATTTCAGGCCCGATGTTGGAGAACTTGCAGTCGGGGGGCAGCCTTCGTGTTGGCTCGATTGTGCTGAGCGTCGCCAAATCCGACTTCGTCACGGAAACCGGCATTGGGCAGTTTTTCCAAGCCGACCTGACCTGGTTGGCTTACCAAGTCTCGCTGGGCCTGCCCTCGCCGGGTTCCTGCATGGTGAATCCAGTGAAGCCATCCCTGGCCGTGCCTTTCGGATCGCCTCCGCCGGTTGGATTGGATGCCGGCCGGGTGCTGAACGTGACCGGTCCGAAGGGGAGCAGGCAGATGCTGCAACGATTCCAGGGATTGTACAGCGAGACATTTGCCAACGGCACCCTGGTGCAATTCCTGGAGCCGGGGACATACACGGTGGACAGTGCCCCGGGTGGCGCCGACGTGGGGCCGTTTCGTGCCACGATCAGCTTTCCGGCGGAACTGACGTCCACCGTCCAACAGTCCGCAGCGGCAACGACGGTGAACTGGCGCGGCGGCGACCCGGGGGGTTATGTGGTCATCCAGGGGTCCGCGCAATCGCCCGCGGGCGCGAGGACGAGTTTCTCGTGCGTTGAGCGAACGAGTGCCGGGCAATTCACGCTGCCGCCGTATGTGCTTTCGAGCCTGCCCGCCAGTCCCGGCGACATCAGCGGATTGGTTGCCGCGGGCTCTTCACCGCAGAATCGCTTCAAGGCGCCGGGCCTGGACCTCGGCTATTTCAGCTTCTGTTCTCCGTCATCGGCGCTGTGCAGTGGGCTTTTCGACTATTACTGGTTCTGAACGCCTCGAATGAATACGAGGCGGGGCGCCCTCAGTTGTGCCGCTGGAGCAGTGACGATTACGATGCGATGGAAACGGGGGCGCTGGAGTTCACATCCACCGATGTG
>JBGPKH010000739.1:0-4272 GCA_041485845.1 Bryobacteraceae bacterium
GAGTAGGGTGCAGACGCGGCGGTTGCGGGAGCTGTTCAAGCTGTAGGGCGGGGCCAATGAAAACCGTAATATCGCCCGACGAGCTCTTCCGGCTGGCGGAAGCCGCGGCCCGCCGCCTCCGGGTTTCGAGGAGCCAACTTTACTCCACGGCGATTGCGGAGTTCCTCGATCGTGAGCAAACCGATGCCGTCACTGAACGCCTGAACGAGCTGTACTCGCGCCGCCCGGCGAAGGTCGCCCCGGCCTTTCACCGCGCTCAGATCGGTTCCCTCGACAATGAGTCCTGGTAGCCGGGATGGGTGAGATTCAGCGCGGCGAGATCTCGTGGGCCGATCTCCCGGGACCTCGACGCTCCGCGCCCGGATACCGCCGGCCAGCGCTGGTCGTGCAGGCGAACTCATTCAACCGCAGCCGCACCCAGACTGTAATCGTCGCCGTGATCACCGGCAACCTCGAACTCGCCGGCGCTCCCGGTAACGTCCTGCTGCCGGCCTGCCCGTTCGGACTTCCCCGCGACTCGGTTGTTGATGTCTCCCGGCCCGCAAAGACATGGGCCGGCTGGCGAAGGCCTGTGCTCTTGCCCCGGCAACCTCGGCGACGACTCGGTCCGCACCGGCTTCTTGCGTGGGAGATCATTCCTTGTGCCGGGCGTCATAAGCAACTCCGCCGCGAATCGTCTTTCGTCTCTGGCGACTGCTTTCAACCGGACGGGTTGTGGCTGGGGTGCTCCCTCAGGAACTCGCACTCCCTCATGCCGCGCGGCGATTTCCTTGAGTGGAAATGATCCGGAAACTGGAGCCAGAAATCGTCTTCCTCGACGTCCACATGCACGCGCGGGACGGCTTCCCCCAACGACGAGTCATTCCAGCAGCGAGCGGCGGCGCTCCACAGGATATAATCGGCATCAGATGACGACTCGCACCTTCACTGCGGTTTTGCGAAAAGAGGCGGATCTATGGGTGGCCGAATGTCCCGAGGTCGGCTCGGTCAGCCAGGGGAAGTCGGTCGAGGAAGCCGTGGCCAACCTCAAGGAAGCTACGGAACTGTACCTGGAAGAATTTCCTGTCGAGCAAGGTGGTCCGCCCGTGTTGACCACCTTCGAAGCGAAGTGTGCCTAAGCTGAGGCAGGTGTCAGGGAGCGAGGCCATTCGTGCCCTGGAGAGACTCGGGTTCCGGCGAGTGCGGCAGCGCGGCAGCCACGTCGTACTGCGCAGAGAAGCTGCCGGTTGCGTGATCCCACTCCATTCCATCCTGGCGCTCGGTACGCTTCGCGGCGCGCTGAAGCAGGCAGGCGTCTCGCTGGAGGAGTTCCAACGCGTCCTCGAATAGTTCGCTTATCGCGCGGCAACTGACGTCGCCTTCTCCTTCGCCCTCACGCGCAGGCGGATCGCCTCCGGCGACGCATACGATGCCGGCTGCCCCGACCGCGTTTCCACGGCGCCCGACACGTAGATGAGCTGATCCACCGGCTCCGCCGTCGGCAGCGCTTCGATGGTGAAACTGCGGCGCGATTCGTCCTCCGTGATGAGCACGCCGTTCAGACCGACATCGAGCACACGGACCCGCGGCGGGAGATTGCGTACTTCCACCGGGACGCGCCCGTGGAAATCGCCCTGCCGCGCGATCGACACCGTGATCTCGGCCGTGCTGCCCGGTTCGAGCGTCACCTCTTTGGTCTCGGCGGTCATCACCAGATCGGGACGCGTCATCAGAGAGATCAGCTTCAGGTGATCGTCCGGACTGGCGACATGCACCAACTGGCCTGCCCTGCCGATCGCTTTCAGGGGAGTTGCCGCAGTCAGTTTCGCCGCCGCATCGGCGCTGAGCACGATCGTGGTGGAGACCTGCCGCGGCCCGATCACTCCGTGCGTTGCTTTCAGCCCCGCCGGCAGATCCTCGATCGCCACGTCGATTGGCCCATCGAAGCCATCCATGCGAAACGCCGTGACCGTCACCGGAATCGAGCCGCCCGCCGGCACATTGGGATTCCGCGGATTGACGGTCAGCCGGAAGTCCGGACGCGCGTGGCGCACTGAGAGCCGGTAGGCGTAGTTCTCGCCGCCCAGTCCCTGCACGTCACGAACGCGCGCGATGTACTCGCCATCGGCGGGTGCGGTGAAGTGGACCACGGAGTCCTTGCCGTAACCGGGGCCGCCATCGTCGTTGCGGTAATAAAGGTGCGCCACGGGGAGGCCGTTCGGCGAGAGCTTCGTGCCAGGCGGGTGAATCTGCACCTTGTACACCGCCGAATCGATGGCGTGCGCCTCCGCCGACGTGTCGAAGAACGTCAGCCGCTGGCCGCCGAACGATTCGAATTCCGTATCCGCGTCCGGCGAAAGCGGCAAGGCTGCGATGCAGATGATCTCGCCGCCCATCATCACGTAATCGCCCACCTGCAAACTGCTCCAGGCCGCGATGCGGATGCCGCGGCCCGCCGAATCGTGGTCGCGCAGCGTGATCGCGGTCTCCCACACCGGACGCACCACGGCGCGCTCGATCGCGCTGCCCTGGGCGTCCAGCACCTCGAGCATCGAATCGAGATCGCTGCCGATGCGGCGTGCATTGACTTCGAGAACCAGTTGCTCGCCCTTGCGCGCCTGGAAGCGGTAGCGGTTTTCCGCGCCCGGCCCTGAAATCCGGCCGTTCACCGTGACCGGTACCGGAATCGTGCCGCCCTGCGCATCGACCTCCGGCTCGGGGCCGAGCGCCACGCGCACCTGGTTGAATGCATGTTGCGGCCGCAGCGTTAGTGTGTCTTCGGAATCGGGCGAAGGTTTACCGTCCACCTTCAGCTTGGGAGTGAGATGATAGCCCCGCAGCGCGACCTCGCCGCCGGCGCCCTGACGGACGCCCAGCGGATACACGCCCGACACCAGCGGAAACTCGCCCGCCATGATGCGATAGATGTGACTCGTGCGCCCGCTGCGCTGATAATCGGCGACCCGCACATAGTAAACGCCGCCCTTCTCGAATCGGTGCGCGAACATCACTTGTTCCGTGCCGCCCCCGGCGCCGAATTCCCGCACCAGCTTCTGCTCCGCATCCAGAATCGCGACCACCGGTTGCAGCGACGAGCCGATCAGCATCGCGCCGTTCTGAAACGCGATCTGCTGCCCGGCGTTCACCCGTATCTTGTAGTAATCCACGTCGCCGGGTTTGGAAATCGCGCCCGTGAGAATCGCAGGCAGGAAGGTCTCGAAGGCCGTCTCCGGCGTATCGTTCGGTTCCTGATCGGGCGCCTCGCCGTAGTACGGCTCGATGAGAAACCGCCCCTCGGGACTGGTGCCCAGCGGCGTAAGCAGGCGAAAACTCACGGGGCCGATCTCCGCGTCGAGCGCAACTTCCACTTCCACCGTCACCTGGTTGCGCGGAGGCAGCGGGCCCACGTCGATGGTCGAGGGCGTGCCGTTCGAGCCCAGGCGAACGTCGGAAAGATCGGGCAGTTCTTTGACGCGCAGGATGCGGCCGGTCACTCCGGGCTCGCTGAAGTAGATCGCGCTCGCCCGCGCCAGGTTGAGACCTTCGACCGTCATTTCGACCGTGGTCCCGCGCGCCACGCCCTGCGGCGCCACCGAGTTGAGTGTCGGGGGCGTGGTGCGGTTGCCCGCGGCCAATGCGGTGAATGCGAGCGCCAGGAGCAGGCAGTGCTTAGGAACCGGTTGCCTGAATTCGCTCACGTATCCGAAGGCCGCTCGCTGACGCGCGCGGCTCCGTTCGGAGCCACGACCGTGAGGGAGTGGTCTTGCATATCTATTCATGATCCGCCTCGTAGATTTCCAATTGCCCATTGAACAGTCCCGCCGCGAAGGATTTTCCGTCCGGCGCGAATTCCAACCCGAACGCCCAGTCTGCCTGCTTTGCCAGAGTCCGAACCTCGCTCAGATCCGCCGCCCGAAACACCTTGATCGTCCGGTCCGCCGACGAAGAGGCGATGAACTTGCCGTCCGGCGACCAGGCCAGCTTGAGGATCGCGTCTTCGTGCGCAATGAGCGTGTTTTCGAGCGTGCCATCCAGGCGCCAGATCCGGATCGTCTTGTCCCCGCCCGCCGCCGCTACGCGCGTCCCGTCCGGGGAGATCGCGATCGTGTTGATGCCGTCGGTCGCGCCCGAGAGCGTCGCGAGCCGATTGCCCGTGGCCACGTCCCACACCTTCGCCGAGCGGTCCGCGGCGCCCGACACCAGGCGCTTGCCGTCCGGCGTGAACGCCAGCGCGTAAACCGAATCGATGTGGTCGCGCAGCGTGCGCAGTTCCTTTGCCGCCCCGACGTCCCA
>JBGPKH010000740.1:0-4272 GCA_041485845.1 Bryobacteraceae bacterium
GGCCTTCGTCAGCACGCCCGATTTGTACGCGTCGTCGAGCGCCGTGGTCTGGGGCGGCGCGGTCAGTGCGGCCCTCTTTGCCTCGTACTCGGCCTTGCTCAGGATGCCGGACTTGTAGGCATCGTCCAGGGCCGCAATCTGGTCGGACTTCTTATCTCTGCTGCACGCCACTCCTGCGAGCGTGAGCGATACCACCATGCCAAGGAACCATTTCGTCACACAGCACCTCACTCCAGTCAGCGCAAACGCCGCGAAAAATGACTCAAGCCGGCGCCGTGCGAACCATTTCGATCAGGACGGCCCGGGCTTCTTCCGTGCTCCGGACCTCCCGCAAAAAAGCGATCCGCCGTCCATGAACGCGGTCGCCGGATTTCAAACGCACGTGGAACCCCAGGCGATCGACCGCGGTCATGACGACTTCGTCCGGGGATTCGCCGGCGAATCGGGCGGCGATGCGGCGGAGCGCATCGGCGTGATCCTCGTTCATGTGCCGGATGATTCCCGGCGCGGCCTCGGCGAGAGCGTCGGGCTCGGCGGCGGCGTAATCCCCGGCGGCGACCCACCCCATCACGCCGAAGCCGCCGATGAAGTAGACGCCTGAGACCTCCAGGCGGAAGTACGCGAAGTCGGTATAGTCCTGCCAATACCGGGCGTTTTCGTAACGCGCGAGATAGAGGTCGCGCACCTCGGCGCCAGGCACTTCCCCGGCGGAGCCGATCAGCGTCAGACGGGCCGCGCCCAACGGATCGCCTGAAACGTCCGGCTGGGTGATGAGCAGGCTGGCCCGCGCATCCTGGTGAAGATTCTGGGTATGCATCGCCATGCTGCTGATGAAAAAGACGGGGCGGCCGAGCGCGTCGGCGGCGTAGGGCATCATGGAGCCGAACGGAAATCCGGGAAACTTCCGCGAATGCGTGGAGAGGCTGCCGATGCGCCCTAGCGAAGCGAGCGTGCGCGCGCGTTCGGCGAGCGATGGCTCGGGTACATCGGGAGCGGCGGGCCCGGGGCCGGCGTGGGTGGTCATTGGCATTCCGGAGCGTACCACAACTGGCTTCAACCTGGCCCAAAACCACTGCGGCTTGGCGGTTTTCGCATCCACCCCGGCGGACCGGCCCGGATACCAGGTGCAGCGTCATACACATGCGGGCTCCAGGTTAGGGCCAGACGTCGGGCGCAGCTTCAGCCCGGGCCAAAGCCGCCAGGCCGTAGCTGTTTTTGGCGCGGCTCGATGCACTGCCAACCAGCGTCAAGTATATTAGCGCCAGGTGGGCAATGTTCATTCTGTTCCACAAGCGCGTCTGCGGGCCGCTGGCAAACTCGCTGTTCCATCACCGGCCCGACGAAGCCAACAAGCCAGCCAGCAAGGTCGAAACTGCCTACCACAAGGCCGATCGGGCCATTCCACAGGTTCTCGATCTGCTTGCCGCAGCTAGGGACAAGGTCTCAGCCTGAGCGGTTTGGTTTGCGGGAAAGCGCGCCTGGAGATACAAGTTCGGGCTAGACTCAAGACAATGGACCTGGCAATCAAGGCAGAGGACGTGCGCGCGGCGGCGGTGCGAATCCGGCCGCTGGCGCGGAAGACGCCGGTGATGACGTCGGCGGGATTCAACCGCGAGGCGAGCACCGGCGCCTTCTTCAAGTGCGAAAACCTGCAACGCGGCGGCGCGTTCAAGATACGGGGCGCGTCGAACCTGATACTGTCGCTGGGGGAGGAAGCGCTGGCACACGGCGTGGTGGCGTATTCTTCGGGCAATCACGCGCAGGCTACGGCGATCGCGGCGCAACACGTGGGCGCGCGGGCGACCATCGTGATGCCGGAGGACGCGCCGAAGTCGAAGATGGAGGCCACCCGCTCGTACGGGGCAAAGATCGTCACGTACAACCGGTTCACCGAGAGCCGGGAGGCGATCGCTTCGGCGATCTTGAAGGAGGGCGGCGCGACGCTGATTCCGCCGTTCGACCACCCCATGATCATGGCGGGACAGGGGACCGCGGCGTTGGAGCTGCTGGAAGAGACCGGGGCGCTGGATGCGTTGATCGCGCCGGTAGGCGGCGGGGGCCTGCTATCGGGCTGCGCGACTATCGCCAAAGCGATCAACCCGGCGATTCGCATATTCGGAGCGGAGCCGCAAGGCGCCAACGACACGTTTCTCTCGCTGGCGGCGGGCGAGCGGAAAACGGTGGCGCATCCGGAGACGATAGCGGACGGTTTGCGCGCGCCCAAGCCGGGTGAGTTGACGTTCGCGGTGTTACAGAGGCTGGTGGAGAGTGTGGTGCTGGTCAGTGACGACGAGATCCGCGCGGCGGTGAAGTTCCTGTTGCTGCGGCTGAAGATTCTGGTGGAGCCCAGCGGCGCCGCGTCGGTGGCGGCGGTGCTGTTTCACAAATTGCCGCCGCAGATTCGCTCGGTAGGTGTGATCATTTCGGGCGGGAATGTGGATTTTGAGGAATTGGCGAAGTACTGATGTAGCAGCCCGTGGCTTAAAGACCGCTCCCTTTGGTCGCGGCTCGGTGGTCGCGGCTCGGTGGTCGCGGCTCGGTTGGGACTTACCGCTGGTTAGCCTTCAGAACCTTCTTGCGGAGGCGGATCGAGGCGGGAGTCACTTCCACATACTCGTCCTCGCGGATGAACTCGATGGCCTGCTCGAGATTCAGGATACGCGGCGGCACCAGGCGGATGGCTTCATCGGCGGTAGAGGCGCGCATGTTGGTCAGTTTCTTCTCCTTGACGATGTTGACGTCCAGGTCGCGCTCGCGGGCGTTTTCGCCGACCACCATGCCCTCATAGACTTCCGTGCCGGGCATGACGAAGATCTCGCCGCGCTCCTGAAGGTTGAAGATGGCATGGCCCGTGGCCCTGCCGGCGCGGTCGGCGACCAGCGACCCCGTGGGCCGCATGGGAATTTCGCCCTGCCACTCGATGTAGCCGTGGAACAACGAGTTCATGATCGCCGTGCCGCGGGTGTCGGTGAGGATCTCGCTGCGCAACCCGATCAGGCCGCGGGAGGGCACGTGGAATTCCAGGCGGACTCTGCCGGAGCCGTGATTCACCATTTTGGTGATTTTGCCCTTGCGCGCGCCGAGCTTCTCGATCACCACGCCGAGGAAGGTTTCGGGACAGTCGATCACCAGCAGCTCCAGGGGTTCGTGCAGCTTGTGGTCGATGGTGCGGGTGAGGATCTCGGGCTTGCCGACGGCGAGCTCATAGCCTTCCCGGCGCATCATTTCGATGAGGATGGCGAGCTGCAATTCGCCGCGGCCCATCACCTTGAAGGTGTCGTGCCCCAGCTCCTCGACACGGATGGAAACGTTGGTGAGGAGCTCCTTGTCCAGCCGCTCGCGCAGGTTTCGGGAGGTTACCCATTGTCCGTCGAGGCCGGAGAAGGGCGAGGTGTTGATGGTGAACGCCATGGCGATGGTCGGCTCGTCGATGTGGATCTGGGGCAGCGGCTTGGGGGTCTCGGCGCTGGTGACGGTCTCGCCGATGGTGATGCCTTCGACGCCGGCGATGGCGAGGATGTCGCCGGGACGGCCGACGGTTTCGTCCACGCGCTTGAGGCCTTCGAACGAGTAGAGCTTGGTGATGCGCGTGTTGTGCATGGTGCCGTCGCGCTTGGCGATGGCCACGGTGTCGCCGTAATTCAACGTGCCGTTGAAGACACGGCCGATGCCCAGGCGGCCGAGATAGTCGCTGTAGTCGAGGTTGGCGATGATCATCTGGAGCACGCCATCGGGGTCGCCCACGGGCGAGGGAATGTGTTCGACGATGTCATCGAAGAGGGGACGCAGGTCGCTCGAGGAATCTTCGAGAGACCGCTTGGCCACGCCGGTTTTGGCGATGGTGTAGAGGACCGGGAAATCGAGCTGGTCTTCGGTGGCATCGAGATCGATGAACAGGTCGTAGATCTCGTCGAGCACTTCGGGGACGCGCGCATCGGGGCGGTCGATTTTGTTGATCACGACGATGGGCGGAAGATGGGCCTCCAGGGCCTTGGAGAGCACGTAGCGGGTCTGGGGCAGGGGGCCCTCGCTGGCATCCACCAGCAGCATGACGCCGTCGACGATCTTGAGGGCGCGCTCGACCTCGCCGCCGAAATCGCTGTGGCCGGGGGTATCGACGATGTTGATCTTGACGCCGTGATAGCGGATGCCGGTGATTTTGGCGAGGATGGTGATGCCGCGCTCGCGCTCGAGCTCATTCGAGTCCATGACGCGCTCGGTGAGAGCCTCGTTGTCGCGAAAAGTGCCACTCTGGCGAAGCATGGCATCGAC
>JBGPKH010000741.1:0-4251 GCA_041485845.1 Bryobacteraceae bacterium
GGTCGAAGAGCCTTACATGGTCCGCGATGAGACCTCCCACTACACGGACCTGATGCCCGACGGCACGGCACGCATGTTCACGTTCCTGATGGAGGCAAAGTCGCTAATCACGTTTCCGTCGGGCGGCCAGCAGCTCAAGAGCCAGGGCTACTGCCAGATCACGGGACTGGCATGGTCGGGGCGTGGACGCATCGAGCGGGTGGAGCTCTCGACGGACGGCGGCGAGACGTGGAGAAGCGCCGAACTTCAGGAGCCGCGCCTGCCGATGGCGTTCACGCGATTCCATTTTCCGTGGAACTGGGACGGCAGGGAGGCGGTGCTACAGTCTCGTTGCACCGACGAGAGCGGGTACGTCCAGCCCACGAAAGAAGCGCTGGTGGCAGTGCGCGGGCTGAATTCCGAGTATCATTACAACGGCATCAAGGCGTGGAAGATCCTGGCGGACGGGAGCGTGAGCAATGCGTAGCGCGGCGGTCTTCCTGTTTGCCGGCGTGCTCTTGGCGCAATCTCCGAGATACGGCGTGGGCCGCGCCCCGGCGCCGGAAGAGATCCGCCGGTGGGACATCTCGATTGCGCCCGATGGGACGGGGCTTCCGGAGGGCAGCGGCACGGCCGCCGCGGGCCGGGAGGTGTACACGAATCGTTGCGCCAAGTGTCACGGAGAGAAAGGCGAAGGCCGCGACAGCGTGGCGCTGGCGGGCGGCCAGGGCACGCTGAAGAATCCGAAGCCGCTGCGCACGGTGGGCAGTTTCTGGCCCCACGCCACCACCATCTGGGATTACGTAAATCGGGCGATGCCGTTCAACAACCCCGGCATGCTCAGTCGCGACCAGGTTTACGGGGTGACCGCGTACGTGCTGTTTCTGAACGGCCTCATCGGGGAGAACGAAGTGATGGATAGGCGGAGCCTGCCGAAAGTCCGGATGCCGAATCGCAATGGGTTTGTGGCCGATCCGCGGCCGGATGTGGCGGGCAGGGGCAAGAGGCGGCCGTGATATGCTTGACCAATGCGTCGCCAACCCTTCTACCTTGCCCTGTTGGCCGCCACGTTAGCGAGCCCTGCTCTTCTTGCAGCCGACAAGTACCCGGTCGACTGGAACAAACTGCAACCTGAGATTCTGGAGCACTACTCGAATCTCATCAAAATCGACACCAGCTCGCCGCCGGGCAATGAGACTAAGGCGGCGCAGTATCTGAAGACGGTCCTGGAGCGCGAGGGCATTCCCGCGCAGATCTACGAACTGGAGCCCGGACGCGGCAACGTGATCGCGCGTCTGAAAGGCAATGGATCGAAGCGGCCGATCCTGCTGATGGGGCACCTGGACGTAGTGGGCGTGCAGCGCGAGAAGTGGACCGTGGATCCGTTCGCGGCCTTGCGCAAAGACGGCTTCATCTACGGCCGCGGCTCGATCGACGATAAGGACAAGGTCACGACCGTGCTGATGACGGTGCTGCTGCTGAAGCGGCTGAAGGCGCCGCTGGATCGCGACGTGATCTTCCTGGGCGAGGCCGGCGAAGAGGGCGGCGCCAATGTGGGCATCGGCTTCATGGTCAACCAGCACTGGGACGAGATCGCCTGCGAGTACGCGCTCACCGAGGGCGGGACCGCGATTTCGCGCGACGGCAAGGTGCGGACGGTGGAGATCGCGACTACGGAGAAGGTGCCGCGCGGCGTACGGCTGGTGGCGCGCGGGCAGGCAGGTCACGGGTCTCGGCCGCGCCTCGATAATGCGCTGGCGCACCTGGCGCAGGCCGTGTGGAAGGTCTCCGCCAATCAGCCGCCCATGCGGTTGAACGACACGACCCGGACTTACTTCGAGCGCCTGGCGAAAGTCAGCACGCCCGAACAGGCCGACCGCTACATTCACCTGACAGACCCCTCGCGCTCGGCGGCCATCGAAGCCTACTTTGCGGAGCACGAACTGACTCACTACTCGATTCTGCGGACGTCGGTGGTTCCGACGATACTGAAGGCCGGTTTCCGATCGAACGTGATTCCTTCGGAGGCGGAGGCGACCATCGACATTCGCGCGCTTCCCGACGAGGACATGCCCAAGTTCTACGAGTGGCTCAAGAAGCTGATCAACGACCCAGCGGTGGAAGTGGTGCCGAACCGGTCCGGCGGGCGGGAGCCGGGCGCGCCGTCGCGAATCGACAATCCGATGTTTCGCGCCTTCGAGGCAGCGCAGCGCGAGATGTTCCCCGACGCCCTCACGCTGCCCGCGATGCTCACGGGCGCTACCGACAATGCGCAACTGCGGGCCAAGGGCGTGCAGGCCTATGGATTCGGGCCGATCATCGACGAGAAGGAGGTCGCCGGAGGCGGCGGCGCTCACGGCGACGACGAGCGGCTGAAGGAAGATTCGCTGTACAAGGAAGTGCAGTTCATCTGGCGTAGCGTGATCCAGATGGTCACGGCACAGTAGGTGGATATATGAAGATCTGTATTCTGGCTGTGTGTTTGGCGGCGAGCCTGTCAGGCGCGGACCCCGATTCGTGGAGCAAGCCGGCCGCGGCGTATCTGGATGGGCGGGCGGCGTGGTGGATGACCTGGCCGCAATCGGCGCGCGATCACGAGACGTTTTGCATCTCCTGCCACACGGCGCTGCCTTACGCGATCGGCCGTCCCGCGCTACGGGCGGCGCTCGGGGAGCAGGGCCCTTCGGCCAACGAGCGCAAGCTGCTGGACAACGTGACCAAACGAGTACGGATGTGGAAGGAGGTCGAGCCGTTCTACCCGGACGCGACGAGGGGTGTGCCCAAGACCGCGGAGTCGCGAGGTACGGAGTCCATCCTGAATGCGCTGATCCTTACCGGGTATGACGTGCCCGCCGGCAAGCTCAGCGCGGACGCGCGACTGGCGCTGGACAACATGTGGGCGGAACAGTCGAAGGCCGGCGAGGCCGCCGGAGCGTGGCAATGGCTGCAGTTTCACAACGCGCCGTGGGAAGGCGACTCGCAGTATTGGGGATCCACGCTGGCGGCGATCGCGGTGGGAACTGCGCCCGGCGATTATCGTTCGTCGCCCGAAATCCGCGAGGGACTGAATGCGCTGCGCACCTATCTTTCGCGAGAACGGCAGGCGCAGATTCCGATTGATCGCGTGTTCCTGCTTTGGGCGTCGGCCAAGGTGCCGGGGATCCTGACCAAGGAGCAGCAGCAAGCGATCGTCGAAGAGGCACTCGGCAAGCAGCAGGAGGACGGGGGCTTCAGCCTCTCTGCGTTCGTGGGAGGGTGGAAGCGGAAGGACAACACGCCGCTGGAGAAAAAGAGCGATGGCTATGCCACCGGCGTGGTGGCATTCGTGCTGCGGGAAGCGGGTGTACGCCGCGATCGGCCGGAGTTGCAGCGGGCCTTGGCGTGGCTGGCGCAGAATCAGGATCGGGCGGAAGGGCGCTGGCTGGCGTACTCGCTGAACAAGCAGCGGGATCTCTCGACGGACATCGGGAAGTTCATGAGCGATGCGGCTACGGCGTACGCGGCGATGGCGCTGGCGAAGTGATGGGGTGCGTGCGAGGCGTACACGATCCCGAAGTCCTGGACCGGATGGGTATCGGTTACGCTCCCGGCGGATGTCTGCGGCGACATCTGACCGCACCCGGCCATCCACGTAGCTAGCTGGGCGCGCCCGTTCTTGCGCGGAGCGCTTGCGAACCACTTGGGGGGATTCTGCGGGTACACTCCAACTCATTACGGCAGCACGTAACAGTGCTCCTCGGATGCGGGCTAGGCAAGGTCCGCGATCGGGCCGAACCACAACAACCAGTTGTGTCCGTCGCGAACCCGGTCAAGAAAGACCTGCGTCTCCGGCGCGTACTCGTAACGGAACTCCGCCGGGTAGCACAACAGCAGCGCGCGATAGAACCGCTCCCGCCATTCCATGGAATCACGCCCTCTTCGGCGCCAGCCCCGTGGCGCGAGCCTGGCTCAACAGTTTGACAAGGCGCGCGGATTCCGACACGGCGACCTCGCGCCCGAAGCGCGTGATCCGGTAGTACCGCCGCCGGACGTCGTCATGCTCGGGGTCGGGCCGCTCCTCCAGTTCCTCGATAAGCCCGTCCTGGAGCATGCGCTTGATCGACCCGTACAAGGTTCCGGGACTCATGCGCAGCTATAACAGCCGCGCAAAAGTCTAGGGACATGAAGAATCTCGACACGACGCCCAGCCCAGAACAGACGTGGTAGGCCGCGGGAACTCAGCAGCGCTGCGCGGCCTGCCTTAACCGGCCGAAGGCCGACAAGTATCGGGTA
>JBGPKH010000742.1:0-4241 GCA_041485845.1 Bryobacteraceae bacterium
ATGCCGCTGACCAGCTTTCCCGGCGAGGAGTCGCATGCGGTTTGGTCGCCGGATGGGCGGCAGATCGCTTTTGTGTGGAATGGCGAAACGCAGGACAACTTCGATGTCTACATTCTGCAACCAGGATCGAGCCAAACCTTCAGACTGACCAGCGCTCCGGGCACCGACGATTATCCGGCCTGGTCGCCGGACGGGCGCTGGATCGCCTACCGGCACATCTCGCCGGATTGGAGATCGTACACTCTGGAGTTGATTTCGCCGCTCGGAGGACCCGCGCGTACTCTCCTCAAGAGCACTTTATTGGGCCGGCCGAACTGGACCCCGGACAGCAAGGCGCTGGTGATTGAGATGCCTCCGGAGCGCAGTCAGCCCAGGGCGTTGTGGGCCATATCCGTGGATACCGGCAGTCGCCGGCAATTGACCTGGCCGCCGGCCGGCATAGACGGCGATCATCAGCCCGCCGTGTCTCCCGACGGCAGGACGCTGGCGTTTACGCGCGAGACCGCCTGGCAGGCGGCGGAGCTCCATGTGATGGAACTCGTGCCCGGTCCGTCGCCCGCCGGAGCGCCACGCCGCGTGACGGACTTCGGCTACGTGGCCTGGCCGGCGTGGAGCCCCGATGGGAGAAGCATTCTCTTCGCGGCCGACCGCGACGGCGTGGGAATATGGCAGATCGACCGCAGTGGCCAACGGGCGCGCCCTGTTTCCGGCACGCCGATCGGCGCCGAGGCGCCCGCTGCTACCAAGCGCTCGGAAGGCTCTTTTTCACTCCTTTTCACCAGCGCCGTTCAAGAGTTTTCGATTTGGCGGTACTCCACGGAGGGTGGCCCCGGAGGACCAGCCGCGGAACTCGTTCCATCGACCTATAGCCAGTCCTATGCCCGGTATTCCAACGACGGCAAACGGCTGGCCTTTTCCTCGACGAGGAGCGGCTATCAGGAAATCTGGGTAACGAACGGCGATGGATCGCAACCAGTTCAGTTGACCAATCTCAAGCATCGGCTTGCCGAAGTCGGACGGTGGTCGCCGGCGGACGACATGATCGCGTTCGTGTCGCAGGAGCGGGAGCCTCGGCAGATTTATGTTGTGCCGTCATCGGGCGGTCCGGCGGTTCCGGTTACCAATGAAGAGGGCGTGAGATATAGCACCGGCTGGACGCATGATGGCAGGCGAGTTTATTACGATTCGACCCGTAGCGGCCGGCATGAAGTGCGGAGGACCTCGCCGTCAGGCGGAGACTCAGAACAGATGACGGTCAACGCAGGAAGCAATGGCTTTGAATCCCGGCAGGGCGTCTTCTATTACTGGCGGCAGGAGCCCGGGAAAGGCGCCGTGCTGATGCGTCGAGAAGGTGCGGGCGATCGGGAAGTCCCGCTCGACCCGCCCGGTTTCTACTACGGTACGACGAGCCCCGCAGCCGCAGGTTTTTACTACCAGGCGAAAGATGCGGGCGGGGTTTACCGGTTCGATGAAGCCGCGGGCCGCTCCATCCAAGTTCTCGAACATCCCGGAAAACCTCTCGTTCAGTTCACGATCTCGGCGGATGGGAGGTGGTTTGCGACGACTGTTCCAGGCAAGCTCACCAAAGATCTCATGATTATGGAGCATTTTCGGTAACGTCAGTCGATCGGTTGACTTGGCCCACCAGGCTCAGCCCTCGTTGCCGAATCCATGGCGCAAAATCTTTTGGGACTGGCCTGTAACTATTCGTTGGAAAACCTCCATTCCGAATATCGGAATTAAGTATGTCAGGCGCAGACAATCAGCCGGTTCAGCGATTTCCCACCACGCAGTGGAGCATCGTCGTCGCCGCCCAAGGCGCAGGCACAGCCGACGCGCGGCAGGCGCTCGCTCGCCTTTTTGAGACCTACTGGTATCCGGTCTACGCGTTCATCCGGAGCCGTACACCGCAGGCGGCAGATGCCGAAGACCTGACCCAGGATTTTTTCGCGAGCTTGCTAGCGCTCAGCTCGATCGATTCCGTCAGACCGGAACGCGGGCGTTTCCGCGCATTCCTGCTGGGCGCAGCCAAGCATCACCTCTCGGCGGAACGGGCGCGCGCCAGCACTCAAAAACGCGGCGGCGGCCAAACGCCGCTTTCGCTCGATTTCCCGTCGGGCGACAGACGCTATAGGCTGGAGCCGTCCACCGAGATGAATCCGGAGCTGCAATTCGAACGGGAGTGGGCGCGCTCCGCGTGTGAGGCCGCCCAGGAAAAGCTCCGCCAGGAGTTTGCAGCGGACGGCAACGCAGTTCAGTTCGAAGCGTTTCGGCCATACCTGACAGCCGGCGAGGAACCGCCTTCCTACGCCCAAACGGCCGCAGGGCTGGAGATGACCGAAGTCGCCGCAAGAGTCGGCGTTCACCGCGCCCGCCGCCGCTTCGGACGCCTGCTGCGAGAAGAGATCGCCCAGACCGTGGCTGGAGATGGCGATGACAGTCCGGCGTGGGTGCACGCGGTTAACGACGAACTGAACTACCTCCTGAGGGTTTTGGGGCGGTAAAGCTTTCAGCGTCCCGCCAAGTACTTCAGCGTTGACTTGACACAGGCGCCGCAACCGGCGTCCGCGAGATTTGATCGGGTGAAGACGCCGTTGCCGGCGACCATCGCGGCCCACGCGATGAAACAAGCCAAAATTCGTTACATGTGAATTCTCAGAATTCTCCGAAGTTCCGATGGATTGGATCGTCGCCGCGGCCCTCCGAAGACGGCAGCGAGGATTCCCGGTGATGATTTACGACGGGATCAGCCTGATCTCTACACGTCTGTTCTTGGCCCGCCCGCGGGGATTATTATTCGGCGCCACGGGCTCGGATTCGCCCTCACCGCGAACTGATTGGAATCTCTGTACTTTCACTCCCCCGTTACGGATGAGCCAATCACGAACCTTATTGGCCCTCCGCTCCGATAGCTTCTGATTGTATGCGGCTGGGCCAATGCTATCTGTATATCCGATAACGACAATTCTGTAGGCCGGGTACGAGCGAAGGGTACTCGCGACCTGAGTCAGCATCATCGCCGCAGCGGCCGGTCGTCTCTTCGTGCCGATGGCATCTTTATCGAAGTCGAACAAGGCGTCGCTTGGGACAATTAGTTGTAATTCTTTCGCGACCGAGCTACTCCGCAGCGCAATTTTGACAGGTTCGAATGGCAAATCGACGTCAGGTATGATAGACTCGACGTCTCCCATCCAGACCGCGCCGAAGCCCCCTACAATGCTGGCGCCCAACTGAATGCCAACATTTACTCCGCCCATGAAGAGGATCGCCTTGGCCCAGTTGTCACCCTGGGGAAGGCGCTTAATCAGCCGTCGAGCCGTCGCATGTGGGCCAGCGAAGATGGATGCAAGGTCCTGAAGTTCCTCCCACAGTTCCCGCTCTAAGTCGTGGATACCGAGCAGCATCGCCGTTGCGCTGCCCCCAATTACTGCGCTGGCGGACACCTCCGTAAACATGCATATGCCAGTCAGATCGCTGGAGTGAAGTTCATCTCCAGGGAAACCGTTCAGAATGTAAATCTTGCCGCGGCTGGGAAAATCCTTAGACGAAAAGCTGACGGATCCCTCCTTGGGGAGCTTGATCGGAAGCTTGCCACCAGGAGTTCCGGCGCCGACACCCAGATCTGCGTAGTGAAATTGAGTCAGTCCTCCCACAGGATTGTGCGCGTAAAAAGCGCCCTTACTTCCCTGGATCGCCACCAACAGGGACACGCCCACGCCTTTCGACTCCGAAGTCTCAAAACTCCATTTGCTTTCCTTCTTGATCGACAACATAAACCCTCCCAAACACCCCCGCGGAACCGGCGATCCGGCGGGAGCCGCCGAAGTCCCTCTTGCACCCTCTTGCACCAGGCTCTCGGCGTGGTTTGATTCCGAGCCGCGGGAAAGAACGTAGGCCAGGGCACACGCGGCGCGAGTGGCGCGGCGGCCTCCCGCGGCCCCGAGTGTTAACGAGCCGTGAGGTTGTGGTTGGCAGCCAACTTCCCGGCCCTGACTTTCGACTTAAGCTTCATCTCCCCTCCTTTCCGCGGAGCGATCCGCAAAAGTTCCCTCAACTTTAGGAAATCGGAAACCGCGGGAAGAAGACGACAGGCGGCCTGAAATTATTTTGGGGCCGGTTCGCCGAGCTGCCGGGCAGCCAGCGTATCGGGATGATCGGGGCCTACGGCATTCGCCAGGTGTTGCGCAGCGGACCGGAATGCGGCGCGGGCTTCCTCGCTCTTGTCCCGGGCGTGGAGCGCG
>JBGPKH010000743.1:0-4236 GCA_041485845.1 Bryobacteraceae bacterium
GCTCCGGCCAACGTGCTGGGCCGCATGTCGCACCTGCTTGACATCTTCGAAGACCAGATTTCGGGCGAGCGGCGCGGCGGCTACCACCAGGGCATCACCCAGTATCTGAACCTGTACTATGCGGGGCGCGACAAGCTGCCGCCCGACGAAACCAACGGCAACACGCCGCTGGTGAGCGCCCACGAAGTGGCCTGGTACGCGTGGACGGCTACCAAAGACCCGCGCATGGGGGAACTGATCGCGAACGGGGAGGTCAAGAACATGATCGACCTGTGCTATCAGACGCTGGCGCTGGCGGAGATCGATCGCGAAAAACCCGCCGTTGGCGAGCGACTCGCCGTTGGCGAGCGATATCGCGGCCAGATTCAGAAGAATGCCGAGCGCATCCTCTCGTTGCAGCGGCCCGACGGCCAGTGGTCGATGCGCTTCGAGCCCAACCAGCCCGAAGTGGAGTTTCAGACGGGCCACGCGCTGTGGGCGCTCCAGTCAGCCGGCATCCCACTGACCAATCCGCAGGTCGCCAAGGCGATCGACTACCTGCTGCGGCGGCAGCAGCCGTTCGGCGGCTGGATGGACCCGCGGCAATCCTTCGAGAATTTTCGCACGCCTTTCCGCGAGACACAGATGGCGATCCTGGCCCTCAGCGCGTACTTCCCGGAGACGGGCCGGGCGAAGGGTTGGAATTCACCGGCCATCGATCGCCTTTCGAGCGACCCCGTAGAGATGCTGCAGCAGCTCGACGACGTGTGGGACGCGCCGTCGCCTGGGGTGCGGAAGCAGATCGAAGCGGCGGCGCAATCGCCGGACGCGCTGTTACGGCAGGCGTCCGTGGAAGCGCTGGGGCGGCTGGGCCTGCGCGAGGAATTCTACGGCAAGCTGCTCGGAGATCCCAGCAAGCTGGTGCAGCGCACGGCTGCATGGGCCATGCGGCAATCCTACAGCCGGCACGCGGACACGCCCGCAAACGATCTGCTGGCGGCGCTCTCCTCCGCGGACGATCGCACCCGCTGGGGCGCCACGCGCGTCTTCGCGGCGCATTTCTCCGCCTTGGCCAAGCGGCCGGAGATGGCCCCGGCGTTGGCGAAACTGGTTGACGATCCAGCGGCCACCGTACGCATGAATGCCGTGAAGGGCCTGTGGCAGTTCTGGTTCTGGACGCCCGCCGCGCAGACGAAGGGCCTGATCGAGGACACGCTCATGACCGCGATCGGAAAGCCTCAATCCGGCTGGGTGGCGAGTAACCTGCGCCATGGCATCTACAACCTGGCGGATGAGAACATTCGCTATTTGTACAACAATTGGGTACCGCTGATGGGCCGCGCAGAAGATCGCGAGCGCGCGGTTCGCGGCCGGCTGTCGGTGGAGTCGCGCCTGGCCACGAAATTCGCCGCCGTCCTGGAGAATGGTCCCAACCTGCAAAAGAAGGAACTGCTGCGCGCCCTCACGGAGTTGCCGTTGCGCCGCGGCGATATCTACGATCTCGACGCGGATATCGCGAAGATCGGGCCGCCGGTTTACAACCGCATCGGCAACGATATCGAACAGATCGCCTTCTTTGGCGAGAGCGCGGACCGTCTCGCGCAGGCCCTGCTGCCGCTCCTCGATTCCTCCGATTCCGAGATGCGCCGGCTGGCCGCGGCAGCGACCCTGCTGGTGCGCGACAACCGGTTCGCCGATGTCAATCGCGTGGCCGGTCCGATGGGTCCGCCGGTGAAGGCGCTCGCGGCCAAGCTGGGTAAGTTGCCGGAAGCCGAATTCCTTCGTCCGCCCCGGCCCACCACGCCCACCGCAGCGCGGAGTGCCGGTCCGCGCGTTCAGACGAGACTGGATGAAGCCTTCTTCCGCGGTTATGTCGAGCCTATCCTGCAAAAGCGCGGCAAGGATGGCTATGCCTGCGTACACTGCCACGCCAGCCACACGCTGTTCGACGGCACGTGGAGCACCGCGCGCAACGTCGTGGATGGGGCCAACCCGGAGAACAGCCTGATCCTGCGCAAACCGACCTCGAGCTCGGAGACCGAAGGCATCGCAGGCTCCACTACTTTGGCGCATGGAGGTGGCGTTCGCTTTACCAAAGACTCTCCCGAGTACGCGACGATTCTGGAGTGGATTAAGGGCGCGAAGGAGTAGCGCATTTGACAACCGCTTCCTCACGGTCGCGGCCCCGATCGGAGCCGCGCGCGCGTAAGCAAGGGTGTATGCGGACGGCACGCGCGCTTCCTGGTGGCGCAGACACTCTGTCTGCCGCGCCGGCACTCGTGCCGGTGCATGGGTGTCCAACGGAGCAAAGGTTGAGACGAATCTCGAACCGGCCGGCACGAATGCCTGCGCCACACACGACCGCTATCCCTGCACAATGGCGGGCTGAAGCGGCGCCAGCAAGCCGATCAACTGTTTCCGCTCCCGCTCGGGGACTTGCATCTCTTGCAGTGTGGCCACGAGATTCTCGACTACGCTTTGGAAACGCTCCGTTGATCATGTCGCGGCCTTGATACTGGCGCGGACCCAGTTGGCCTGGCACAGGAAATCGGCGAGGTTGGCCTTGTAGGCCGCGGCGCGGCGGGGATCGGCATCGGCGAGTGTGCGGCCGGTCAGATCGTCGACCACCGCGTGGATGGCGCGCATTCCACCGAGGCGATCGTACAGGGAACGGCCCGTTCCGGCTTCGGCCGCTAACATGTCGGCAGGCGATGACAGTGGGATCTCAATTGTCATGAACCTTCTCTCCTCATTCCTACGGCGAAAAACGAGGGCGAAATCCATCAAAGGAGGTGATATAGTTATCCACACGGAGAACGGCATGGCACAAAAGAATGCTTTTATCCTGGTTTTCGCGCTCGCGGCTTCGCTTGGGGCGCAAACCTCCAATACCGGAACTGTCGTGGGGATGGTCACCGATCCCTCGGGTGGTACCGTTGCAGGCGTGGTCGTGGATCTCCAGGATACGGCCACCGGTGTCGTGCGCAGCGCGATCACCAATCCGGCCGGGCGCTATGCGTTTGTCGGGGTGCCGCCGGGCGCCTATTCGGTCAAGGCGTCGGCCAAAGGATTCCAGAACGTCGAGGTCCCCTCGGTCACGGTCGAGGTGAGCAAGTCGTACACCATCGACATGCAACTGTCGCTGGGCCAGGCGCGGCAGGTGGTCGAGGTCACCAGCTCGCCCGGAGCGGAGCTGCAGACGCTCGACTCGAGCGTGGGAGGCACGCTCGGCGGCGACCTGCTGGAGTGGCTGCCGACGATGCAGCGCAACGTCACCGGCCTGCTGCTGCTGCAGCCCACGGCGATGCCGCAGCAGGGGCCGGGCCAGAGCAGTTACCTGGGCGGCCAAGTGGCTGGAGCGCGCAGCGATCAGAACGCCATTCTGCTCGACGGCGGCACCGTCACTAACGGCGTCTCCGGCAACTCGGACTACTACACCAACTACACCGGCGGGCAGGAAGGGCCGATCCCGACGCCCGTGGAGAGCATCCAGGAGTTGCGCGTCACGACGTCCAACCCCACCGCGGGATTCAGCGGCTCTTCGGGCAGCGAGACGGTGGTGGTCACCAAGCGCGGCAGCAACCAGTTCCACGGCTCGGCGTACGATTTTCTGCAGAACGACAACCTGAAGGCGAATACGTGGAGCCGCAACCGTCTGGGGCAGGCGCGGCCGGAGAGCCGCGACAATCGCTTCGGCGGCACGTTAGGTGGATACATTCCGGGACTGCCGGAACGCGCCAAGACCTTCTTCTTTATGAACTACGAAGGCCGGCGCATGATGTCGAGCACGCAGATCTCGACCACGGTGCCCACCGACTCGCTGCGCCAGGGCATCCTGCGCTTCGCCGACGCGGGGGGCAGCGTGATTTCGTATAACCTGTTGAACTCTACGCAGTGCGGAACCAACGGCAACACGGCTTGCGACCCGCGCGGCAAGGGGCTCAATCCGCTCATCGGGCAGCTCTGGTCGAAGTACCTCCCGGCGGGCAATAATCCGGGCGGCGGCGACGGGCTGAACACGATCGGTTTCAGCGCGCCCATGGCGCTGCCGGTGACGTCGGATTTCGCGGTGGTGCGGCTGGATCACTCGTTCGGCGCCAACTGGCAACTCTCGGGCAGCTACCGTTACTTCACCGAGACCGCGGCCGACAGCCGGCAATACGATATCGGCGGATTCCTGGCCGGCGACACCATCGGGGCTCCCAAGGTCACCGCGGCAATTCCGCGGCAGCCGCGTTACGTGGTGGTGGGGCTCAC
>JBGPKH010000744.1:0-4232 GCA_041485845.1 Bryobacteraceae bacterium
ACTCAACGGATGGCGGAGCGCCGACATCCATCAAGCCATCCTCACCACCTTTGGCCTATCTGCCAGCGCCTACACCCTCACCCAACTCCGCTATGACCTTCGCAAGATGAAAGCCCACGGCCTGCTCGAACGCATCGGACGAGCCTACTGCACCGCCTCACCGATAAGGGGACCAAAGCCGCACTCATGTTCATCCTGTTCCACAAGCGGGTCTGCGGAGGGCTTCGTGGGACCGGTGAGGGAACGGCGAGTTTGCCAGCGGCCCGCCATTCAACAGCTTCTCGATCTGCTTGCCGCCGCGTGAAATTCTGAGAGATGAATTCTCAGACTGGCCTATGCTAGAAACTAATCGTACACAGCCTGGGAGGTGTGCCGGCACGGCCGGCCGCCGGCGACCGAGGGACCACGTCGCTTCCGTGATCACGCTCGGTGCTCCGTTCCGCGGAACGGTCGCGCACCCCCGCGTGCCGCGTGCCGTCGAAGTGCCGCAACGAATCAAGCTGAACCATGGCCAGTCAGTGCTGCCGGACTGTTACACCGGACGCTGCACCTGCGCTTTTCTCGATTCGTTGCGCCGCGATCCGCGCGTCTCGTAGACGACGCGGCCATTTACACGCGCACGGATGGCTTCGTGGACTGGCGCTACTGCATCAGCTACGACCCGGGCCACAACTTCGAGGTGACCGGAAGGCACGCGGGGCCCGCCTTCAACCCGCCCGCTTACACGATCATCGCCAAGCGCCTGGCCCAATGCGGGGCGAATCAGGCGAGGCCTACGCCAGCAATTCCCCGGTCATGACGGTCACGGCCTGGCCTCCGAGAATCACGCGCTCTCCATTCAGCCGCACGCGCACCACCCCGCCGCGGGCCGATGCCTGGTACGCCGTGAACGCGCTCTTGCCCAGTTTCTCACCCCAGTAGGGCCCCAGGGCCGTGTGCGTCGAACCCGTGACTGGGTCTTCATCCACGCCCGATCCGGGCGCGAAGAAGCGCGAGACAAAATCGAACTCCGCTGTGGATGCCCGCGCCGTCACGATCACGCCGCGCACCGGCAGCTTCTTCAGGGCGCTATGATCCGGCGTCAACCTGCGCACCGTCTCTTCGGAATCCACTTCCACCAGGTAGTCGAACACGTTCCTGCCCACGAATTGAGGAGCCGTGACGCCCAGGGCCGGCAACAGCTCCGGCGGGGCTTCCGCCGGGACCGCGAGCTTTGCCGGGAAATCCAACTCGATCCAATCTGCGCGGCGGTCCGCCAGCAGCAGCCCGCTACGCGTGTGGAAGCGCGCCTGCCGCCCTTCCGGCAGATGGCCGTCCTGCCACAGCACGTGCGCGCTCGCGACCGTGGCGTGGCCGCACAAATCCACCTCTATGGCCGGGGTCAGCCAGCGAAGGTTGTAGCCGCCGTCCTGCGGGGTCAGGAACGCCGTCTCCGAGAGGTTCATTTCGCGGGCAACATCGCGCATCCACTGGTCCGGTCTGGGCTCCTGGAGTACGCAAACGGCCGCAGGATTGCCGGCGAACGGCCGATTGGTGAAAGCATCCACCTGAACGATTCTAATTGGCATGATGCAAGCAGGTTAGCGCACTTGAAACTGGCGATGGAATAGTGGAGTCTAAGAGAAGGTCGTGCGCATGCTGTTTCGTTTCACGAAACTCTGGGTCGCCGTGGGGTTACTGGTCGCGATGTGGGCGCTCGGAACGGTGCGCCGGTCCGATCCTCGAGCGTGGGTGCGTCCCATCGGTTCGCGGCCGGGGCCGGTTCGCATTCTCCAGTTTTACGCCAGCGTCGGCACCTTGACGGCCGGCCAAAAGGCGCTCCTTTGTTACGGGGTGGAGAACGCCAGGTCAGTACGGATCTCGCCCATGCTTCAGGAAGTCTATCCATCCCTCAGCCGGTGCGTGGAGATTCTGCCGCAACACACCACTCACTACATGATCATGGCCGAGGGGTACGACGGTCAGGTAGCGACACGATCCTTCACGTTGGCCGTGCAGCCGGCTCCGGTTTCACCCCAGATCCTCAACTATGCGGAGGCCGCCGCCAGTGCGATCGCGGTCGAAGAAACCGTCCGCCGGCAGGCGCTCCCGGAATAAACCTCGCGAGATTCGAGTATGGAATCCCGTGAGGTGAGACTCGTCGAAGAGAATCGTTCACGATCACGACCAGGATGGCATCGACCGCCGCGGCTTTCTGCAATGCACGGCCTGGGCGGGCACCGAGCGTCCTCTGGACGATTGGCAGCGGTGTGCCGGCATCCAGGGCTTTCGGCCTTCCACAAGCCTGCGAACCCCGATGTGACGGCCACGTTGCAGGCTGCCATCGAGAAGATCAACGGGCTGCCGCAGGAACCCGACTTCATGGTTCACACGGGCGGCCTCAGCCACACTTCCAAACCCGCGGAATTCGACACGCTCGACCAGGCGCTCAAAGGCGCCAGGCCCAAGCAGGTCTTTTTTGTGCCGGGCGATTCGGGAGATCATTGGATTTTGATTTTGAAGCGGAATGCCGGGGGCCAGCGGGCGGCATGGGAGAATATGTTTGAGAGGTGGACGTTGACCCGACTGTATCGAGTGTTTACGCTGGCCGCTGTCCTGGTGGCAGCCGCCGGCACAGCTTGCGCTCAGAATCCGCCATCCGAGGGCGCCAAGGAATTCAAACTCACGGCGAAGAAGTACGAGTTTTCACCCAACACGATCACCGTGAAGCAAGGAGACAAAGTCCGGCTGACGGTCACGGCGCTGGACCGGGATCACGGATTCAAGATCGAGGCATTCCACGTCGATGAAAAGCTGCCCAAGGGCGAGGCAGCGACCGTGGAATTCACAGCAGATCAGGCCGGGACTTTCCCCTTCGTGTGCTCGCGCTTCTGTGGGCTCGGCCACTCGAAGATGAAGGGCAAGTTAGTTGTGGAATAACCGTTTCGAGCCGCGACCGCACCCAGCCGGTTCTTCCACGTGGCATAGCTGGCCACGGTCACCGCCGGGCTGCCCGGAACGGCACCTTCGTCGAGAATCGGACGTCCCATCGCGACGCCGGCGCGCAGCAGGGTGAAGTAATTGCCCGATACCACCTGGATCAGCGAGCCGCGGCCGGCCATGGCCGCGAACCCGATTTGATAAGCCAGCGCATCGGTGAAGGCGAACTGCGGCCGGCGCAGTTCCTCGTACTCCGGCGAGGTGAACCGGTGGTTCATCGGTTCCCGCGTGGTCCACAGGAAGGTGTAGAGCGAAAATGGATCGTCGACCGCGATGGGCCGCAGCACGTATCCGTTGAACACGGTGAAGAGCGTGGAATTGAGTCCCAGCGCCAACCCGATCGTCCCGACGACTGTCAGCGGAAAGCCCGGGGTCTTGCGAAGCCCGCGGAGGGCGTAGCGCAGATCCTGAAGCAGCGAGTCGAGCCACGCGAAACTCCACGCGGCGCGGCTATCCTCCAACGTAAGAGCGACGCTGCCGAAGCCGGCTCCGGCCATCTCGCGGTGGAAGCGCACCTCCTCGGCGAGGTCTTCCTCGAACTGCCGCCGCCAAAAATGCCGAATTCGATTCCAGATCGTCATGCAACTCGGCCCTACAGGCTACAGCTTGCCGCGAAATCGCATTGCCGATGGCGGCTGGACCGCTCGGTTGAAGACGCGGCGAAGAACCGGCGAAAATACCCGACCCGCACCGGCCGCGTCTTCATGCCCTTTGGTGGGCCGCCGCGGCCCATCGGGACCTCCCTTCGGCCGCGGCTCGGTCACGACCGGCCCTCAGTCGCTTCGCAGCGTGATCGCCGGGTCGATGCCCGCCGCGCGGCGCGACGGACTGAATGCCGCGCCTATGGCCGCCGCCATCACCAGCGCCACTCCACCGGCGTATGCAGCCGCATCGAAGGGATTCAATGCCGCCACCACGTGCGCGAAAACGGGCGCCGCCGCGAGCGCGCAGAGCGCCCCCAGGCACGTCCCCGGCGCCGCCAGCCGAATCGACTGCCGCATCACCATGCCGATCACGCTTCGGGTTCCCGCGCCCAGCGCCACGCGAATGCCGATCTCGCGGGTTCGCTGGCTGACCAGGTAGGACAGCACCCCGTAGATTCCCGATACCGTCAGCACCAGCGCCAGCCCGCCCAGCGCGGACGTCACCCAGAAGATCACGCGAAATGGGTAGCTCTGTAAGGCGAGAGCTTCGGTCATCGGGCTGATGAAATCCGCCGCGCTCGGTGCCACGCGGTCCAGCGCTTCCTCCAC
>JBGPKH010000745.1:0-4228 GCA_041485845.1 Bryobacteraceae bacterium
CCCATCGGGACCTCGGTTGAAGACGCGGCGAAGAACCGGCGAAAATACCCGACCCGCACCGGCCGCGGCTTCATGCCCTTTGGTGGGCCGCCGCGGCCCATCGGGACCTCCCTTGAAGACGCGGCGAAGAACCGGCGAAAAACCCGACCCGCACCGACCGCGTCTTCATGCCCTTTGGTGGGCCGCCGCGGCCCATCGGGACCTCCCTTTGGCCGCGGCTCAGTCATGCACCTCTTGCCGTGACACGCTCTATCCTGTTTCCGCTTCCGTCTTCTCCACCAGCTTCTCCACGTGTATGCAGTACAACGCCGGCTTCCCTTCGCGATCGCTTTCGAAGTAGATCCGCTGGCTGTCGGGAGAAAACCGGGGCGCGGTCATCTCCACGTGGCTCGCCTTGTGCTCGCACAGCGTCAATTCCCGCCGCGTGGTGCGCAGCAGCAGGAGAACGGTCGGCGAGGCCGCATTGCGGCTGGCCCCCACGAACACCGTGGTATCGCGGTTGAATCCGAAATGCGCGAACTGGCTGGTCTTGGCCACCAGCTTGTCGGTCTTCGCGTCGGGCGTCTCCTCCCGGATGGCGTTCAACTGCGTGCGGTCCTCCGGAAAGTTCAGGTAGAGCACGGTCTTCCCATCGGGCGACCAATTGGCCGGTCCGATTCGCCCCTCGGCCAGGCTGAGCTGCCGTGCCTGTTTGCCATCCGAGTTGACCAGCCACAGCCCTTCATCGCCCTGGCGATACAGAACCTGCGCCCGCATGGGCCGGGGGATAGGATCGCTCATGGCAAACGGCGCTTCCAGCACCGTGCGCGACAATCCTTGTACCAGCGAGACCATGCGCAACCGCGACCCGTCGCCCTGCCGTTCCGCGAAGGTGGCGTGGGTGCCGTCCGGACCCACGGTCATTCCCGCGCAGCGCTCCCAGCCCTCGGAAACCTGATACAGCTCGCGTTCGTGCAGCGTGCTCAGATTCGTGATGTATAAAGCCCGCCCCGCAAAGTAGCAGAACGAGCGATTGTCCGGCGTCAGAGTCAGGGACGAGGGGTCCAGATTCTCAATTTCGGTCAGTTGCCTGGTGGCGCCGGTTTTGAGGTCCATGCGAAAGGCTTGCGGCGACCCGCTGCGATCGCAGGAATACAGCAGGGTCCCGCTGTTTCTCGCGATGGCGCGGCTGTAATGCGCCGCGAGCGCGCTGGAGTACGCCGGATCGGTGAGGCGGAATACCTCGAGCTCCGTGGTCGGGTCGGGATAGCGGCGCCACGCCGAAGGAAACGAAGTCCCCTTCTGCGCGACCGCCAGCAACTTCGCGGCCGCCATTCCGGTGGCCAGGAACGCTCTGCGGGAGATTCGCTCCGCGAAGCTCACCATGTCTCGATGGTAACAAGCCGGAGGCGGTGTCCACTACCCCGTTTCCGTACACCGCCGGAGATTTAACGCGCCCGAGCGGCATGTTGTTCTGCTGCATTTGAGTCAGTAAAGATTTGCGATAGCCTGTGTCGCGCTCCTTTCTTAAGTCCCCTATATTCAGCGATAGTCGTCATCCCCGCGACACATCTTGTGTCGCGAGTAGCCCGGCGGTCTTCGTCGGCCCTAAAGAGATAATTAGAGATAATATGGACCAGCAACCGCATCCCGGCCTTAGCCGATACCACTTATCCCGCTCGAAATCCAGCACTTACACGAACGCCCCAGCATCCGCGACCATCGGGAGGCGAATCTTCACCAAAAACCCCTCCGGATGCGCCTCCGTCAAGGCAGCGTCGCTCTTGAGCGGCTTGGCTGACCTAGGCCGGCAACCGAGCCCCCTAACGGACCGCCCGTCTACAAGATAAAAATGCATTGAAGATCTCTTTATCTGAGATCTATAATAAGGATGGATAGCACCAGCGTGAAGTGGGGCTATATTGGTAAAACCATGATAACAAACGGCAAGCCCGACCGCGGCATGGTTCAAATGAATTCGGAAGAATGCAAGGGGTGCGGCCTCTGCGTCGAGGCCTGCCCGCCCAAGGTCCTTCGCCTGGCGGACCGCTTGAACCGATACGGCTACCATCCCGCCGAGTATCCGGGCGCCGGCTGTACCGGCTGCGGCATCTGCTTCTTTGTCTGTCCCGAGCCCGGCGGAATCGCCGTGCTGCGCCTCGCCGCCGCGGCGTGAGCGCCCAAGGAGAAACAGCCATGCAGAGACAACTGACGAAAGGGAACGAAGCCATCGTGAAGGCCGCGGTTCTGGCGGGCTGCCGCGCCTTCTACGGCTATCCGATCACCCCGGCAAGCGAGATCGCCGAAGCCGCCGCTTTCTACATGCCGCAGGCCGGCGGCGTCTTCCTCCAGGCCGAGAGCGAAGTGGCCGCGATCAACATGTTGTACGGCAGCGCCGCCGCGGGGGTGCGCTCCATGACCGCCTCCAGCGGGCCGGGAATCAGCCTAATGCAGGAGGGCTTCAGCTACCTCGCCGGCGCCGAGCTGCCCTGCGTGGTCGCCGACATCATGCGCGGCGGACCCGGCCTCGGCAACATCGCCCCCGAGCAGGGCGACTACAACCAGATCGTCAAGGGCGGCGGACACGGCAACTATCGCACGCTGGTCCTCGCTCCCGATTCCGTCCAGGAGATGGCCGACCTCACCACCTGGGCATTCGACCTGGCCGGCGAATATCGTAATCCGGTGGTGGTCCTGGCGGACGGCTACATCGGGCAGATGATGGAGCCGGTCGAGTTCGCCGCGCCCATCGCCGTGCCCCAGCCCCCCGCCTGGGCCGTGACCGGCGATGCCGCGACGCGCCGCAACCTGGTGACCTCCATCTACCTGGAGCCCGATCTGCTCGAGCGGCACATCCGCAAGCTCGAAACCAAGTACCATCGCGCCGAGCGCGAGGCCGCCCGCGCCGAAGGCTTCCGCACCGGGGATGCCGACATCGTCCTGGTGGGCTACGGCATCACGGCTCGCGTACTGAAGGCCGTAGTGGAACAGGCTCGAACCCGCGGTCTCGCCGCCGGCCTCCTCCGCCCCATCACTCTGTATCCCTTCCCCGTGGCGCAGATCCGCGAGCTGTGCGCTCACGCCAAGGCGTTCGCGGTGGTGGAGATGAGCACCGGCCAGTTGCTCGACGACGTGCGCCTCGCGCTCGAGGGCCGCGTCTCCATCGAGTTCTTCAGCCGCGTGGGCGGCAATGTCCCCTCAGCCGAAGAGGTGCTGGCATTTCTGGAACAGAAGTTCGGAGGCTGCCTGCGGGCCGGCACGATGGAGGAGGCGCTGATCCATGCCTAGCTACACTGTGACTCACGCGAAAGCCAAGTGCTTCTACGATCGCTACGAGCGCAAGGCGGAGTTGCAGCACCAGACGCACTACTGCCCGGGCTGCGGCCACGGCATCGTGCATAAGCTGCTGGCCCAGGCCATCGACGAGTTGGGCATTCAGGACCGCACGGTGCTGATCAGCCCGGTCGGATGCTCCGTATTCGCCTACTACTACTTCGATGTCGGCAATATCCAAGCCGCCCATGGGCGCGCTCCCGCCGCGGCCACCGCGGTCAAGCGCAGCCGCCCGGATAGCATCGTGGTGGCGTACCAGGGCGATGGCGACCTGGCCGCCATCGGAACGGCCGAGATCGTCCACGCCGCCAATCGCGGCGAAGGCATCACCGTGATCTTCGTCAACAACGGCATCTATGGAATGACCGGCGGCCAGATGGCCCCCACCACGCCCCTCGGCCAGAAGACCACCACGTCGCCCTTCGGCCGCACCGCCGCTAACGATGGCTTCCCCATCCACGTTTGCGAGCTGTTGAATTCGCTCGAAGCGCCGGTGTTCATCGAGCGCGTGGCGCTGGGCAACAACAAGCAGATCGTGCATGCCGCCAAGGTCCTGCGCAAAGCGGTCGAAAACCAGGTGAAGGGCCTGGGCTTCTCCTTCGTCGAAGTGCTCTCTCCATGCCCCACGATCTGGAAGATGAACCCGGTGGAGGCGCAGACTTTCGTGCGCGAGGAGATGGCCAAAACGTTCGCTCCCGCCAACCTGCGCGACCGCACCAAAGACGCACTCGCAAAGCCCGCGCCACCTGTGCCCCCCGCCGTAGAGGACCTGCCCCGCATCCTCGGTTTGGCCGCGTCCCCGGCCGCCACACAACCCCCAACCCCTAACCCCCAACCCCCAACCCCGGCGAGCGGAGCGAGCCATGGCTGAGGTTCGGATCGATCAGGTGTCGCGCGAGTTCGGCGCCGTGCGGGC
>JBGPKH010000746.1:0-4202 GCA_041485845.1 Bryobacteraceae bacterium
ACCGTAACTCCGAGCTGAGCAAGAACGGGCCGATTCCCGTGCCCGATCTCGCGCATCCCGGTACGCTGATCAACGTGGAGCCGGCGGAATCGCTACAGCAGTGGGGCGGCGCCATCGGTGGGCCGGTCAAGCCGGACAAGCTGTTTATCTTCACCTCGTACGAACAGCAGCACGCGGTGCAGCCGCGCCAGGTGGTGTTCTCGTCGTTGATCGGCTTCACCCCGTCGGCCGCCAACAAGCCGGCCTACGACTACTACAAGAGTCTGGAGCAGGTATTCGACAAGACCAATAACGCCGGCGCCGGCGTCATCAAGGGCGACTACCTGTTCCGCAACGCCAGCCGGCTCACCCTGCGCTACAACCGCAGCGGTTCGGAGGAAACCAACGCGGTGACGGTGGGCGGCGCCATCGAAGCGTTCACCACCAACGCGCTGAGCAGCGAGGGCGTCGAGCAGGACCGCGTCCACTTCGGGACGGCGCAGTACACGGCGATCTTTTCGCCGTCGCTGATCAACGACCTGAAATTCAGCGGCAGTTATGAGACCCGGCCGCGGCTCTCCAATTCCGAGCAGCCGGGCCTCACGATCAGTTCCCTGGGAACCGTGGGTACGCGCAACTTCCTGCCGACCATTCAGGACGACAGCCGGTACCAGGTGACCGACTCGCTGAGCTGGGTCCACGGTTCCCACACGCTGAAGTTCGGCGCCGATATCAACAAGCTGCACACGTTCCAGACGTTCGGCTTCGACCAGTTCGGCACGTTCAGCATCAGCAGCAGCAACATCTCCCAGATTCTGGACATCCTCTCGGGCGCGGGAACCGTGGGGCACCGGTTCGATTCGACGGTGGCCAGCTACAGCCGCCAGATCGGAAACCTGATCGTGGATTACGGCGCCACGCAGGCAGCCCTCTTTGCGCAGGATAGCTGGAAGGTGATGCCGTCTTTGAGCATCGATTACGGTCTGCGCTGGGAAGGCCAGTGGAACCCGGCAGTATCGGCCACCAACACCGATCTGGTCAACCGCGTGAACGCCCTTACCTATCCGAACGGCGCGCGCCTGGATGTCACCAACATCCGCAACAACCTGAAGCAGTTCATGCCGCGCCTGGGTTTCGCCTGGACCCCATCGAAAACCCAGCGCTTCGTGGTGCGCGGGCACGTCGGTATCTTCTATGCCGCCACGCCCCTGCTGATCTACTCGGATCCCACCGGCAACTTCCGAAGCACACCCAACAACGTGCGGCTGTTCCTCAATAATACTTCACGGGGAACCATCTACCAGCAGTTCCAGGCGGCCGGCGTCAACCTGGACACGACTCCGCTCGACAAACTGCCCATCATTCCGCTGACCGCAGTACAGCAGGCCGCATCCTTCGGACTGGGAACGGCGCCCGACCCGTTTGCCGGCGCAGGGACCACCGTCGTGGCGCAGGACTTCCAGAATCCCCGTTCGTACCAGGCCGGCGCGGGCACGGAAGCAAGGCTCACCAGCCACTGGACGGCCGGCGTGCAGTTCAATTACGTGAACACCATGCACCTGGAACGTAACAAGGACTACAACCTGCCGGCGCCGATCGTGCAGGACGCCTCGCAGCGCCCGGTCTTCTGCATCGCCAGTTGCACGCCGTCGCGCACGCGGCCGATCTCCTCACTGGGCCAGATCAATGTGCGCGAAAGCTCGGCCCGGTCGCTCTACCGCGGCTTCAGCTTCTCCAACCAGTACCGCGGGAAGAAACTTCAGGCGGGCGTCTTTTATACGCTGGCGTGGAGCTACTCCGACGACGACAACGAGCGCGACTCCGGCGGACAAGCAGCCATGGATTCGTTCAACTACAAGCAGGACTACAGCCCCTCAAACATCGATGCGCGCAACGAGTTCGGCACTTATGGCGTGTACAACCTGCCGCTCGGCTTCGAAGTTTCCGGCCTGTTCCGCGTGCGCAGCGGGCTCCCCCTGAATCCGCGCACCGGCGCCGACACCAATGGCGACACCGCCTCCACCGACCGCGCTCTGCAAGCGCCCGGTGTGCCCCTCGCGCGCAACTCGTTCCGCAACCGCGCGGTCTACGGCGACGATCTGCGCGTCATGAAGAGCTTCAAGCTCGGCAACGAGACGCGGAGAGTCCAGCTTTCGGCGGAGTTCTTCAACCTGTTGAACATCGATAACGTGATCTTCGGCGGCACCACCAGCATCTATGGGTTGGGCGTGAGCACCGCGGGGACGACGGTGCCCGTGGACTCGCGCTTCCTGGTATTGAAGACCGCCGACGGGCGCTACAACACGCAGAACCAGCAGGTCGGATTCCCGTTCCAGGCGCAGTTCGGAATCCGCTTCTTCTTCTAGATCTAGACTCTCTGGCTCGTGCAACCGTCCCCAAGGCGCCCTTCCGCAGAGGGGCACGGACGGTTGGCTGCTGACTCCTAACCTAAGGCGGCGACCGCCCTCGCCGGCCTGACATTGCATAACCGGCGGAGCGCGGAAAACGCGCCGCCCAACTCACTATTTTTCAATCACTTGCCCGCCATCCAGGAAAAACCGGCCGTCGCGGAAAAACTCAGTCACCAACTTTGAAAATATCGCCAGCCTACTGACAACAAACAGCTTAGAGAAATCCAGGCCCCTTTCCGAACCCCGTTTTTCGACCCGTCCGTGCAATGCTTCGATTAGGAGGAAGGGTACGCTCCACCGCTCCGATCGGAGCGGCGGATTCCCAACCCGCCCTTTTCCTTTCAACACTTCCATCTTTTCCACCGCTCCGATCGGAGCGGCGAAGCACAGGAGTCTCTATGGAAACGCAGGTTCCCGAGCCGCCGGTCGAAAACACCGGCGACCTCGACCTGGGCGCAGCCCTGGGTCAAGTCCAAGCTTTTGGCGTCGTTGCCGCCCGTTGCACGGCGGCGCAGGCAGCGCTCCTCGCCCGAGTGCGCGAGCAGAGAATTTACAAGAGCCGTGCCGAACACTGGGAGAAGTTCTGTCCCGAGTATTTGAAGATGAGCCGCGCGGAAGCGGACAGGCGAATCGCCCTGTGGAACGAATTCGGCGCACCCTACTTCGACGTTTCGCAGTATGCCCCCATCTCCGCCGAGACTTACCGCCTCATGGAGCCCTCGGTCAAGAACGGCTCCCTCCACGTCGATGACGAGGTCATCCAGTTGAATCCCGAAAACGCCCAAAAAGTGGCTGCCGCCGTGGCGGAATTCCGCCGCCGCCGCCGCTCCGCCGCCGCCGCAAACCGCGCTCCCAAGCCCGCGATCTACGACGAGGTGCGCGAGCTTCGTCTGCGCTGCCGTGAGTTCCTCGCCGAGTTCCGCGCCATCCTGAGCAAATCCAAAGGAGGACCGGCTGAGCAAATCATTCCGGCATCCTTGTTCAACACGGCGCGCGACATGGTGAACGATCTCGAGGCGTTCCAGGTCGAATGCAACATCAAGCAGTGAAACGCGCGTTACTGAGCCGCGACCAAAGGGAGCGGTACTACAAGGAGTCAGCCCATGCAAAAACTCGTTCTCATCGCCAAGGCCCTGGCCTTCGTCGCCATCGCCGTTTTCTTCGCTGCCCTCACCCGTGCCGTCTGGCAGGTGCCCGGCATCGTCAACGCACAACTCACCGGCCTTCGCGCCGACGCCGGCCAGCAGGCTGCCCGGACCCGGCAGCAACTGCTCGCGGCCATTCAACCTGCGATCCAGCAGATCCCCGCGCTCGTCGAGCAGGTGGCGTTCCTGCGCGCCGATGCGGTCAAGCTCGGCGACAGGGTCGTGGACGTCGCCGACAAGCACCTGGGACGAATCACGGAAAATGTGACGCCGGTCATGACCAGTCTCGAGCAGGCCGTCAACGAAGCGCGCCCCACCATCCAAAACGTCGGCCTCATGACCGCCGACGTGCGCGCGGCCATCCGCCCCGAGCTGGAATGCGCGGGCAACGGAAGCTGCTGGCCGTCCGAAGTCACCGGCATCATGGGCTCCGTCAAAACGGGCCTCGGCGAGGGCGCGCTCACCATGCGCTCCTGGCGTCAGGCCACCCCCGAGATCGCCGCCAACATCTCGGGCATCGCTCACAATGCGAACAAACTCAGCAAACCGCATTGGTACACTAGGGTGGCTACCATCGCCGTGCCGATCGTCGGCGGCATCGTGGCCGCAAGAATCGCCAAATGAGTCCGCAGACCATCGCGCATTACCGCATCACCGGAAAGCTCGG
>JBGPKH010000747.1:0-4174 GCA_041485845.1 Bryobacteraceae bacterium
CTACGTGCAGGACAAGTGGCAGGTGAGCCCGAAGTTGACCATCGATCTCGGCCTGCGCCACGACTACTACCCGCCGGCGACGCCGCGCCAGCGTGGCGGTTTCGCCAACTACGACTGGAACACCAATACCATCATCGTGGCCGGCTACGGCAACAATCCCATGAACCTGGGCCGCAAGACCTACTACACAGGATTCGCGCCGCGCGTCGGGTTGGCTTATCGCCTGGATACCAAGACGGTGCTGCGCGGCGGGTTCGGCCTCAGTTGGATTCCGTTCCCCGACAATACCTACGCCTACAATTTTCCCGTCAAGCAGATCAACTCCTATCCCTTCACCAATACCTATGGGCAGTCGCAGTCCCCGACCGGCGGATTCCTTTCGATGTCGACGGGGTTCCCCGCGCCCACGCCGGCGGTGATCCCGGACAACGGCATCATCAACGCCGGCATCCCGGGATTGCTTTCCCAGACCGTCAACTACATCCCACTGGACTATCACGAAGGCTACATCCAAACGTGGAACATAGCGCTCCAGCGGCAGCTTCCCAGGAACTTCACCATCGAGGCCGCTTACGTCGCCAACCATACCGTGCGCGCTCCGGTGAACTACAACCTGAACGCTTCGTTCCTGTTCAACTCCGGATCGAACGGAAAACCGTTCTTCCTGAAGTACAACAAGAACACCGACGCCAACTACCGCTACGCCGGATACAGCAACAACTACAACAGCCTCCAGGTCAAGGCGGACCGCCGGTTCAGCGGCGGCTTCCTCCTGACCACGGCTTACACCTGGGGGCACGCGCTGGGCTACTCCGCGGAAGACGGCGGCTTGTGGAATTACCTCCAGCCGAGGCGCAGCTACGCTCGTCTGGATTTCGAACGCCGCCACACGTTCGTACAGAGCTACGTTTATGAGCTGCCGTTCGGCAAAGGCAAGAAATATCTGACGGGCGGCGTGGGCCGGTGGGTCCTGGGCGGGTGGCAGTTGAACGGCGTCCTGAGCCTGATGACCGGGCGGCCGATCCCCTTCGGCACCAACGTCAGCGCCAACACTCCCGGCAGCAGCCTCACGCCGGATCAGCGCGGTCCGATCAGTATCACCCATGACGTCGCCGGAACCATCGGCACGGCCACGTGGTTCGACACGACCGGTTGCGTGCCGGTGGTGACGGCATCGTGCTTCCTCCAACAGCCGCTGGATGCGGATGGCAAGACCCCGCACTTCGGCAACCTCGGCCGGAACAACTTCTCCGGGCCGGGCCTCGGGAATGTGGACTTCTCGATTTTCCGCAAGTTTGAAGTGACCGAGAGGATCAAGGTCGAGTTCCGCGCCGAGTCGACCAACGTCACCAACTCGCCGGCGTTCGGCAACCCGAACACCACGCTCGGCGACGCCAACTTCGGCAAGCTGACCGGCACGCTGGCCGGCCTGATCACGAATCAGGGTGTCGGCGGCACGGGTCCGCGGGCGATCAATCTGGGATTGAAGGTGACGTTCTAAGAAAAGCAAAGAAGGGTTTTCGGATTGTTACCGTGTGCCGGGGACCAGGCGCAGGGTCTGCCGCGACGTCAACGGCCGAACAAGGCTTCCAGGTCGCGGCGACCATGCACTACGCGAAGAATCGATACGTCATCGTCCTCGACACAGTACACGATGACGTACTCGCCAACCGGAAAACTCCGCGAGCCGGGGCCGAGATCTTCATCGCGTGCGCGGCCCAGGTAGGGGCGGCTGGCGAGCAGAAAGAACCGGTCCGTGATGGAGTCAATCAAGCGGTTGGCAGTGTCAACGCTGCAACTTTCCTTGGCGGCGTAATACCAGATGTCATCCAAGTCGTCTTCTGCTCGCGGGGATACACGGTGCGCCATCAGGCTTGGTTGGATTGCTCGCGAGCGAACCGGACGCGTCCGCGCTCCTTGACTCCCTGGGCAAGCTGTCTCATGGAGTCCTGAGTAATGACGTGGCCTTCGCCGCGGGCAAGGGAGGCTTTGGCATCATCCAGAGTCGCCAGGAACTCCGCCCGTTTGCGCTCGCGCTCTTCCCAAAGGGACAGCGCTTCCCGCACCGCATCTTCCTCTTCGTGGAACCGGCCCGTGTCGATTGCCTGCCGGATAAACGCTTTTTGGTCCGGGGTAAGCTGCAGATCCATCGCCTTCAGGGTAGGGAGAAAAGCGGAGAGTGTCAAGCGTGTGTGAGTCTCGAGAATCTCGACGGTTATACGGCCCTCATGGGCAATCCGCCCGTCGGCCGGAGGACTCGATTGTACTCGGATTGGGCCACTTCGGCGGCAAGACCGCCGCCGTTACCGGCGTTTGCTTCTCGCCTGCGCGGTAATCGACTTGATGAAATCCACTTCCTCCTGCCGGTAGGGCCTGCCGTTGGTGGTGAAGACCTCGTGGAACCAGATGGACGGATTGCGGTCGATGTAGGCATGCTGCCAGGAATCCCAGGGCAGCCACGTCTGCGTCTTGCCCGCCACCAGTCCCCAGTTGTAGGCCGCCACATTGTATTTCCTGGCAACCGGCAGAGTCCCCTGGAAGGTGCTGCCGTTGCCGCGCGCCATGTACTCGGTGCACAGAATCGGACGATGGTATTGCTGGAGCCACTGGATGCGTTTCTCGAACTCCTCGGGCTTGTCGTAGTTGTGGAACGAGATCGCGTCGGATAGCTCGATCTGGATCTTCTCGATGGGGCTCAGCTTTTCGGGGGCCGACCAATCGCCCTTCCACACTCCGCTGGTAACCGGCTGCGTGGGGCGGCCGGCGCGGACGTATTGAAACACCTTCGGCAGCAGGGCCGTCACCAATTCCACCTTGTTCTTGACCTCGACGCGTCCGTAGCTCGAGCCGTTGGTGTTGTCGGGCTCGTTCCAGACGTCCCACGCCAGAACGCGGTCGTCCTCCGCAAAGGCGAGCACCAGGTTTTTCGCGTACTCCAGGAGACGGATTTCCTGTTTCGGGTCGGAGAGGGCTTTGGCGCCGGGGCTCTGCACCCAGCCGGAGTTGTGGATGCCGGGCCTGGGGAGCCGCTGGATTCCCAGGTCGGGAAATGGATCCCAGCAGGAATCGAACAGCACGAAGATCGGCCGGATCTTGTGCTTCTTGGCGGCCGTCAGAAACCGGTCGATGCGCTTGCGGAGGCCTCCGGGGTCCTGTTGCCAGAGCAGATCGTGGAGAAACACGCGCATCGTATTCATCCCGAGAGCCTCCGCCCAACCCAATTCCATGTCGATGCGATCCGCATTAAAGGTGTCGCCCTGCCACATCTCCAACTGGTTGATGGCGTTCGCCGGAATATAATTGCTGCCTACCAGCCAAGGCTGTCTGGCGTACCATTCGTTGGCCTTCTCCGCGGACCACTGTGGGGTCTGCGCCATGGCCGGCGCGCTGAGGAAGAGGAGAATCGCGGTCCGTAGTCGTCTCATGTTCTTCAGAAAGCGAGTTTGGTCCGAAGATATCGTGTTGGCGGTACGGACGTCAAGCCAGCGGGCAGGGCCGCCAATACGCTATTCTGAAAGCACCACCTTGAAAATCGGTTTCATCAGTCTGGGTTGTCCCAAGAACCTCGTCGATAGTGAAGTGATGATGGGCCAGCTTGTGGCCAAAGGTCACGAGCTCACTCCACATCCCGGCGAGGCCGATGTGCTCGTGGTCAACACGTGCAGTTTTATCGATCCCGCCAAGAAGGAGTCGGTCGATACCATCCTCGAGATGGCCGAATACAAGAAGATCGGCCGCGCCCAAAAGCTGATCGTGGCAGGTTGCCTGGTGGAGCGCTACCGCGGCGACATCCGTCAGGAACTTCCGGAGGTGGACGCCCTCATCGGCACCAACGAGCTGGACAGCATCGTCGCCCTGTGCGAGGGCAGGGAAGCCCCGCCGTCGATCGAGCCGTATCTCTATCACGACCTCACGCCGCGCGTGCTCGCGACTCCGCGCCACTTCGCATACGTCAAGATTGCCGAAGGCTGCGACCACCCCTGCACGTTCTGCGTCATCCCCCAGTATCGCGGCAAGTTTCGCAGCCGCCGCTTCGAATCGGTGATCTCGGAAGCCACGCGCCTGTTCCAGCAGGGCGTGCGGGAGATCAATCTCATCGGGCAGGACACCACCTGTTACGGCGAAGATCTCGGACTCACCGGCGGGTTGCCGCACTTGCTCGCGCGGCTGGCCC
>JBGPKH010000748.1:0-4165 GCA_041485845.1 Bryobacteraceae bacterium
ACTTCGCGAATTCCTAACCGAAGGTTAGGAATTGGCGGAATTCTACAATACGCACCCAGCGCCTGTCAACACGGCGTTTGGCGGCCTCTGGGGAGGCCGGAATGCGCCGGATCCAAGTGGTAGCGCTACGCTGAACGGACTCACCTGGGGAACGGGATTGGGAATTTCACGCCCGTTCAGCAGGGCGCTGCGACCCGGACGGCCCCTGCGCACCTCTCCCGCCCGCCCACTGGTAGCCTCCGCCCGTTTGTCGCGCCGAAGCCGGCGGCATGCCGTGAATATCGTGAAAGACCGAAGCATCGGAGAGGAAGTCCCACTGGCTGGCCGTTTGCGCGCCGGCGGGTGTTACAGTGAACATCGCAGCCAAGACGAGAACAATAGGGTTCATGTTCACTCTCTCGATAATGTAGGGTGCTTAAACGCTGTTGGCAAGCAGCAGCCAAGCATAGCATTTGTGGGGCAGATTGCTAATCTGCGGCCGATTGTAAATCGGCCAGTCGGATCGGAGCACGCGTTTGCGGCCCTGCCCGCAAGGGTGCGTCCAAGCGCGTCAGGCGGATTAACAATCCGCCGCAGGTTTCCAACCTGCCCCACAAGCCGCAAGTCTTCCAAATCCCGGCAACGATTAAGCACTCGATAATGTACAGCATCTCGCCGTCAAGGTATACTCGCCGTATGTTACGGCAATCGCTTCTCTATCTCTGTCTGGTCATCTCCCCCGCGATCTTCGCGGCTGAAATCGTGCTGCCGTCAACCGCGCTGGAGCGGAATTCCGTTGTCCCGGTGGTCTACCGCACCAACTCCCTAGCCACCGGCAAAGGTGAGTTAAGAATCGAGTGGACGGACGCCTACGGCCGCGTGGTGGAGGACCGCAAGATCCCGGTCGAGCTCACCGACGAAACCGAAATGGGCTTCCCCCTCGACCTGCGCCGCGCCGTGGCCATGAAGAACGAGCTGCGCGTCCACTTCACTTTCGACGGCCTGAACAAAAAAGGCCAGCCCGATCACCGCGACGAGAGCGCCGCCGTCACGTTCATCGCCAGACCGCCGAACCGCTCCTGGTGGGACTACACCATTATGATGTGGCAGAACTACCCGGGCGACCAGTTCGGCACTCTCAAGCAACTGGGCATCAACGCCGGCGTGTACGGCGGTAAGAGCCGGACGCCCCCCGATTTCCTGCTGCGCAACGACCTGCGCTGGTACGCCGAAAACATCGCCACCGATTTCTATTCCGAATACCACCGCTGGCATCCCGACCGCGCGGTGAATTGGAAGTACATCGAGGCGAAAGAGCTATTCAAGAAGGACCCCGCCGGCAAGGAGGCGTTCAAGCGCCATCCGAGCCTCACCGACCAGGCCTGGCTCAAGACCGTCCACGACCGGCTGGTGGATGCGGCGCGGTTCTGGTCGCCCTACCGGCCGGTGTACTACAGCCTGGGCGATGAATCCGGCATCGCGGACCTGGCGGCATTCTGGGATTTCGATTTCTCCGACGAATCGCTGGTGCCCATGCGGCAGTGGCTCCGGCAGCGGTACGGCACCCTGGCCGCCTTGAACCGCCAGTGGGAGGCCAGTTTCACCAGTTGGGACCTGGTGATGCCCATGACCACGACGGAAGCCATGAAGCGCGCCGGTGACAACTTCTCGGCCTGGGCCGATTTCAAGGAATGGATGGATATCTGCTACGCCAACGCTCTCAAAATGGGGAACGACGCCGTGCGCTCGGTGGATCCCGACGCCTATGTCGGCATCGGCGGCGCGCAGATGCCCGGCTGGGGCGGATACGACTACGCGCGCCTGACGCAGTCGCTGACCGCCATGGAGCCTTACGACATCGGCGGCAATATCGAGATCATCCGTTCGCTCAATCCGCGGCTGGCGGTGGTCACCACGTCGTTCGCCAAAGGCCCTGGGGAGAAGCATCGCGTGTGGTATGAGATGCTGCACGGCAATCGCGGGCTGGTGATCTGGGACGACAAGAACGAATTCGTCGCCAAAGACGGGCAGGTGAATGAGCGCGGGCGGGAAGTGCAGCCTTACTATAACGAGCTGCGTAACGGCATCGCCTCGCTCGTGATGAATAGCCAGCGCCTCGCCGATCCCATCGCCATTCATTACTCCCAGGCCAGCATGCGCACCGAATGGATGCTGCAGCATCGTACGCTGGGCGATGCCTGGGCCAATCGAACTTCGTCCAGCGAGCGCCGGGACAGCGATTTTCTGCGTGCGCGGGAATCGTGGTGCCGGCTCATCGAAGATCAGGGGTTGCAGTACAACTACGTCTCCTATATGCAGGTGGAAGCCGGCGAGTTGCTCCGGCGCGGCTACCGCGTGCTGGTGCTGCCGCACTCGAATTCGCTCTCGGCCGCCGAAGCCGGGGCGATTCGTGAATTTGTGGCGCAGGGCGGAACCGTCATCGCCGATAGCGAGCCCGGCACCTTCGACGAGCACAGCCGCCGCTTGCCGGCCGGCCAGCTCCACGATCTGCCCTGGGGCGACCGCGGCCGCGCCGTGCTCGTCAAAGCCGACGTCCTGAATTATAATCAGCAGCGCCTCGTTGGCAAAGAAGGGCCGGTCCTGCAGCGCGTGTCGGACCTGCTGCGGGAGAGCGGCGTGCGCGCGGAATTCGCGGTCACGGACGATTCCGGCCGCGCCGCAGTGGGCGTCGAAACGCACCTGTTCCAAAACGGCGCGGTGCGCATCGTCGGCCTGTTGAGCAACCCGCAGTTGCGCGTGGACGATCTCGGGCCGGCGGAGTTCAAATCCAACGAGCGCTTCGAAAAGCCGCGCACCGTGAAACTGTCCCTGCCCGGCGAGATGTATGCATACGATCTGCGCGCGGCCAAGGCGATGGGCAAGCGAAAAGAGATCGCGGTGACGCTCGATCCCTACGAGCCGGCCATCTTCGCGGTGTCGGCCACACAGATTCCACCGCTGCGCCTGTCATCGCCCGCGCGCGTAACCCGCGGCGAAACGGCTCAAATCGCTTTGAGCTTCTCTGCACCCTCGCCGGGCGCGGCGCACCTGTTCCACATCGACGTAACCGATCCATCCGGCAAGATCGTGCCCTGCTATTCCGGCAATCTGCTCGCGGCTGGCGGCCGGACGGTGAAGCTCGTGCCATTGGCGGCCAACGACCCTGCCGGCAGGTGGGAGGTCCGGGTGAAGGATCTGCTCAGCGGTCAATCCGCAACTGCTGGAATCGAGGTCTTCTGATGCGCGGAGTCCTTCTCTCGTTGGCGATGGCGGCCGCAGCCGCGGCGGCGGTCCCGCTCGATCGCGTGGTAACCGCGATCCGGAGCGAGGTGCGGCCACCCGAAGCCATGGAGTACATGCGTCAGGTCTATTCCACCGACCGCTGGTTCACCTTCCCGAAATTCCAGGAGACGGCGGAGTATCTGAAGCGCACCATGATTTCGATCGGCCTGAAAGACGTCGAGCTGGTGAATGTGCCCGCCGACGGCGTCACCCAGTTCGGCTACTGGACCGAGCCGCTGGCCTGGGATGCCCGGAGCGCGCGCCTGGAGCTCCTCGACCCCACCGCGCCCGAAGCCATCCGCGTGCTCGCCGATTATCAAAAGGTCCCCTCGTCGCTAGGCATGTGGAGCGGGCCGACTCCGCCGGGCGGCATCACGGCGGAGGTGGTCGAGTACGCGCCCGATGCGGACATCCGCGGCAAGCTCGTCCTGTGCGCGCAGAATCCCGCGGGAATCAAGTGGTTGCTGGCGAAGAAAGGAGCGCTCGGCGCCATCAACACCTTCACCGAGAATCCCAGCCTGGAAGACGGGCGCCAGTGGATCAATGCCTGGGGCGATAACGGCTGGGCCTTCATCAAGAGCAGCACGCCGTTGCTCTCTTTCTCCATTACTCCTCGACAGTCGGCATATTTGCGCAAACTGCTGGCGGCGCATCGGACCGTCCGCGTGCACGCCACCGTCGATTCCCGCTATTACTCCGGCGCCTATCCCTACACCACCGGCATCATCCCCGGCGAGGGCCCCGGCGAAGAAGTACTCACACTCGGACACACATCGGAGCAGGGTGCAGAAGACAACGCCACCGGTGTCGCCGCGCAACTGGAGTCGGTTGCCGCGCTCAACCGCCTGATCGGCTCCGGCAAGCTGCCACGCCCCAAGCGGTCGATTCGCATTCTGTTCATGGG
>JBGPKH010000749.1:0-4152 GCA_041485845.1 Bryobacteraceae bacterium
CCGCGCGCTGCAAAAGTACATCGAGGATCCGCTGTCCGAGGCGCTGATTCAGGGCACGCTTCCGCGGCCCTCCGAGCTCGAGGTCTACCTCGGCGACACCGGCATCTACTATCGGCAGCTCAACGCCGAGGGTGAAGCCGCGGTCACCGCCGGCGGTCCCGCGGAGATCGTGCCCGGCATTTTGCTCTATACGTTTTGAGTTTGGTGGGGCAGGCGCTTTCGCCTGCCAACCAACTCCGTAACCAACTCCGCCGTATGCTACAACGTAGGTAGCTCATGCGCGTCCTGACCTCTTGCCTCACGGTAGCCGCGGCGCTGCTCATGACCTTGGCCCTCCGCGCCCAGACGGTCTACCCCTTCACCATCGATCAGGACAATCTCCGCGGCGCACCCGACTTCAGCTTCCTCAACCACCCGCTCACCGCCGCCGACCGCGTCCTCGTTAAGGATGGCCACTTCTGCACTACGGACGGACAGCGCGTCCGCTTCTTCGGCGTCAACCTCGCCTTCGGCGCCAACTTCCCCACCAAGGACGATGGCCTCCGCATCGCCCGCCGTCTTCGGCGCCTGGGTGTCAACCTGGTCCGCCTGCACCACATGGATTCCAGCCCCGACCCCGCGGCCAGCCCCAACAACGCCAACAGCATCCTGACCGACCGCCCCTATCCCACGTTCAACGACGTCAGCGTCCAGCGCCTGCGCGACTTCCTCACCGCGCTCGCCTCCGAGGGCATCTACGCCGATCTCAACCTCCACGTCGGATACCAGTTCCGTCCCACGGTCGATCAGGTGCCGCCGCTGCCGGGCATGTCGTTCCCCACGCAGAGCAAGCCGCTGAATATTTTCCATCCCCGCCTGGTGCAACTCCAGCAAGACTACACGCAGCGGTTGATCTCCCGCCTGCAACTGCGCGACGACCCCGTCCTTGCCGTCGTCGAGATCAACAACGAAAGCTCGCTCCTGCAGGCATGGCAGGGCAGCCAACTCGATCCGGTCCTGGTTGGCGAGTACCGCACGGCACTCCAGTCGCAGTGGAACCAGTGGCTCACCGCGAAATACCGCGCCACCGATGCATTGCAAAGGGCCTGGGGCGCCGGCACGCTGGACGGCCCCGAAATCCTCAGCGGCAAGTGGACCCTCGAACAGGGTCACGGCAAAGTGGGAAGCCTCTCGATGGTGCAGACCGACGGCCTCCCCACCGCGCAGGTGCAGCCTGGCGCCGGCAGCGGCTGGCTCTTCCTCAAGCAGACCGGCTTCCACCTCACCGCTGGAGTCCGCTACGTGTGGACGTTCGAAGCCAAGGCCGATCTGCCTGCCGGCCAGACGGTCAACGTGCCCACTTCCATCATGCGCGACGTCAGCCCGTGGGATGGATTCTCCTCGCCCGCCATCGGGCTTACGAATCAGTGGCAGAGCTTCACCATCGCGGTCACGCCCTCGTTCGAAATTCAGGATAGCGGCCGCGTCAGCCTGGATGTCGAGTTCGCGCCCGGCAATGTCTATGCGCGCCAGATGAGCCTGGTGCAGGCGGGGCAGCGCAGCCTCGCCGCCGGCGAATCCATCGAGTCTGCCAGCATCAGCCTGCCCGGCCCTGGCGAAGGCGCGACCCCAGCGCGTTTCGCCGACTATACGGCCTTCATCATCGCGACCGACCGCGCTTACGTGAACGCCATGCGCGACACCGTCCGCGCCTCGACCGACGCGCTGGTACCCATCACCGGCACCCAGATGGGCTACGGCGGACTCGGCATCCTCGACTCGCAGGATGGCCTCGACTACCAGGACAACCACTTCTACGTCGACCACTACAGCTTTCCCAACACCGCCTGGGATGGCTTCGACTGGCGCATTCGCGACGCTTCCGCCGCCGATGGCGCGTGGACGCAGTTCCTCGATATGGCGTGGGCGCGGCAGGCGGGTCGCCCCTATACCGTCAGCGAATACAACCAGCCCTGGCCCAACACCCACGGCGCCGAAATCGACCCGGCCCTCGCGGCCTTCGCCGCTTTTCAGGATTGGGACGGCATCATGCACTTTGCCTACTCGCACGGTCGCGGATGGGACGATGGCGTGCCCAACGGATTCAACATCAACGGCGACTGGACCAAGTTCCCGAACATCGGCCAGTCGGCTTGGATCTTCCGCACCGGCGCGGTCGATCCGGGCAGCGCAGTGGTGAGTGTGCCGGTGTCGGAGGCGCAGCGTCTACAAGCCGCAACCTCGGCGCTATCGCCTACGAACTGGGTGGTCCGGCAGGCCGGCATTCCTCGGGAGACCGCCTTCACGCGCCGCGTGGAGCTCGTCAAGGATGGGGTGGACCCTCTACCCAAAGGACCGTTTGCCGGCGACACCAGTCAGTTGACCTTCGATCCGGCGGCGAGGCAACTTACACTGAACGCTACCGGTGCCGCGGGTGTCTTTGGAAGGCTGGGGACGGTGAAGACTACCGCCGGGCCGATCGATGTGGAACTGGCCACGCCGGCCGCATCCGTACTGCTGACCGCGCTCGATGGCGCACCGCTTTCCTCCTCACAGTCGATGCTGCTCTCGATCCCGGGATACTCGCTGCGCTCCCTTCCCAGAACCACCCAGCCCCAGAACCTGATGTTCTATCGCGGCACGACCGACTGGTGGACCCTCGACCCCACCAACTCACCGAATGCATCCAAGCCATCCGGAGATATGAATGGCGGATCGCAGCCCACCTGGATCGAGCGCGTGGAAGCCTGGATCACGCTCCGCACGCGCGCCGCGCGGATCGTGGTTGCGGTTCTCGATGGAGCGGGCAAAGCGATTACGGATCTCCCCGCGTCTGAAGTGCAGCCGGTCGCCGGTGGCTTTCGCATTCACTTGAACGCCGCGGGCCAACCGCTATCGCCCTGGTTCACGATACGCGCGACCGGGTTCCGGCGCCGGTCTCAGTAATCCACATTCGCTCCGAAATCGGGGACCTCGTGTTTCGCCACGGCGTCGCTCCAGGCCGCCAGCCGGCCGTTGTCTGTTTTCCAGAACTCCCGGCAGAGAATGAAAAACCGCAGGACCGTGGGAGCCTGTCCCTTCTCCAGAAGCTCCTTCGCCAGCGCCATCCCAGGCCCACGCCGGCTCAACGACGGCGATCCTGGCGTGGTCGCTGCGTTCAGCAGATACTGCCGTGCGAGAGTCACGTTGTCACGGCGAAGGGCCACGCGGCCCATCACCGAATAGCCGTCGTATAGGGCATCTCCGTAGGCCCGATCTTTGGTGAATTGCGGCGCCAGTTGGAGCAGTTCGCGGGCATGAGACTGCGCCGCGTCGAACTCTCCGGCGCGGAACGCGGCCTTGGCCAGCGCAGGGAGAACCTCGAACCGGTCGCGGCCGGTCAAGCCCGATGCGGCGCGGTCGATCCAGGAGAACAGGCGCTGCGGTGTCAGATGGAACGGATCGAGGCTCTGCGGCGGCGTCGCATCGCAGGCGTTCCCGGCGGCCCGCAGATCCGGGTCCGCGGCCATCTTCGCCAGTTCGATGGCCCGCGCCGCGTCTCGGACCAGGCTGCAAGGCGGCGCCACCTGACCGCGCATCATCCCGACGAACACCAGCGCAAACAGCGCGCGCAGCCTCATATCGCCTCGTCACGAAGATAGCGCATTTGTCCCTTTGGAGTTTGGCTATTCGCCGTGGTCCGCGACACCAGTGGTGTCGCGCCAAAAGTGGGAATCGTTGAAAATAGGGCACTTACAAAGCAGCCCCGTGACACCACTGGTGTCACGGCTTGGGACCCGCTTGCCAGCGGGTTCCGGACAGGCCAGGAGGCCTGTCCCACGGCGTCAGTGCGTCATGGCGTAAACCAAGTAGTTCACGGCGATCCGGATTCCCAGGTCCGAGAACTTGGCGGGGTACGCCGGGACATCCGCCCACTCCCACGAATCTCCCAGATCCATGTTGAAGCAGATGGCCACCATGAGCCGCCCATAGTCGTCGTAAATGCCGCGCCAGTGCGGTACGGTGCCGTCCTTCTCCGCCACGCGGTGCGAATAGAGATACTGCGCACCGGGAACCTGGAACCGGTCGTCGAGATCGTAGATCGTGTGGAAGATGGCGTCGGCGTCGCCGATCTCCACGATCCGTCGGTCGGGGACAATGCGCTTCATGCCGTCGGCAAAGTTCTCCCACTCG
>JBGPKH010000750.1:0-4145 GCA_041485845.1 Bryobacteraceae bacterium
GTCGTCTTGCCCGCCTCGGGCGAGGGCGCGACGCCCTCCGCATCGAGCCGCGACAGGATGAAATTGTCGATCGCGTTTCGCGGCCACGTGCGGTCGCGCACCGCCGGCGGCTCGGGCTTCTGGATCTTCTGGAATGCCCAGTGCCCGCCGGTTGACACGGACCACGGCGCGCCCTGATCGATCCACGCCTTGAGCACCGCGACCTCGGCCGCCGTGAGCCGCGCTCCGACCGGCGGCATCACCTTCCCGTCCGCACCGGATACCAGCCGGATTAAGCGGCTGCCTTCGCTATCGCCCGGCTTGATATCCTGCCCCGAGGCGCCGCCCTTGAGCGCGGCTTCCTTTTGGTCGAGCCGCAATCCGCTCATCTGCTGTTGCGGACCGTGGCACACCAGGCAGTGCTTCTGGAAAAGCGGTTCGATGTCGCGCGGGAAATTCACCGGATCGGCCGCACGGGAAACACGAACCGCACAGAGGCACAGCAGAACGCCGCACCACGCCAACCCCGCTCTGAACATGGTTTCCATTATAAGCTGTCGCTAGCTGGCTGATGGGACCGATGCCGGAGCGCACCAGTGAACTCATGCCGTATCATAGACGTATGCCTGAATTGGTGTTCGAAGTTGTCCAAGAGTCCGACGGCGGCTATTGCGCCGAGTGCCTTACGCAGAACATCTTCACGCAAGGCGATACGTGGGATGAGCTACGTAAGAACGTGCTGGAAGCGACCGCAGCGTTCTTCTTCGACCAGCCACGCCCGGAGCGAATTCGCCTCCACCTGGTTCGCGACGAGATCCTGTCCGTCGCATGAAGATCCCTCGCGACGTCTCGGGCAGCCATCTCGCCAGTGTCCTGTGCCGTCGGTGGCAATACACGAAGGTGCACCAAGTCGGCAGTCACATCATCCTGGAAACCTCCGAACCGACCCACCAGCGGATCGCAATCCCGGACCACCACCCCCTCCGGCTCGGCACGTTCAGTTCAATCCTACGCACCGTGGCCCAGCACAAAGGTGTACCTCGTGACACGATCATCGCGAGCCTGTAGAGCATCGGAGGTCACAAACACCACGATAGTTGAGCCAATTCCAGCCGCTTCGGATTGATGCGGTCGGCGCCAACGTGCGCCAGGTCGTAAACGGCTCCGAGCCCTTCCCGCCAGCCCAAGAGCCGCTGATGTGCTAGACCCTATTCCGCCCGGCGCGGGTGTATACTGCATTCACAATGAAGGGGAAACAACAAGGCGCACGGGTTTTCTTGCCTGTGATGTTTTTTCTTGCCGCCGCATCCACCGCCCACGCCGAAGTCCGCTTCAATCGCGACATCCGGCCGATCATGGCCGAGACTTGCTTCCGCTGCCACGGACCCGACAAGAGCTCGCGCATGGCCGGCATGCGCCTCGATCTCCGCGACGAAGCCCTCAAGCCCACCCAGCGCGGCGTGGTGCCGATCGTCCCCGGCGATCCAGAGAAGAGCGGCGTAATTCAGCGCGTCTTCGCCCCAGAGATGGGCAACGCCGCCCGTGTGATGCCGCCCGCCTACATCCACAAAGATCTGACCCCCGCCCAGAAAGAAACGATCCGCCAGTGGATCGCCGAGGGCGCGAAGTACGAAGGCCACTGGACCTATCAGCCTGTGCAGCGCCAGACGCCGCCCCCCACCGCCCCCCATCCCGTCGACGCCTTCATCCAGGAACGCCTCGCCCGCGCCAACATGCACCCTTCCCCCGAAGCCGACCGGCGCACGCTGATCCGCCGCGTGGCGCTCGATCTCACCGGCCTGCCGCCTACGCCCGAAGAGGTCGCCGCGTTCCTGAAGGACACCTCGCCCGAGGCCTATGAGAAGCTGGTCGATCGCCTGCTGGCAACCCCGCAGTACGCCGAGCAGCAGACCATGCGCTGGCTGGATGCGGTGCGCTACGCCGACACCTGCGGCTTCCACGGCGACAACGCGTTTCCCGCGTGGCCCTACCGCGACTACGTTCTGCGCGCCTTCCGCGACAACAAGCCGTTCGACCAGTTCACCCGCGAGCAACTCGGTGGCGACCTGATGCCCAACGCCACCATCGAACAGCGCGTGGCATCGGCCTACAACCGCCTGAACCGCACCTCCGCCGAGGGCGGCCTTCAGCCCAAAGAGTACCTGGCCAAGTACGCCGCCGACCGCGTGCGCACCACGGTGGCCGTCTGGATGGGCAGCACCCTCGGATGCGCCGAGTGCCATGACCATAAGTTCGACCCTTTCACCTCCCGCGATTTCTACTCCATGAAGGCGTTCTTCGCCGACATCAAGGAGACCGGCCTCGTTCCCGATCGCGGCCGTACCGCCTGGGGGTCGCTGCTCCCGCTGCCCACGCCTGAGCAGAAGACTCGCCAGGAATCGCTCCAACAGCAACTCGCCGACGCCCGTGCCCGCCTGGCGGCCAAGATGGAAAGCCTCGCCCCGCGGCGCGCCGCATGGGAGAAGCAGCTTCTGGCGAGTTACGATTTGGGCCGGCTGGTCTGGGAAACGCAGCGCCCCGTCTCGGCGAAATCGGCCAACGGCGCGGTCCTCAAGATCTACAACGACGAGCCAATTGAGTACACCATCTACGACGGCGGCAACCTCGTCGCCGGACGCGAGCCCGGCAATGGCCTGATCGTGGCCGGCGGACCCAATCCCGACAACGAAACTTACACCGTCAATTTGAAGCCGGGTCTCGGCACGTGGCGCGCTCTCGGCATCCAAATCGTGCAGGATGAAGCTCTGCCCGGCCTGCGCGTGGCGCGCGGCGCCGACCGCCTGGTGCTCACCGAAGTGGAAGCCGGGTCGGACGGCCGCAAGCTCGCCTTCTCCTTCGGCGCCTCCAACCTCAACATGACCGCCCCCGAGCACCAGCCGATCGCGGCCTTCGACGGCGATCCCAAGACGGGTTGGGCCGTCGCCACCTACAACGAAAACTCCAAAGTGGTTCTCGCTTTGCGATTCACCGAGCCCGTCCGCACCACCGCGGATTCGGTCATGACCGTGAGGCTGCACCACGATTCCGATTACCGCCGCGCCGTAACCGGGCGTTTCCGCCTGGCGCTCTCCGCGGGCGAATATTCCTGGCCCGCTTCCGACAAGGGCAAGGAAATTCCGGACGCCGTCCTGAAGGCCCTGCGCACGGAAGAAGAGAAACGCACTCCGCAGCAGAAAACCGCGATCGCCGCGCACTTTGAATTCGCCTCCCCAGAGGCACTCCCCGAGATCATCGAGGTTGCGAAGCTCGAAAAGGAATCCGCTCTGCTCGAAGCCGCGATCCCGCGCGTGATGGTCTCCGAGGCCACCAAGCCAACCGAGACCCGCATCCTGGCGCGCGGCAATTGGATGGATGAATCGGGCGACATCGTGCAGCCCGCCATCCCTGCTTTTCTTGGCAAACTCGAAACCGGCGGTGAACGGGCCACCCGCCTCGACCTCGCCAACTGGCTCGTCACCCCGCAGAATCCGCTCACCGGCCGCGTCTTCGTCAACCGTGTGTGGCGCCAGTTCTTCGGCACCGGCCTCTCCAAGGTGCTCGACGACCTCGGCTCGCAGGGCGAATGGCCCACCCATCCGGAGCTCCTCGACTGGCTCGCCGCCGAGTTCGTGAAGCCGGAATGGCAGGCCGAAGGCACGCACCCCTGGGACGTGCGCCACCTGATCCGCACCATAGTGACCAGCCGCACCTATCGCCAGTCTTCCCTGACTACACCCGAGCTCGACGAGCGCGATCCCGACAACCGCCTGCTCGCTCGCCAGAACCGTTTCCGCGTGGACGCCGAAGTGGTGCATGACGTGGCGCTCTCGGTTTCCGGTCTCCTGGTCGAAAAGTTCGGCGGCCCCAGCGCCAAGCCCTACGAGCCCGATGGCTACCTGGCGGCGATGAACTTCCCCAAGCGCGAGTACTCCGCCAGCCGGGGCGAGGAACTCTACCGGCGCGGAGTCTACACCTTCTGGCAACGGTCGTTCCTCCACCCCAGCCTCCTCACCTTCGACGCGCCCACCCGCGAAGAATGCACCATCAACCGCGTGAATTCCAACACACCGCTTCAGGCGCTGGTGCTGCTCAACGACCCCATCTACGTCGAGGCCGCGCGCGTCTTCGCGCAGAACATCCTGAAGCGGGGACGAAGTCTCAACGAC
>JBGPKH010000751.1:0-4134 GCA_041485845.1 Bryobacteraceae bacterium
CCAGATCCGCGATCGCGGCGCGCACATCATGAGCATCGCGAGCTGGATCATGGGCGCCGACAATACCGGGCCGGTGAGCATCGACGCCAAGGGCGAGCCGCCGCGCGACGGCATGTACGACTCGGCGGTCACCATGGAAGTGACCTACCAGTTCAAAAACCCGGACTGGACGCTGGTGTGGGCACAGCCCGGCGAGCCTTCCACGGAACTCCAGGCGCGCTACGGAGCCGTGTACTGGGGCGACAACGGAAGGCTCACGGTTACCACCGGCGACGGCGCCAGCACCGCGACCGATCAGAAGGTGAAAGACTTCTCCTCGAAATTCGACACCGGCCAGGTGCAGCGCAGCCCCGGACACAACGAAAACTTCGAGCACTGCGTGCGCACCCGCGAGAAGCCGATCATGGCCATGGAGGCGGGGCACCGCGTCGCCTCTCTGTGCATTCTGGGAAACGTTGGGTTCCAGTTGCAGCGCAAGCTGGAGTGGGATGCGGTGAACGAGCGGTTCCTCAACGACGACGAAGCCAACCGGCTGTTGAGCCGCCCGGGCCGCGGCCCGTGGCACCTGTAAGGAGGCCGCTATGGCGGACGATCGGAAGTTCCTGGCTGATATTCAGAGCGACAGTGCCGATACGCGCTTCGCCGCGTGGCGGAAGGCCGGCGAAGCGTCTCCGGCGGTCATCGCGCAACTCGGCAAGCTGGCCGCCAACCAAACAGGCGTGGGAAAGGCGGCGAGGGAAGCCTTGACCACCATGGTCCACGCGGTGGGCAAAGACCCCGCGTCGGCCAACCGGGCCGGCGTGGTGAAGGGCCTGGTCGATATCGGCGGTCCGGATTACGCGCTACCGGTGCGGGTGTATGCGCTGCGGCTGCTTTCGGGCATCGCCGGTGAGGACTCGGTGCCGGCCATCGCCAAGTGGATCGGCGGCGCGGAGTTGCGCGAAGAGGTGGTGTACTGCCTGGAGCGCATCCCCGGTGAGGCCTCGAACAAAGCGCTGATGGCCGCTTACAAAGATGCGCCGGACGATTTCAAGCCGCGCATCCTGGCCGCGCTAGGGCACCGCCGCGCTCAAAGCGCCGTGAGCCTGTGTCTGGAGGCCATGCGGTCGCCCAACCCCGTGCGGTCGCCAAACAACGATATTGCCGTGATGGGCGTGAGGGCTTTCGGGCGAATCGGCAAGAAGCCCGCCACGGCGCCGCGTCACCCGGACACAAAGGCGCTCTCCGACACGCAAGCCACCGACGTAATCGATGGCATGCTGCGTTATGCGGACGCGCAGGTCAAGGAAGGGAACATGGTTGAGGCGATGGCGGTTTACAAAAGCGCGCTCGAACGGCCGCAGGAACACTGGCAGTGCGCCGCGGTCATCGGCCTCGCCAGGATCGGGTCGGCGGACGCCGCGGCGTTGATTTTTCCGAAGCTGAAGAGCGACAACCGCAAGGTGCGGATCACTGCCGAAAACGCCTGGAAGTCGATGGCCGGGACGAAGGCGTAAATGCCTATCGGCGGGGGTCCGGGCTGCCTCCTCAGGCTGCGCCAGAACCGCACCAGAGGCACCAGAGAATCGGCTCCCTTTCTTCCGTACCGGGGTGTATACTGGCCGAGAGCCGGAGGCCAGAATGAAATCCCGGCTCACATCAGGAGGCGATAATGCCGCAAGTCGGACGAAGCAGCCCCGTTTATGACGTGGTGGTGATTGGATCGGGAGCCGGCGGGGGCACGGTCACCAAGGTCCTCGCGGATCTGGGTGTATCGGTACTGCTGATGGAAGCCGGCCCGATGTTCAATCCGGCCAAGGACATTAAGGAGCACCAGTGGCCGTACAACGTGCCCCATCGGGGCGTAGGCCCGAAGGGGGACGGTTACTTCGGCCGCTCGGGATTCACCTGGAATGCCACGTTCGGCGGGGCGCAGCTCGAGGGCGAGCCTTACACCGTGGCGCCGGGTAGCCAGTTCTCGTGGTTCCGTTCGCGCATTCTGGGCGGCCGGACGAATCACTACGGGCGGTTTTCGCTGCGCTTCGCGGATTACGATTTCAAACCGCGCTCGCGCGACGGCTTGGGCTGGGACTGGCCCATTTCGTATGAAGACGTCTCCCCCTACTACGACAAGGCCGAGGCCTTTATCGGCGTGGTCGGGACCAAGGAGGGAATCCGCAGCGCTCCCGACGGCGTCTTCCAGACTCCGGCGGCGCCTAAGGTTCACGACATCCTGATCAAGAACGCCTGCACCAAGCTGGGCATCCCGTGCATCCCGATGCGCTCGGCCATCATCACCAAGGCGACCAACGGGCGCCCGGCCTGTCACTACTGCGGCCAATGCGGCCGCGCCTGCATGACGGCCTCCAACTACGCCTCCAGCTACGTGCAGATCTTCCCCGCCATGAAGACCGGGCGGGTGAAGGTGATCACCAACGCCATGGCGCGCGAGTTGCTGACCGACGATGCCGGCAAGGTGAGGGCGGTCTCCTACGTGGATAAGAACACGCGCGTGGAGCAGCAGGTGCGGTGCCGCACGGTGGTGTTGGCGGCCAGCGCGTGCGAATCGGCCCGCCTGCTGCTGAATTCAAAATCGGCGCGCCATTCCAACGGCCTGGCCAATTCCTCGGGCGTGGTGGGCCGCTACCTCACCGACACCGTCGGCAGCGGCCTCAGCGGCCACATCCCGGCGCTGGAGGGGCTGCCGCACTATAACTCCGACGGCTACGGGACCCACATGTACGTCCCGTGGTGGCTTTGGGAGAAACAGAAGGACATCGGATTCCCGCGCGGCTACCATGTCGAGCTGGGCGGCGGCTTCGGCATGCCGCAGATCGGCTCGTTCCAGGCCGTCACCCAGCGGCGCGAAGGCTATGGCCTGGGGCTCAAGAAAGCCATTCGCGACGAATATGGAACCAACGTCAGCTTCTCCGGCCGCGGCGAAATGATTCCCAACGAGAAGTCGTTCTGCGAGATCGATCCCGAGGTGAAGGATCGCTGGGGCATCCCGGTGCTTCGTTTCCACTGGGAGTGGAGCGAGCACGAGCTCAAGCAGGCCCAGCACCAGGTGCGGACCTTCGCGGAGATCATCCAGGCGATGGGCGGCACAACCACCGGAGGGCGGCGCGGCGGCAACGCGGCGCCTGGCGCGCCGGGCACGCAGGTGATTTCGCGCGGCGGCGCCATCATTCACGAGATCGGCGTTACACGCATGGGCGACGATCCCAATACCAGCGTTCTGAACAAGTACTCCCAGGCGCACGACGTGAAGAACCTGTTCGTAGCCGATGGCGGGCCGTTCGTCAGCAACCCCGACAAGAACCCGACCCTGACCATCATCGCGCTGGCGTGGCGCACCGCCGAGTATCTGGCGGAAGAAATGAGGAAAGGCAATGTCTGAGTATTCGCGAAGAGACCTGCTGCGAAATGTCGCGCTGGCCGTGGCCGGCGCGGAAGCCATTGACGCCCAGCAGGCCCAGCACGTCCATGAGATGGCGGCCCAGAGCAAGGACGCCAAATCCGGCCGCTACCAACCCAAGGCGCTGTCAGTGCACCAATACGCCACGCTCGAACGGCTGACCGACCTGATTATTCCGCCCGAAGGCAAATCGCCAGGCGCGCTGGTTGCCGGGGCCGCCGCTTGGATCGACATGCTCGCCAGTGAAAACGAGCGGCTGGCGGCCATCTACACTGGCGGCTTGACGTGGCTGGATCACGCCATGCTGGACCGCTCGGGGAAGAATTTCGTGGACGCCTCGCCAGCCGGGCAGACGGCCCTGCTGGACCTGATCGCGTATCGCAAGAACGATTCGCCCGAACTGGGCCCGGGCGTCTCTTTCTTCGACTGGGCGCGGCGCATGACGGTGGACGCGTTCTACACCAGCAAGATTGGGATCGAAGACATAGACTATCGCGGCAACACGGCGATGGCCAAGTACGAGGTTCCGGTCGAAGCCATCCAATATGCGTTGAAGAGAAGCGGCTAGCCCGCGGGTCAGGCCTGGTGGCAGGAGCTAAGCGCGCGCGCAAAAATAACTTGACCGTTTCGCCCTGGGACACGCTGCCGCGCCCAGGACTGCGCTCCTCCGCTCGCTCCGCGTTCTCGAACCCGACTGCGAGTCGCGACCGCCAATTCACGCGAATCCGCTTGCTCTC
>JBGPKH010000752.1:0-4130 GCA_041485845.1 Bryobacteraceae bacterium
CCGAGCCGCCCGCGGCCCCACCCGAGCCGCCCGCTGCGCCGCGCCCACCACCGCCCGAAGCCCCGCCGCCGCCCCGTCCTCCGATGCCGTTCCACGCGATCTGGTCGGGCCGGTCGATGGGCTTGCCGGTCGGGTCGTTATACGAGAGCACGCCCGCCGCGTTGTGATTGCGCACCGCGAAGGTGTGAAGCTGCCCGATCGCGCCGCTGCCGATCACGATCTTGCCGGCGACGTCCTTGCCCGCGTAATCGGCTTCTCGATCGCCGCGTCCCACGTACACCAGCTCCGCCGTCACGTCGCCCGACTTGCTGCCCGTCGCCAGCGCTGCGGCCACGTCGCGATAGCTCAGGATCAACCGCTTCTCGGGCGTCACCAGCCACAGCTCGCCTCGCTCGCCGTCCCACGTTTTGTTGGGCAGCTTGAAACGCTCGATATGCACGTCCTCCAAGCCGTACTGCCTGGCCATCTTCTCGATGAAGGCAGCCTCGCGGTACGTCGTTTTGTACTCCTCTTCCAGGCGGTCGTGCTCGTAGCTGGCCAGGTCCTGAATGTGCTGGTAGGCGAGCGTCCCGCTGACTTCATCGACGATGCTCTGAATGGCCGATTGGGAAATGAGCGTCTTGGGATTCGGCTGTTCCTGCGCGGTCAACCATCCGGCCAACAGCAGGCATGCCGGCAGGGCAAGCCAGAGACAGGTTTTCTTCATGTGGAGGCTCCATTACTTGAAAATGCTCTTGGGGATCATGGCGTGGATGCCTTTGGTCCCGTCCACCGCCTGGGTGACGTCGAAATCGATGGCCACGCTGGCCAGCGCGTAGGCGTACTCGCGCGTGAGATGCTTTTCAGTCACCAGAAAGTCGATGGTCTCGCGCGTCGCCAGGATGAGCGCCTGGGTGAGGTCCGGGTCGAGCCCCATGGCGATCCAGTGCGTGGGGGTCTCGCCTCGCGGCCATTTCAGGTGCATGTCCTTGCGCACGATAAACTGAAAGGCGCCGACCAGCGAAGTCTCCATGGCGGTGATGTCCACTTCGCCATTCCCTTGCCCCGCGTGGCCGTCGCCCACCTCGAACAGGGCGCCGGGCGCGTGCACCGGAATGAACAGCCTGGTCCCCGCGACGAGCTCCTTGTTATCGAGATTGCCGGCGTGCTCGCCCGGCGGCGCGCTGTTGACGCGTCCCTTGGATTCGTCCGGCGCCACCCCCATGCTGCCGAAGAACGGGTGCAGCGGGATTTCGATATTGTCCGCGAACTTGCCGACGTTCCGCTGCATATCGAGCGGGATGATTTTGGTGCGGCCGCGCGGGAAATCCTCGGGCGGCAGCACGCCGCGCTGCGGGCTGAATCCATTCGACGCGTAGGGCGTGGAGAGCTGGATCTTCTGAATGCGGACCTCGAGCACGTCTCCCGGCTCGGCGCCCTCGATGAAGACAGGGCCGGTGAGTATGTGGCCGCCCGGGCCGCGGTCCTCGCGCTTCACCTGCTCGTAGATGGCCTTCAACTCCGGCTGGATGTTTTCCGGCTTCACTCCCGCGTTGGCCAGCGAGGTGGGGCTGCTGGTGGTCATGGTCTGGATTTCGACCGTGTCGCCGGACTTGATGCGGAGCACGGGCTTGGCCTGATACCAGTAGTATCCCCAGGCGACGGTGGCGGGCGATGCCTTGAGCTGATACTCCGCGGCCTGGGCGGCGGTGAAGGAGGCCAGAAGGACGCACAGGAATCTCATAGGTTATCCCGAGATTCTATCGCAGGCCGCGGTGGGGGCGAAATGCGGAAGTCAGGTGGGCGCGAGGATGGCAAGCCGGCTTCCAGCGGGTCTTGTGACCCAAATGACGCGAATTTTGCGCGTTGCGGGGCAAACACTTTCGATGTTGTAACATCCTCTTTTCCCGGAGCTTGCGGGCATCGCTGGAGATTTTGTGACGCAAACTGAGGGCATTTTTCGAAGTTTGCGTCACAAAAAGGCAGGCTTGGGGGCTTGGTCGCGGTTGAAGTCTGGGGGGCGAGCCGCGGGGAGCCGCGCTTGGACCGGGCCGTTGGGAGACGCAAATGACGCAATTCTCCGTCTTCTCGGGCAATTGCCGATCGTGGTCGACGGTCGTCAATAAAGGTTCGGCCGCGGCAGCCAGCATCCACCTCGCTTTCTATTATTCCTCATAAGGCCCCCGCAGGGCGCCTCCTCACCGCAGCGTCACGGGCTTGCCGCCCTGCTCCTTGCTCTTCTGCGCCGCGTCCATAAACGCGAACATTTCGAGCGTGTCGCTGTTGGGCGCCGCCGGCTTGCCCGTCTGGAAAAACTTGACGATCTCCACCACCAGCGGGCGATAGTCGGTGGCCCCGCCGGCCTTCGGATGGTTGACCTCCACCTCGCGGCCGCGATACACGATTGCGCCGTAGTCGCTGTACGGCCGGACCGCGCGCACGCTGCCGATCCGCCCGTCTTTCCATCGGCCCGTCACCACGTCCGTATCGGCGCCGGAGGTCCGCGTCACCGTCTCGCAGCCCGGGCCCATCAGCGTGAACAAAAGCTCGATGGGATGCACCGCGTACCACGCGAGGTCGAGGTAATGATGCGGCTCGAAAGGTCCCGGCCCCCAGGTGCTCACGCCGGTAGCGTCCGCGACTTTTCCCGGGGCGCCGAGCACGCCGAAGCGCAGGCTCGAGGAGCTGAACCACGGGACAGCCGCCTCTTTCGCCAGACGCGCGATCTCGCGCGCATCTTCGAGTGTGGCGGCTAGCGGCTTGTCAATGAACAGCGGCTTGCGCGCCGCGATCACGGGACGCGCCTGTTCCAGGTGCACGCGGCCATCGATGCTCTCGATCAGCACACCATCGACCTTCGTCAGCAGCGTCTGGATGTCCGGCACGATCTCCACGCCCCACTTGGACCGCACCTCTTCCGCATACTGGTCCACGCGACGCGAGCTGTCGTCGATGTCCTTGCTGCCACCTTTGTAGGCCGCCACCACGCGCGCGCCCGCAATGTGGCCCGGCTGGCCGGGGTCGTCGTTGAGTAACTTGGTAAACGCGGGCACGTGCGACGTATCGGTACCGATAATGCCCACACGGAAATCGGCGCCCCATAAGCAGAGCGCGCCGGCCAGCAAAAGCAGAGTTGTCCTCACGTAGGGCATTGTACACTGGAGTGGGACAGGCCTCCTGGCCTGTCAGGCATGGACCTGACAACCCCCCTTACCTACGTCAAAGGAATCGGCCCGGGCCGCGGGGCGATGCTCGAAACCAAGGGACTCGTCACCGTCGAAGATCTGCTCGGCTACGTCCCTTTTCGCTACGAGGATCGCAGCAACATGAAGACCATCGGCCAGCTCGCTCCTGGCGAGATGGCCTCGGTCGTCGCCGAAGTGCGCTCGGCCAAGCTCTCCGGCTTCAAGCGCCGCAGCCTCGGCCTGTTCGAAACGCGCTTCACGGATTCCTCGCGCGCCATCCTGGTCGGCAAGTGGTTCCACGGCGGCTACCTCGCCAACGTGCTCGCCGAGGGCATGAAGGTGGCTCTCTACGGCAAGGTGGAATTCGACAGCTACGCCGGCGAGATCACCATGCTGCATCCCGAGTTCGAAATTCTCTCGGGCGATGACGACGATGGCGAGAGCTCGCTGGGCTCTCTCCACATTGGCCGCGTGGTGCCGATCTACGAGGCCGTCTCCAAGATCACCACGAAGCAGCTCCGCGTGCTCATGCACAGGATTCTGGAAACGCTCCCGCCCGAGGACGACTACCTGCCGCAGTATTTGCTGGATCGCCTCAAGATGCCGGATCGCTGGACGGCCATCCGCCAGACCCACTTTCCGCCGCCCGATTCCGACCTTCGCCTGTTCAACGCGTTCCGCTCGATGCCGCAGTTCCGCCTGATCTTCGAAGAGTTTTTCTGGCTGGAGTGCGGCGTGGCCCTCAAGCGCGCCAAGGCCCGCCTGCTGCCCGGCATCGCCTTCGAGATCAACGACCGCGTGCGCGAACGCGTCCGCTCCATGTTGCCGTTCAAGCCCACCGAGGCGCAGAAGCGCGTCATCAAGCAGATCGCGGACGACATGAAGGAGCCGCGCCCGATGAACCGCCTGCTGCAAGGCGATGTCGGCAGCGGCAAGACGATCGTGGCCGCGGAGGCCGCGGTAATC
>JBGPKH010000753.1:0-4121 GCA_041485845.1 Bryobacteraceae bacterium
CTCTGGGTCTCGGGCGAAATCTCGGGCGCCAAGCTGGCCCCCAGCGGGCACTATTACTTCACTCTGAAGGAGCGCGAGGCGCAGGTGAAGTGCGTGGCCTTCCGCTCCGCGCACCGCTACTGGAAAATCAAGCCGCAGGACGGGCTGGCGGTGCTGGCGCGCGGGCGCCTCGATGTCTACGAAGCGCGCGGCGAGTATCAACTGCTGGTAGAGGCTCTGGAGCCGCAGGGTCTCGGGGCGCTGCAACTGGCATTTGAACAGCTCAAGAAAAAACTGGCTGCCGAGGGTCTGTTCGCCGCGGAACGGAAACGGCCGCTGCCGCGTTTTCCGCGCCGCATCGGGATCGTCACCTCTCCCCGCGGCGCCGCCATCGCCGACCTCATTCAGATCCTCTCCCGCCGGTCTGGGGGCCTTCATATCCGCCTCTACCCGGCGCTGGTACAGGGCGAAGGATCGGTGGAGGAGGTCTGTCGCGGCATCCAGTATTTCAGCCGGTCGCAGTGGGCCGACCTGGTGATCGTCGGCCGCGGGGGCGGATCGCTCGAAGACTTGTGGACCTTCAATGAAGAGGCCGTGGCGCGCGCCATCGCGGGCTGCGCGGTCCCCGTGGTTTCCGCGGTGGGCCACGAGACCGACGTCACGATCGCCGATTTTGTGGCCGATCTGCGCGCGCCCACTCCTTCGGCGGCTGCGGAGATGGCGGTCCCGGCGCGCGATGAGACGCTGGAGCGGATCGGCGCCCTCCGGGCCAAGGCCACGCAGGGACTGCGCTACCGGCTGGCGATGCTCGACCGGCGCTTGCGCCAGCAGGGCATCGAACGTGCCCTAAGCCTGCTGCACCGTCGCATTGGCCGCGGCCTGCAACGCATCGACGAGCAGGAATACCGCATGCGCGAGCGCATCCGTGCCGCCCTGGATTTCCGCGAGCGCGCGCGGCGCGCGCTGGAGGCGCGGCTCCGCCATTTCGACATGCGCCCGCGCCTGGCGGCCGACCGCCGCCGCCTGGAGGCGTGTCACGGCATCGCGGTGCAGGCCATCCGGCTGCAACTGGCGCGCCGCCGCAGCGCGCTCGACCAGGCGGGCGCCAAGCTGTCGCAGTTGAGCCCGCTGCGGATCCTGGATCGTGGATACGCGATCGTGTCGAATGAGACGGGGATTTTGAAGGACGCGGCCGCCGTCGAGGTGGGGAGCGGGATCCGCGCGCGGCTGGCGAGAGGCTCGCTGGACGCGGTGGTGGTGGAAAGGCCGCAGCCGCCTGCATCCAAGGCATAATAGATGACATGAAACGTGTCGCTGCGCTTTCGCTCATGCTGCTCGGCGCTTTCGCCGTGGCGGCCGCCGAATCGTTCTCGGGCACTGTGGTGGACGTGATGTGCCGCGGCAAGGATCTGGCCGGCCACACCCGGGAGTGCGCGCTCTCGTGCGCCAAGAGCGGCTTCGGCCTGGTGACCGCGGAGGGCAAGTTCGTGAAGTTCGACGAAGCCGGCAATGCGCGCACGCTGGCGATGCTGAAGAAACAGACCAAGGACAAAGACCTGAAGGCCAAAGTTACCGGCACGCTGGCGGGCGAAGTGCTGCGCGTGGAGACCATCGAACTGCAGCCCTAACCGGCGCCGGAGCGCGTTCCCCTCCCGCCCGGTACAATAAATCGTAATGGGGTTATTTCCAACCGGGCTGGGTTCCCGCTTCTGGTTTTTGATAGGCGCCACGTTTCTCGGTTTTCTGGGTATCGGGACGGTATTGCCGGCGCTGGCGCCGCACGTGCGCCACGACTTGGGCGGGTCCGACCAGACCGTCGGTTTCGCTATCGGCGTCTTCTCGTTTGTGGCGCTGGCCAGCCGCTTCATTTCGGGACCGCTGGCGGACCGCCGCGGCCGCAAGACGGCCTTCCTCACTGGCTTGCTGAGCTGCGCGCTCGCGGGCGCGATTTACCTCCTGCCGCTGGGGATCGCCGGCATCTACCTCGGGCGCATGTTCCAGGGCTTTGGCGAGGCTTGTCTGTATACCGGCGCGGCGGCGTGGGCGGTGGAGGTCGCGGGAATTCACCGTAGCGGGCAGGCGCTGGGGTATGTAAGCTGCGGCATTTGGGGAGGAGTCTCGGCGGGGCCGGCGGTGGGACAATGGCTGGGCTCGTTCCAGCACGCCGCCCTGCTGCAGGTGATCGCCGCGCTGACCGGCGCCGCGATCCTCAGCCGCGTTCACGAGGAGTACGAACCCGCGGCGCATGCGGCGCGGCGGAGGTGGATGCCTGCCACCATCCTGGCTCCGGGCCTGGCGATGGGATTCGTCAATGTGCATTATCCGGTGGTCGCTGGCTTCCTCATTTTGCACCTGGCGCGGTATGGGAATTCGGGCCCCGCGGCGTTCTCGGCGTATGCGCTGATGATCCTGCTGTCGCGTTTTTTTCTGGGCGGGCTGCCGGACCGCATCCGTCCCGCGATCACCTTTAATGCCGGACTGGTTTCGATGGCGATCGGCCTGATCGCGATCGCGAGGGGGCCGTCGCCGGTGGTGGCCGTGGCCGCCGCCGCGGCGCTGGGATTCGGTGTCTCGTTCCCGTGGGCGTCCGTGGCCTCGACCGTGCTGCGGCGGACTCCGGCAGGAGAGCGCGCCTCGGCCCTGGGAGTGCTCACGGCGTTTTACGACCTGTTCGTGGGAGTGAGCTCGTTTGCCGCGGGAGCTGTGGCTACGAGGTTTGGATACCCGGCGGCGTTTCTGACGGCGGCGACCGCCCTGGTTGCCGCGGCGATCGCGGGGTGGTTTGTCTTCGCGAACGGCAGGCGCGCAATGGAGATTTCCAGGGACGCCATGCACGAACACGCAGTTTTGGGCACAACCGACTGAACTGGGCGGTATTTTGAAGGTAGAATAGGTAGCTAATTGTATTTGGAGAGACGCTTGAAGAAAACGGTTCTGTTTTGGGCGGCGATCGCGACTTGTGCCGCGCCCCTGGCTTTCGCGCAAGCGGGCGGCGGCGGAAGAGGCGGCCGGGGAGCGGCCGCGGCGGAAGAGGGCATCCCGGTAACCAGCGAGCTCGTCATCTCCAAGTGCGGGACCTGCCACACCAAAGACGATAAGGGCAACCTCTCGCGGATCTCCTGGGAGCGGACCACGCCCGAGGGCTGGGAAGAAGCCATCAAGCGCATGGTACGGCTCAACGGTGTGGAACTGACTCCCGCCGAGGCCCGGCCGATCCTGAAGTATCTGAGCACTTACCATGGCTTGGCCCCGGAAGAGGCCAAGCCGGTGATGTACATGGCGGAGCACCGCATTCTGGATGAGGCCATCCCCAACGAGACCGTGCGCAGCACCTGTATGAACTGCCACGCGTTGGGGAAGCCGTTTAGCTGGCGGCGGTCAAAGGAAGACTGGCGGCTGCTGGCGAACATGCACTCCGCATTTTTCCCGCAGGCGGAGGCGGTCTTCCGGCGGAACTTCGGCGGCGGCGGTGGTGGCGGCGAGGCTGGTGGTGGCGCCGCCGGCGGCGGACGCGGTGGGCGAGGCGCAGCAGCGGCGGCGGCCACAGCAGCCACGGCCCCTCCGGCAGCTACGACCCCTCCGGGAGCGACCCCGGCGGCGACCCCTCCGGGAGCGACCCCGGCGGGCGGTGGCGGCGCGTCGCCTCTCGATGAGACCATCGACTTCCTCGCCAGGACCTATCCACTGCACACTCCGGAATGGTCCGCCTGGCGCGCGCGCATGCGGACGCCGCGGATCGCCGGGCGCTGGCTGGTTTCCGCATACATTCCCGGCCGCGGCAAATACTACGGCGAGATGCTGCTGGAGCGCGGCGCGGCAGAGGACGAGTTCACCACCAGCGTCAAGCTTCAATCGGTGAAGGGCGGGCCGGCACTGACTCACACCGGAACGGGGTTGGTCTACGCCGGCTATTCGTGGCGTGGGCGCTCCAATGCGTCGGGCATGCCTGCGGGTTCCGCTCCCGACGATCTCTCGCACGAGATGCGCGAAGTGATGTGGATCTCGCCCGACCAATTGTCCGCTGAAGGGCGCTGGTTCTGGGGCGAATATCAGGAGTTCGGTGTCGATGTGAAGATGGAGCGGGCCTCGGATGGGCCGATGCTGATGGGGACCGATCTCACGTCGCTCAAGGCCGGCTCGAC
>JBGPKH010000754.1:0-4073 GCA_041485845.1 Bryobacteraceae bacterium
GGGAATTTTGTGGCCCTGGACGCGCGGACGGGCGAGTTACTTTGGCACGTCAACCTGGCCGGCCCGAATGCCAGCGGCCCGATCAGTTACGCGGTGAATGGGAAGCAGTACATCGTAGGAACCGGTGAGGGCGCCCTGTTTGTTTTCGGGCTGCCGGACTAGGAGCGACGAACTGTGAACCGCAGGCAATTGATGATGCTTTCCTCTATGGCTTTGACGCTGCGCCGGGGATCCGGCCAGAGTCAGCAGACACCCACGGGGGCAACCGGGGATTCGCCGGAAAAATTCCTCCTGAAAGATTACCGGCCGGCGTCCATATACCGGGTCCCGAAGACCGGGATCACGAAGGCGAAATACCCGGTTGTGGATGTGCATTGCCACGGCGCGCGGCCGGTCGGTCAACTGGATGAGATGGTTAAGGTGATGGACGCCGTGGGCCTGGAAAAAACCGTGATTTTCACGGGCGCGAACACGGTGGAACGGTTGGCGGAGGCACGCCAGATTTATTCCAAGTATCCCAGCCGTTTTGACCTGTGGTGCAGTTTCGATCTCACCGGCGCCGATCAGCCGGGATTCGGACCAAACGCGGTCAAAGCGCTGGAAGACTGCCATCGCGCCGGCGCTATGGGCGTGGGAGAGATCAGCGACAAAGGGTGGGGATTCCGGAGCGGGGGCGGATTCGGCCGGGGCGGGGCCAGAGGGGGAAGCGGCGGCGCTCGCGGGCCTTCGGCTGCCCCGGCCACGCCCGGCCCGCATGCCGGCGATGCGCGTATGGACAGCCTGTGGGAAAAATGCGCGCAATTGGGAATGCCGGTCAACATTCACGTCTCCGATCCAATCTGGTCGTATCAGCCAATGGACCTGCACAATGACGGGCTGATGAACGGCTATACCTGGCGAATCGATGAAACGCAACCGGGAATCCTGGGGCACAACGCGCTGATCGAAAGCCTGGAGCGCGCGGTGCAAAAGCATCCCAAGACCGTCTTCATTGCCTGCCACCTGGCGAATCTGGATTACGACCTGACCCGGCTCGGCCAGATGTTCGACCGCCATCCCAATCTGTACGCGGACATTTCGGCTCGTTTCGCGGAGACCGCGCCGATCCCGCGGTTCGTGAACCAGTTCTTCCAGAAATATCCGGACCGCGTGCTCTACGGAACCGACATGGCCTACACGCAGCGGATGTTCAGCACGACGTTCCGAATCCTGGAATCGAACGACGAGCACTTTTACGAACGCGACCTCAATTTCAATTTCGACTATCACTGGCCCCTTAACGGATTCGGTTTGCCCGATCCGGTGTTGAAGAAGGTTTACCGGGATAATGCCCTGCGGGCCTTCCAGCAGGCGCGTCAGGTATGATGAGACAACGTTGTGTGTGCGCCCTGGCGTTGGGCATATCTTGCGGCGTGCTCTCTGCCGCGGATTACCCGGAAGCTGGCGTCTCGAATGGCTTCATCCGCGCCCGGCTGAGCCTGCCGGACACCACGAAAGGCTACTATCGTGGGACCCGTTTCGACTGGTCGGGTATGATCACCAGCCTGGGCGTGACCGATTCCCCGTAGCGTTCACCGTATGGTGCCCCACTCCAGTCTGGCCGCCGCCGCTCTCGCGCTCACCTCCATCCTGTCCGCCTGCCGCCCAACTTCCGCCCCGGCTGCCATCGACCCCGCCCTCTCCTCCTGCATCACCGCAAACACCGTCCTCCTCGCCGGTCTCAACCTCGATCGGCTCCGCGCCACCCCGCTCGATCCGAAGCTCGCCCCGCTCGAGCCCCTTCGGAACGCCTCCTACCTGCTCGTCGCCTCGGATGGCAAGAACCTCGTTTGGATCGCCCGCGGGACCTTCCGCGGCGCGCCTCCAGGCGCCACCCTCATCAACCCCAATCTCGCGATTTCCGGGCTGCCCGAATCCGTCCGCGGCGCCATCGCACAGCACGCCACCGGGACCACCGGTGCGCCCGGCCTTCTCAGCCATGCCGCGGCCATCGCCAGCTCCGCGCAGATCTGGGCCGTCGCCCGAGGGGGCATCACGCTCCCACTGACCGGCAATGCGGCCAATCTGAATCGCCTCCTGCGCCTCGTCGATTACGCCACCCTCGCCGCAAAGCTCGACGCGCGCCTCGCGATCGATCTCACCGGCGTCTGCCGCAATCCAGACGCGGGACAGCGCCTCGAAGAGACGCTCCGCGCCATCCTGTCACTCGCCGGGGCGGCCAACCCGCGTCTCGATCCCATCCTTCGTGCCGCCGAAATCCGCCGTGAGGGCGCCACCGTTCACGCCACGCTGTCGACCGATCCGGACTCCGCCGGCAAGCTCATCGACGGCCTTACCCGCTGATCCCCCGCTAATCCAGCTTCTTGCGGAACCGCGCCGCGCTCAGGCCCAGCACCGCGAAACAGCCCGCGGACGATCTCCATGAATTACCGCAGCGGATTCAAATAGGCGCTTACAGCGCCAACATCGACAAAATCTTGCCGATGTTGAGGAGTCAGAAGTCACAGATCAGGAGCCAGAATGGGACTACTTGCGGGTCCGGCTGTGCGGGGGCGTTCTGGGCTCCTGACTTCCTCGACTCCTGACTCCTGCGGCCCCGTAGGGGCCACTCGTGACCTTCTTCGGTCGAGTCTTTCCCCGCAGCCCTGTTCTTCGCCCCGATGGGGCCCCGATCGGCCGGCGCCGCAGTTGAGCGGCGCGTGGCCTGAAAGCCCGCTATGTTCGCGTTGGAATGGGCGGTTGGCTCACAGGCGTGAATCACCAGTACAGCTTCATTCCCAACTGGATCGACCGCGCGGGCATGGCTTGCGTGATGGCGCCAAACCCGGGGTCGCCGAACTGTGGATTTGGCGCGTACAGCCCGGTGCGGTTGAAGAGGTTGAAGAACTCAGCCCGGAATTGCAGCCGGGTCTGTTCCTTTGCGAATCTCCAGTACTTCTGAATCGTGAAGTCGAAGTTGTTGGTGCCCATGGCGCGCAGGTACCCCATGGTGCGCGGCGCGTTGCCGAAGGTATAGGGCGCCGGCAGGCGGAAGGCTGTGATGTCGAACCAACGCTCGGCAGTCGGGTTCTCCAGCGCGGGATTGCCCACCAGGTTCGGCCGCTGGTTGCCGCCCAGGCTGTTGGTATTGTTCGTCACGGCCCGCACCGGCAGCGGGAACCCCGATTTCAGCGTGGTGATGCCGGCAATCTGCCAACCGCCGAAGATGCCTTCGGTCAGGCGGCTGTCGTGCCCCCACTTGCGGCCCTTTCCAACCGGCAGTTCGTAGATATAGCTCACCACGAGGCTTCGCGGGACATCGTTGATCATCGGCGCTCTCTCGCCCGACAAATCGTAGAAGTTCCGGGTGCGCTGTGCCGGACCCTGGGTCCAGCCCTCCGGCCCTTCGGTGTCGGTCAGATACTTCGACCCCGTGAACGACACCATGACTTGCAGGCCGCGGCTGAAGCGCCGGTTAGCCGACAGCGTCAGGGCGTGATAGTTGCTCATCCCCAGCGGAGGGCTGACGGAGAGCACCGAGTCGAACTGGGGATATGGGCGCAGCAGCCGGCCGCGCGGCACGGTGCGTCCGGCCAGCACTCCCGTCGCGATCACCCCGAAGAACGGGTTCGCCACGGGATCGAGGAGCGCACTGCCGAGGCTCAACAGCTCGGGGCGCAACTGGTTTCGTTGAAACGACCAGTCTCCCGAGCTGTAGGTCAGCTTCACGCCGTGATTGCCGAAGTAGGCCGCCTCGATCACGGTTGCGGAGTCGAGCTGGAACTGCCATCCGGCCGTCCACTGCTCCACATACGGCGTCGGGTGGCCTCTCTCGATCATGCTCACCGACTGGCCCAGGTTGGTGCGGTCGCCCGCGGATTTAGCCGCAGGCATGAGGAAGCCGTCCGGGAAGGGGTTTCGCAACAGGTCCTGCGGTGTGATTCCGTCCAGCGAGCCGACGTAGGTGGTGCGCTGCGAAAAACCGGTGAGGGACAAGTTGCCGAAGTCGATTGCCGGTATGTAAAAGATCCCGAAGCCGGCGCGGAACACCAGCCGCTGGATGGGCGCATAGCTCAACCCCACCCGCGGGGCGA
>JBGPKH010000755.1:0-4048 GCA_041485845.1 Bryobacteraceae bacterium
CGCCGTGAGTGCCGATGCGGGCGAGATCCGGATTGAGGACCTGGGGACCAAGAAGCCGCTGACGGTCCGGGTGACTGCCGCCTCGCAGTTGAAGACGCTGCCGGACATGCGCGCGATGTTCATTTCGATGATGAAGGCAGGGAAGCAGCACGATGCATCTGCGCCTCCCGCGGACGGCGCATTCGACATCAAGAAGACGCTGGAGCAGTTGCCCGCGGCCGCGATCGGCGATGTCAAGGTGGGGAGCTCGATCATAGTCACGAGCACCCGCGGCGCGAACAGCGACGAGCTGACCGCTATTATGCTGCTGGCGAACGCGGATTCGCTCATCCAGATGGCGCAGATGCAGGCCGGCGCAAACGCGAACCCCATGGAGGCGATCTCCGGGATGCACGGCGGCATGCTGTCGGGACCGGGCGGGTTGAGTCTTCCGGCGATCATTCAATAGCGTCGAGAGCGGAAAATGCCGAGATTGATTTTCCTTACGATATTTGTGTCTCTTGCCCCGGCCTGGGCTCAGCCCAGTTTGCGCGGGACGGTGACCGATCCCTCGGGCGCGGCGGTGCCGGGCGCGGTGATTCAGCTTCGCGGGCCGGGCGGCGAGCGTCACGCGCGGACCGGCAACCGTGGCGAGTATTCGATTGCTCCGCTGGCGCCCGGCAAGTACCAGATCGGCATCCAGGCCAGGGGCTTCGCCACGACGCAGAAGCGGGACCTTGCCATCGACCGCGCGGTGGTCTTCGACGCGCAACTGGTGATCCAGACCAGGACGCAGGTGGTGAACGTGGAAGATGCGCTGGGGCGCGTCGGCGCGGAGCCGGAGTCGAACGGCAGCGCGGTGATCATGCGCCAGCGGCAGCTTGCGGCGCTGTCCGACGATCCCGACGAGCTGGCACTGCAGTTGCAGGCTCTCGCCGGGCCGGCGCCGGGACCGAACGGCGGCCAGATCTTTATCGACGGATTCACTGACGGCAATCTTCCGCCGAAGTCGGCGATCCGCGAGATCCGTATCAACTCCAATCCGTTTTCGCCCGAGCATGACCGGCCGGGCTTCGCGCGGGTCGAGATCTTCACCAAGCCGGGCAGCGACCTGGTGCGCGGACAGGCGTTCGCCCAGTACAACGACCAGCGGCTGAACTCGCGTAATCCGCTGCTGACGCAATCCGCGCGGCCGCCATATCGGACGCAATTCTACGGGTTCGACTTGAGCGGTCCGATCAAGCGCAGCAAGGCGTCGTTCACGCTGGGCGCCGAGCGCCGGCAGATCGACGAAAACGCGTTCATTCTGGCGACCACGCTGGACGCCGGCTTGAACCCGGTGACGGTCAATCAAGCGATGGAGACGCCGCAATCTCGAACCATGATCACGCCGGGCATGGATTACGCGCTCAGCCCGCGGAACACGCTGACGGCGCGCTACCAGGAGCTGCGCGTGGGGCTCGACAACCAGGGGGTGGGCGATTTCAACCTGTCGTCGCGCGCTTATCGCGAAACGCAGGCCGAGCACACCTTGCAAATCACGGAGACATCGATGATCAACGCGCGGGCGATCAACGAGACGCGGTTCCAGTTCCTGCGCGCGGTATCGCAGGACACGGCCGGCGGCACGGCGCCCACGATCGATGTGCGCGGCGCGTTCACCGGCGGTGGGGCGACTGCCGGCAACTCGGGCACGGCCGCGAACAATTGGGAGGCGACCAACCTTTCCACCTACACGAAGGGCAGCCACACGCTGAAGTGGGGCGGGCGCGTGCGGGAGGTGCGGCTGTCGGATACGTCGCTCGGCAATTTCGCAGGGACGTTCACCTTCTACACGCTGGAACGGTATCGGCAGACGCTGGCGCTCCAGCAGGCCGGCTATACGGGCGTGCAGATCGCGCAAATGGGCGCGGGGCCTTCGCAATTCAGCAGGAACGCCGGAACGCCTTCCGCGCGGGTGAGCCAGGCCGACCTTGGCTTGTTTGCGGGCGACGATTGGCGCGCCCGGCCCAACCTGACGCTCAGCTTCGGCGCGCGGTTCGAGGCGCAGACCAACCTCGGAGATCTCGCCAACTGGGCGCCTCGGGTGGGCATCGCCTGGGGCCTTGACGCCAGGGGGAAGCGGCCCGCGAAGACCGTGCTGCGCGCAGGTTTCGGGACCTTCTACGACCGCATCCCGCTTTCGGTGACGCTGAACGCGCTGCGCTATAACGGCACGACGCAGCAATCGTACCTGATCCTCAACCCGGCATTCTTCCCCGCGATCCCGGCGCCCGGCGCGCTGGAGGCCGACCGGCAGATGCAGCAACTGCGTCCGGTGGTGAGCGGCATCGTGCCGCCGCGCCTGTATCAGGCCAGCGTGGGGATCGACCGGCAGTTGAACGGGGCCTCGCGCGTGTCGGTGACGTGGGTCCAAAGCCGCGGCACGCACCTGCTGAACGTGCGCAACGTGAACGCGCCGATCGGCGGCGGGTATCCGATGGGCGACCGGTCGATTCGCCTGCTGACCGAATCGGCGGGGCTCAGCCGCCTGAACCAGGTGACCGCCAGTGCCAACGTGACCTGGCGGAAGCTGATGTTGTTCGGATTCTATACGCTGTCCTACGGCAGAGACAACAACGAGGGACTGCCTGCCGATCCGTACGATCTGCGCGCGGAATGGGGACCGTCGTCGTATGGCGACGTGCGGCATCGCGTGGCAGCGGGCGCGACGATTCCGATGCCATGGAAGCTCAGCGCCAGTTCCTTCTTTGTGGCCAACAGCGGACTGCCGTACAACATCTCGACGGGACTCGATCCGTACCTCACGGGCTTTCCGGCGCAGCGTCCGGCGCTGGCGCCGGGTGCGGACTGCCAGGGCAGCGGCCTGGTTTACGCAGCGGCCTACGGCTGCTTCAATTTGAACCCGAGTGCGGGGGCCGCCACGATCGAGCACAACTACGGGCGCGGTCCGGCGGCAGTGAACCTGGCGCTGCGGATCGCCCGGACGTGGGCCTTCGGCGGCGAGCGCCGGACGGGTCCGGCGGATTCCAACTCGGCCGAGCACGGCGGTGGAGGCGCCATGCCCCCGCGCGCGATGTTCGCGGCCGATACCGGCGGAAGATACAGCGTGACGCTGAGCGCCTCCACGCTGAACGCGATCAATCATACGAACTACGCGCCGCCAAATGGAGATCTTTCGTCGCCGTATTTCGGACAGTACCGCAGCCTCGGCGGCCTGATGGTGATGTCGCACGGAGGCGCGCCGAGCACCTACAACCGCAAGATCGATCTTCAAGTGCGCTTTACGTTCTGAAGAGCACGGTCTCCCGAGGCCGACAAGGTTTCGGCTTGGGGACTCGGTTTTGGGGCCAGGAAACGGGCATGTGAGGGTTTGTGACGCAAATGACGCAAAAATCGGGATTATGACGGTAATTATTGTGAGAGATATAAGCTCTTCTGTTTCTGTGGATTGCGGAGGTGATCCAAAATTTTGTGACGCATCTTCAGGGCTTTTTGGGAAAGATGCGTCACAGAGCGGAATTCCGTCGATGCGGCTGGGAACACGCAGACAGCTTGAGGAGGGAGACGCAGGAGACGCAAAAATCGGGGCTATGTCGCATTTTATCTTGAGAGCTATAAGCTCATTTGTTTCTGTGGATTGCGGAGGTGGTCCGAAAATGGGAGACGCATCTGGGGCATGTTTATTACAAGATGCGTCTCCCGGACGGCGGGGTGGGCGCGTGGACGGTTGAGTAGTGGGCGGGTGAGCGTCGAATTGGCGTGGAGCGGTCATAGGTTCGTGATGAGGGACTGCAAATCCCTCCCTAATTTCAAAGTACTACGCGTTTGATGGGATTATGGATTCTCAGATGTGGAAGTAGTTGAAAACACTCAGAAAAAGTTTCCGAATAATTGGTGACCGTATTTTCTTCGCCCCCGAGGGTCTAGACGTCTCTTCGGAACAAGATCTGAACAAAGGTGACAAGTTTTGGAAAAAGACAACACAATAACGCTCGCGTGAAAGTGGGAGTCACGCCGGTTCGCGATGACCGCGGATCGGGGCCCATCAAGTGCCCGCACTGAAACC
>JBGPKH010000756.1:0-4043 GCA_041485845.1 Bryobacteraceae bacterium
ACTTTGCCGAAACTGGCGCTCGTCGGATCCGCATTGGGCCCGCCGAAACGCACATGGTTGAACAGGTTGTATGCCTCGAAGCGGTACTGCAATTTGACCCTCTCGCGGATCGTGACAGTCTTCGAGATCACCGTATCCACATTGTTGACGCGGCTGCCGCGGACATCCGCCCAACGAGTGGGATAGTTGCGGATATAGGTGGCGAAGTCCTGGTAAACGCCGTTGCGGGCCGTGTCGCTCGCGGAGGGTTTGAAGTCATAGCCCGGCAGATTCTGGATGCCGGTCCACGCCGGGTAAGTCGAGATATCGGTGTTCTTGGCGGGGAAGCGGATGAACTGCGTGGTGTCGAACCACTGCGCCAGGGTCTGCTTGTCGTGCGGCAGGGCGAAGTCGGCGCCGGTGAAGAACGAGTCGGTGCCGAACACCACCGGCACGCCGGACTGGATGTTGAACTGGCCGGAGAGCTGCCAGCCTCCGATTACGAAGTCCAGGACCTTGGGCATTCCCGCCCCGAACTGCTGGCCGCGGCCCACGGGAATCTGCCAGATGGGAGCGATGGAAAGATGGAACGGCCGGTCCTCGCCGCCCAGTTTGTGCTCTACATGGCGGCCGGCAATCTCGGGACCGGTCCACGACGTGTCCTCGAACAACTTGGACCAGGTGAACGAATTGATCACGCTGAAGCCCTTGCGGAAGCGGTGCTCGATCTTCACCAGCATGGCATCGTACTGGTTCTTGCCCCATGGATTGTTGTTCTGCGTAATGCCGCCCAGGAGGGTCACCGGATTCAGCAACTGGTTCATGGATAAGGTCGTGTTGGTGGCGATAGTGCCGGTCACGTTGGGCAATCCCTGGAACGGGTTCGGAACCAGCGTATTCCACAACAGCGTGTCCAGCGGCCGGCCGGTGGAATCGAAGTTGTTGGCCGGCGACAGGTATTTCTGCCAGAGTGCGAAGCTGGGCAGGTTGCGATTGAGATCCTGCGTGATGTCGTACGTCTTGTTGTGGGTGTAGCCCAATTCGATCAGCCACGACTTGACCTGGTGCTGCAGGTGCACGCTGTATTCCCACGAGTGGAACCGGCCTGGATCCGGGTTGCTCCAACTGACTCCCTGTCCGAGGTTGGTGAGCGGCCCGAGCGAAGCGCCGGTCGGCGAAAAAATGCCGTCGCGGTAAGGATTGTCCAGGGTGTCGTAGTAGGTCCGATTGTTGTCGGTGGTGGTAATGAGACTGGTCGAGCGGCTGAAGCCGTTTTGCCCGCCGGTGATGTAGGATGCCTGGGCAAATCGCCCGAAGCCGCCGCGGATCACGGTGTTGGGGCCCAGCTTGTAGGCGACGCCGATGCGCGGCTGGACTTCACCGAGATTGATGTTCTGGACACCGCGCGGCACGCCGTTCACGCCGTTGAAAAGTTGCGCGCCGAGGACCTTGAAGGAGCTCGCCGGCAGAAGTTGCTGGAGGATCTGGATGCCCACGTTGCTGGCATTCTTGGGATCGGCGAGGATCTTCCCGTAGGCCGCTTGCGCCACGTCGCTGACCGGATTCAGGACAGTGGGATCGAACCGCGAGGTCACGCGGTTGTACCGCTCGGTGACCGGCGTCTCGAAATCCCAGCGAATCCCCAGGTTGACGGTCAGCCGGGGAGTGACGCGCCAGTCGTCCTGGAAGTAGAACGCGGCGAAATGCTGGGACCAGAAAGCGTCGGCATTCACCGGGAAACTGCTGTTGCTGTTGTGCGGCAGTCCCAGAAGGTAGGATCCCAAGGTCGACCCGTTGCCGGTTCCGCCGCTGACCACAGCCTGCTGCCGCGTCCACTCGCTGCCGAAATCGAATCGTCCCTGGTTGCCGATGTTCTTGTTGGCCTGCTGGAGGACCCAGAACTCGGAGCCGTATTTGAACGTGTGGTTCCCTTTGACCTGGGTAAGAACCGCGGACCAGGTGTAGTAGCCGGTGTCGGTAACGCTGCCGGCCTGGTTGGTGCCGATGTCGCCGAACAGTCCGGTGATGCGCGGCGCGGCCGGAACGAACAGCCGCGAAGTGAACGATGACGGGAATCCCAGGGGGACGGGGTCGAACCCGACGCCGTGGTCGTTGTTCGGCTCCTCGTAACGCGTGAGGTTCATCTTGAGCTCCAGGACCCGCGTGGGGCTCGGCGTCCAGACATGATCGATGCCGGAGCCCCTGGTCATGCGGTGCTGATAGGCGCCGGTGAAGGCATTGTGGAATTCGTCGCCGCTGAGCTCGTCTTCGTGATACCAGCGGACGCTGGCGAAGCTCTTGTTGCTGTTGTTCCAGGTGTGGTCGCCGCGGACGGTGACATCGGCCATCTTGTTTTGGCGGGTGGAATTGGGAACGAAATTGTTGGTGGCGTTGGAGGTGCCGTCTGTGGGAGTGTTGGGCAACGGCACGTATTTCAGGATGTTCTGGGCGACTTTGCTCATGCGCGCAGCCGGAATCATCATGCCGGGGAACAGCGTCCGGGTGCCATTGGTATCGTTGATCACGGTGAGCGGATCGTACACCTGAATGGGGAACTTCACGCGCACGCCATTCTGAAGCTGCGTGGTGTACGACTGGCTGAAATCGCCCTTGCGCTCGAGATCGGTGGGCAGGGAGCGGATGTTGAAGCGCGGGTCGGCGTTGCGGATGCCGTTGTAGTTGAAGAAGAAGAAGGTCTTCTCCTTGCCGTTGTATACCTTGGGAATCCACACCGGGCCGCCGATGGTGCCGCCGTACTCGTTGTAGTGGACCGGCGGTTTCTCGCCGCCCGTGAGGTTGGTCTGAAACAGCTTGGCGTTCAGGATGTTGTTCTGGTTGAACTCGTACAGGCTGCCGTGCAGTTTGCTGGTGCCGCTCTTGAGCGTCATCTGAATGGTGCCGCCCGCCTGGCGCCCGATAGACGAGTCGTAGGCATTCATCACCACGCGAAACTCCTGGATCGCCTCGGGAGCCGGAATGAAGGCCACCTGGCCGCCGGTCTTGAGGTTCGGCATGCCGTCCAACTCGAACGTGTTCGAACGGGTGTTGTTGCGGCCGCCATCGACCGTGATCTGGGAGGCGGCGTCGTGCGACCACATGTGGGCGATGTTCTGGTTTTGATCCTGCTGGAGGACGCCCGGCGAAAGTGTGGCAAGAATCGTGACCACGCGGGACATCGAGGGCATTTCGTTGATCTGCTCCTCGGTCACCACGGTGCCCGATACGGCCGCCGTGGTATCGATCAGCGCCGCTTCGGCCGTCACCGTGACGGACGTGTTGGTGGCGCCCACATCCAGTTGGGTGTCGATCGACTTGTTGTCGCCGGTCTGCAGCGTGATTCCATGGCGCGCGAGCTCCTTGAAACCGGGCGCGGCCACCGAGAAGCTGTAGTGGCCGGGCACCAGGGACTGGACCATCCAGTTGCCCTGCTCGTTGGTTTTGGTTTGTTGTCTTACACCTGTGTCGTCCGACGTGAGGACCACGTCAGCGGTGGGCACGACAGCGCCTTGCGCGTCGGTCACACGGCCGCCGAGCGTCGCCCTTGCCCCCTGGCACCAGGCAGGATTCGCGCCGGCGAGCAAACACACGACGGCCGATATCAACAGGAATGACGCAATTCTTCTCATGACCCTACTCCCTTCGAAACCGCACCCGCTAGAGCCGGATGCCTTTGCACGATGGTCGAACACGTAACGCGCAGACTTCCAAATAAAGTCAGACCCCGTGACCAGGATGGTATCACCCTGCGCGCAATCGGTCAAATTTCGGGCCTGTTTAGCGAGAAAGCCTGCGAGGCGGCGTCAAGCGGTTTTCACTTGCGGAACCCGCGCCTCCACGGGAGGCAGCGCCGGAAAATCGGTGTAGGGCGTGGACTGGTACCAATATCCGACAGAAAAGAAGTTGTCGCCGCGGTCGTTGGCGTGGCCGTGCTCCATGGTGTGTTTGAGGTAGCGCTCGAAGGTCACCGGGTTGTCGCCGTGCCAGCGGTAGCAGCAGTAGCGGCCCCCGGTGCGCTCGGCATTCGCGATCAGCGGCGCCCCGTACATGCTGTGTCCAAAAGGCTG
>JBGPKH010000757.1:0-4036 GCA_041485845.1 Bryobacteraceae bacterium
AAATGGCGCCAACAGGCCCGCCGTGAGGGGTGCATAGACCTTTTCGAAGAGCTTGAGGAAGACCACGCAGATCGAGTAGCCCTTGCCGGCCAGTTGATAGCGACGGGAGCGCGGAACCCGAGTTAAGGACATCGCCATTGCTTCGCGCGGCCAGGAACACCAAGCTACGCATGGCCCGGCAATGCGCGCGAGCAGCGCAACGTGGTCGAGCGCATGGCCATCCTGACGGCCGGCGAGCGGCTGACGCGCGATTCGACCCGGTGGAAGTGCGGGTGCGGCGCGAGCCGGGTCCGAAATCGACCATTCAGGAAGCGCGCGAATCGGCCGGGCGCGAGCACATCCTGAGGGCGGTCCTCGATCGAATTGGAATGTGTCGGCGCGGCGCGCGCGCTGGGGCTAACGCGGGGGAAGTGACCGGAGTACACTGAAAGCTATGGCTACCGTTGCCGCCGTCCCCGTCGAGGAATACCTGCGGACGTATTACGAGCCCGATCGGGAGTATGTTGACGGGCAGCTCGTGGAGCGTCACGTGGGTGAATACGATCACAGCCGGTTGCAGGGTCTGATCACGATTGAATTGGGAGCGCGGTGCCATGAACGCCGGTTCCGTATCTTCACGGAACAGCGAGTCCGCGTAAGCGATGAACCCAGATTTAGGATTCCGGATGTCTGCGTCAAGGCCTTGCCTCACCAGAAAACACCGGTCCTGGTTTGCCCCGATCTCGTAATCGAGGTCATCTCGCCGGATGACGAGCCTCTCGAGATGCTGGAGAAGATCGGCGATTATCAGGCTGCCGGCATCCCGCACATCTGGATCGTCGATCCTTACAAACGCACGCTGATCGAGGTGGACGAGACCGGCATCCGGCGGCCCGCCGGCAGGGTGCTGTCCACGCCGCTGGTAGGCGAGATCGACTTCGCATCGCTGTTCCAACAACTGGACGAACCCTCGGAATAGCTGCCGGCGCTGAAGCTAAACTAGTTCTCCACCACCGAGCGATGGGCCAGTTCTCCGAACAGCGGCAGGGAGTATGGCTGGTCGTGGGCGGCCTTCACCATCATGAAGATCGACATCCCGAGCAGCAAGGCTTGGATGATGTGGTGTATGTGCAGGTGCGGGATCGTCACGAACAGCATGGGCCGCAGTACCCAGTCCGCCATCAGCCACGCGACGAACAGGTACAGTCCCTGAAACGCGTGGAACCGGATCGGGCGGTCCTGACGGAACCTCTCCGAAGCCAGCACGACAATCGCGGCAATCCAGCCGATGGCGGGAACGTAGCACAGGATGGCGGCGGTGCGGGGATTGATGTTCGCCAGGGGGTCGGTGCCCAGCGGCGGGCGCGAGACCGGCGGGGGTGCAGTGGTCTGAGGCGGTGGCGTAGGCCGAGGCGGCGCCGTGGCCTGTGGCGGCGCCTCGGGCTGTGCCTGTAGCAGTTGCCGCGCGCCGCACCGTCCACAAAAGGTGTCGGCCGGTTCCACCTGGTTTCCGCATTGGCAACAAAACGGCATCTATTTAGTGATACGTTATTCGAGTCGAGGCTGTTCCGGCAACCTTCCCCTGCCCGTCATGTTAATATTTTCGCCATGAGACTGTCGCTCCTGGGCATTTTGCTTCTCGCTACCTCGGCCGTGCTGCCGGCGGCCAGGAACCTTGAAGTTTACTCCATCGACGTGGAAGGTGGCCAGGCAACCCTATTGGTGGCGCCGGGCGGCGACTCCCTGCTGGTGGACACCGGATGGGCCGGGTTCAACCGCCGCGATGCCGGCCGCATCCTGGCCGCGGCCAAATCGGCGGGCGTGAAGAAGATCGACTACCTGGTGACCACGCACTACCATGCCGACCACGTGGGCGGCGTGCCGCAGCTCGCCGAGAAGATCCCGATCCGCAACTTCGTGGACCACGGGGCCTCGGTGGAGTCGGGCAAGGGCGCCGGCGTGCTGTTCAACGCCTACCAGGCATTCCGCGACAAGGGCAATCACCTCCAGGTGAAGGCCGGCGACACGATTCCGGTGAAGGGCCTCGAGGTCAAGGTGCTTTCGTCCGCGGGCGATTTGCTCGCGGGCGCGGGACAACCGAACGCGGAGTGCGCCACCTTCCAGAAGAAGGATGAGGACAAGACGGAAAACGCACAGTCTGTTGGCATTCTGGTCACATATGGCGGTTTCCGGCTGATCGACCTGGGCGATCTGACCTGGAACAAGGAATACGACCTCGCGTGCCCGAACAACAAGATCGGCCTCGTGGATGTCTACCTGGCGCAGCATCACGGGTTGAACTCGTCCAACTCGCCGCAACTGGTTCATGCTCTTCAGCCGCGTGTGGCGATCGTGAACAACGGAGCGCGCAAAGGCAGCTCTCCGGATACCTGGCAGCTCCTTCACGATTCGCCCGGGCTGCTGGATCTCTGGCAACTGCACTTCGCGGTGGCCGGCGGCAAGGAGCACAACTCCTCGGACACCCTCATCGCCAACCTGGATGAGATCTGCGAAGGCAAATGGCTCAAGCTGACGGCGCAGAAGGACGGCTCGTTTACGGTGTCGAACAGCCGGAACAAGTACGAGAAGAGCTACCCGAAGCGGTAGGCAAGTCAGAAGTGGGACAGACGATCGGTTTTTGTCGTCTGTCACCCCGACCCCTGGCCGCCCACTCACCCGTGATAAGATAACTCGAAATTAGAAACAAGTTCGCCCAGGCATTTCTAACTCACTGACATGAGCCGTTTCCGGGTCGCCCTGTCATTTCCGGGAGAACACCGCCCGCGAATCGAAAAGATAGCGGAAGCGCTGGCCAACCGTTTGGGCCGCGAAAAGGTCCTCTACGACCGCTGGTACGCGCCCGAGTTCAACCGCCCCAACCTCGACACGTATCTTTCCAGCCTCTACCACGACGACTCCGACCTCGTCGCTGTGTTCGTCTGCAAGGAATACAACGCGAAGGAGTGGTGCGGCCTGGAGTGGCGCGCCTGCCGCGAACTGCTGAAACAGAAGCAGGACGCCCGCCTGATGTTTTTCCGCCTCGACAATGCCGACATCCCCGGCCTATACTCCATCGACGGCTATCAGGACATCCAAAACATGTCCGCCGAAGAAGTCGCCGCCGCCATCCTGAGCCGAGCCCCTGGACCCCGGCCCCCGGCCCACTCGCGCTCTGGCGAGCCTGGCACCTGCCGCATCTTCACCTCCAAGCTCCCCATCGTCAACCCCACCCTCATCGGCCGCGACCTCCAACTCGCCTTCCTCGACCGCGCCTGGGCCGACCCCGCCACCAACTTCGTCCAGATCATCGCCGCCGGAGGCGCCGGCAAGACCGCCCTCGTCGACAAGTGGTTCCGCCCCCACCTCAACGAAGCCGACATCTTCGGCTGGTCCTTCTACAGCCAGGGCGCCTCGCCCGACCGCCAGACCTCCTCCGACCCCTTCTTCGCCGAGATCCTCCCCTGGCTGCACACAGAGATCGCCCCCACGGCCTCCATCTACGCCAAGGCCGACGCCGTAGCCGGCCGCCTGCGCGAGCAGCGAGTGCTCCTGCTCCTCGATGGAGTCGAGCCCCTCCAGGACGCCGCCGGCGCCCTCCGCGATGCCGCGTTGAAGGCCCTTGCTCCAGGAGCTCGACACGGACAACCGAGGCCTCGTCCTCTGCACCACACGCGTCCGCCTCGACATCCCCGACGACCCGCCGCGCGCCCTCTCCATAGATCTCGACAACCTCACGCCCGAGCAGGGCGCGGCGTATCTGCGCAATCTGAAAGTCCAGGGCGCCGACGAAGAGCTACAGCAAGCCTCTCGAGAGTACTGGAATCACGCGCTGGCGCTGACCCTGCTTGGGACTTACCTGGTCGACTTTTGCGCCGCCGACATCCGCCGCCGCATCGAGATCCCCGAGTTGATGGACGAACATGCCCGCCGCGTCATATCCGCATATGCGCGCATGTTTGCCGGTAAAGCCGAGCTCGACATCCTGCGCGCCCTCGGCTACTTCGACCGTCCCGCGGAGCCAGCCGCCTTGAGGCTGGTGCGGCCCAAAATAGACTAC
>JBGPKH010000758.1:0-4035 GCA_041485845.1 Bryobacteraceae bacterium
CTGTTTAAGACCAAGAGCGGCTACATCCAGCAGTCGCCCCTGGTCGCCATCGTGTCCAACTCCGTCGAGCAAGTCAACAAGCTGTGCCGGGAATTCGGCTTGACGCCAGCCGCTCGGACGCGGCTCACGGTAGACAAACAAGACCTGGACCCGCGGGACCGGCTCCTGCGGATCATGTGTCAGCCGTGGCCGCCTGAGCCCGACGGTGCGGAGAAGGTTCAGTGAGCCGGGATGGGGGAGCCAGTGGCCGAGGTGCCTCGACTACCTGGACGAGGTGGTGAAAGCGTCGGCGCCGATCCTCGGAACCAGGATACAGGCGGCGCTCGAAGATCCGCGCTCTAGCATGGACCGCATTATGGATATGATGCTCAGCGATGATCCTGTAGATTCCCGCCAGCAGCGGCCGGGTGAGACACCGAAGGAGGGCTGGGTATCGTAAGCCCTCCTGCCGTGTGAATCGCAGAACGATGCGCAGCAATTTCTCGTCCGCTTCATGTATTGCCGTTTTGCGCCAGCTTCCGAGTGGCCGACCCTTTCGCCCGGAATCTGGGTCGGGGTGCGTCCCCCTACCCCGGCCAGCCGGTACTGTTGGTTTCGGGGCGGCCGGTGGCAGCCGGAGAGATAAATCGGGGGTTACCTGTCTACCCAGAGGGGGGGGCAGGTGTAAACTCTAATCGGCCGGGAAGCCAAAACGTAAATCCCGGCTTGAAGGAGCCTAATGCGTACTCTTCACTTTTCAGCCACCGTCTGCTTGTTTGCATTCGCCAAGGTGGCGGACGCCGACGCGGTGTTGACCTTTGCCGGCAACGCACAGCACACAGCCATCTATCAGACTGTTGCTCAGGATCTGAATCGGATCCGGTGGTCTACGTCCATCGATCTCAACAATACCGGCGCGCTGGCGCATTATGCGGCTCCGCTCATCACTGCGGCGAATACCGTAATTGTTCCGGTGAAGACCGCGAGCGGATTCCAGATCAATACCTTCAGCGGCAGCGGCGGCGCGGCGATGTATTCGCTGGCGACCGATTACATCCTGCCGTCGCACACCTGGGTTCCGGTCTACCAGCCGGTGGTGGCTACGGGCTCGTTCGGGACCCGGCTGTATTATGCCGGAGCCGGCGGAACGGTCTATTTCGTCGACAACCCGGATTCAACCAGCCACACTGCGCCCAAGCAAAGAGTGTTTTACACCACTCTGGCGAACTACCAGTCCAACGCCGCCGGCTTTAACTCCACAGTGTTCATCAACACGCCGATTACCGCCGACGCCAGCGGGAACATCTTCTTCGGCTTCCGGGTTCAAGGGACGGCGCCAGCTCCGTTGAATACTACGCAGAGCGGCTTTGCCCGCTTGGATCCAAATGGCAATGGGACCTACGTGCTCGCAGGGACCGCCGCCGCAGACGCGAATATCGGCAGGGATTCCCACAACTCAGCCCCGGCCCTCAGCAACGACGGAAGCACGGTTTACGTTCCCGTGAAGTCTCCTGCGACCGAGTACTACGGCTATCTGCTGGGCCTGGACGCCACCACCTTGTCCACGAAATACAAAGTATTCCTGAAGGACCCCCGCAGCGGGAATCTCAACAATGCGGGCATTCTGGATGTCAGCACCGCATCTCCCACGGTCGCTCCCGATGGCGATGTGTATTTTGGAATCATGGCCAACCCGGACAACGGTTCTCGCGGGTTCCTCCTGCGCTTTAGCGGCAACCTTACCGTGGAAAAGACTCCCGGCGGTTTTGGCTGGGACTACACTCCCGCGATTGTACCGGCCAGCATGGCGCCGCTGTATACGGGATCTTCCGCCTACCTGATCTTCGCCAAGTACAACAATTACGCCAACGCCGGCGACGGAAACGGGGTGAACCGCGTCGCGCTGCTCGATCCCAACGCCACCCAGATCGATCCGCACCCTTCGGCCAGCGGACTGGTCGAGATGCGGGAGGTTCTAACCGCGATCGGCCCCACGCCTGATTCGGAGCATCCTTCGATTCCGAATGCCGTGCGCGAATGGTGCATCAATACAGCGGCAGTGAACCCGCCGACCAACACCGTCTTCGCGCCCAGCGAGGACGGCCACCTTTACCGCTGGAACCTGGCGACTAATTCGCTGGCGCAAGCTGTCGCGCTGAGCCCGGGAGTGGGCGAGCCGTACGTGCCGTCGGCGATTGGACCGGATGGGACTGTATATACGCTCAACGGGGGCACGCTCTTTGCGCTGGGCGGCATTAGCGGAGTGAGCGTCAGGCTGTCATCGTCAGCGCCCGATCTGCGGAGCGTGGCGGCCGGCCAGGCCTTGACGTTCACGGCGGCGGTGGCCAACACCGGTGGGTCCGGTTTCATTCCGACAGGAACAGTGGCGTTCCAGGATACGGTCTACTCCACGTCTGGTTCCACGACGACTCCGCTGGCAACCGTGAGTTTGGATGGAACGGGGCACGCCGCATATAGCACAGCGGTTCTCGGCGCGCGCCAGCACTTCATTACCACGGCCTACAGCGGCGACGCGAACTTTGGGGCGGGCAGCATCACATTGGTGCAGAACATTCATGCCTTCGCCTCGACCACGGCTTTGAATTCGGCGCCCAACCCGTCGAGCCCCGGGCAGGCCGTAACGTTCACGACGACCGTGGCGACGGTCCCGCCGGGATCGGCCACTCCGACCGGAATGGTGACCTTCCAGGAAGGAGCAAGCATCCTGGCTCAGAAGGCGCTGGGCGGCGGCGCGACGGCCTCATTCAGCACGTCTTCCCTGAGCGCCGGCAGCCACAACATAACGGCGGTCTACGCCTCCGACAGCCTCTCCGCGGCGAGCAGCGGATCGGCAACGCAGGTGGTGCAAAGCGGCAGCTCGACCACTACGACCGTCGGCTCTTCGCCGAACCCATCGGTGTTTGGCCAGGCGGTCACGTTTACAGGCACGGTCAGCTCGGGGGCCGGAACGCCCACCGGTACAGTGACGTTCCTTGAGGGAGCGACCGTACTGGCGTCCGCCGTCGCCGTTGATGCCACGGGGCACGCGTCGGTCAGCAGTCCGACGCTGCCGGCGGGCACCCATGTGATCACCGCCAATTTCACCGGAAGCAACGGCTGGGCGAACAGTAGCGGCAGCGACTCCGGATCCCCGCAGATCGTGAATAAGGACGCCACCACGACAGCGATTGCGTCGTCCGCTGACCCGGCAATAATCGGCCAGCCGGTAACTCTCACGGCGACGGTTTCGGCGAACGCGCCCGGATCAGGGACGCCCGCAGGCACAGTCACCTTTCGCGACAAGAACACGGTTCTGGCCACGGTAGCCCTGGACGGCACAGGACACAGTTCGTTCACGGCTTCGACCCTGAGCCAGGGGGCGCATCAGATCAGCGCATCGTACAGCGGCAGCACGAATTATGCTGTGAGCACGTCGCCGACGCTGGTGCAGAATATTAACAAGAAGTAACAGAAGTATGTCCGAGGTCGGATCCCCTGCACGCCTGCTTGTACTATTTCCTAATTGCGCGCTAATAGGTTTAGGCGCTCATTGATTAGCCGCCGGAGCGTCACAAATGCCCGATATAGGGTTCGGCCCGAATTACGGCGCAACCGGAAGTTAGCCAAAACGCTGGGGCGCAAACCAATGAGGTGCATCTCATCGGGCGGGCCAGAAGTATCTCTCTCCAATCGCGCCCGAGTGGGGGGATCATTTCCTTGGCATCCCGCAGGCGGAAACGCCACGGCCCCCTTTTTCCTGTACCCGCGAAATTGGCATAGGGGGGGTAGCAGAGGCAGCCGTGCGCTCTAAGTTCTAGGCGGCACGCCGTTTATCGGCTATACTGAGGGCAGAGTTTCGGTTCGTCTGACCAGCGCGCAGCGCAGTCCTCGAAAGAAACCCCGAACAACTTTAGAAGCTAGTGTAGTGTCCAACAAATAGCTAGACAGTAGAGCCCGGTTCGCGTTATCCTTGGGCATGGGGAAGTCGTGTCAGCTTTCCGAAGGGGAACGACAGAAACTCCAGCAGTGGACCGCGGCGCACGGCACTCCACAGCA
>JBGPKH010000759.1:0-4018 GCA_041485845.1 Bryobacteraceae bacterium
CAGCCCGCGGCTGAGCGGCTCGCCCTCCCGGAGCTCGGACACCACGTAAGGCGCTCCGTCATGCGTGCCCAGCGCGTACACTACCAGGAGATTGGGATGGTTGAGCGATCCCGCCGCGCGCGCCTCGGTCTCGAAGCGCCGCAGGCGTTCGGCGTCCATGGCGAATGCGGCCGGCAGCACCTTGACGGCCACGTCGCGCCCCAGCTTCAAGTCGCGCGCCCGATACACCTCTCCCATGCCACCCGCGCCAAGGGGCGCCTGGATCTCGTACGCGCCCAGCAAAGTCCCGGAAGAGAGCGCCATACAGTGTCCCCCGATTTTACCGCGAGAGCCACCCGGCGATTTGCTGCGGCCAGGCGAGCTTCACCTGTCCGAAGGTTGCAGAGGATCGTTTGAAACCCGTTCCGGCGCCAAGTCGACCTGTGTCACGCACCGTCACCGGGCATGCCGCTCCACGCGCCGCTCCAGCCATTAATTAAACACGCTGTTGGATGGATGATGGATGATGGAGGAGTCTGCGTTATGGGTGGTTCCCAGGGTGGTTCCCCTGGCAATCGTGGTTAAACAAGGGCCGCCACAGTTGATCGCGCCCAGTCAGCGGTGCCGTTCACGGTTGGGGCCGATGCCCTCTGCGGAACGCTTCACTATGGGTAGATTCCGGCTTTGTAATCGCTTAGAATCTCGTTCGCCGCGCGAGCGCCCTCCCGCGCCCCGCCTTCCATATAACCCTGGAAATCCTGCGAACAATGCTCGCCCGCGAAATGGCAGTTCGCGGAACGCTCCCCCTCCGATCCGCTGAAGAGCGTGTACTGACCCATTTTCCAGAACGAATACGAGCCCCGCAGATACGGGCTCCGGGCAGGCACGTCCAGTGTCGCCCGCCCATTCCATTGAGCGCCGATGCCCGGGAACACCAGCTCGATCTGGTTCAGGAATGCGTGCGCGTAGCTCTGAACAACGCTGGGGTCGGAAGCGTCGCCGGTGAAAGAAGCGCCCGTATTGCCACCGGTATAATCCACAAGAATTCCGGTCGTACCGCTTTGACCGCGGGTTACTTCCCAGGTGTTTTGATATCCGGTATCCGAAAAGCTGGAGCCGTTACCGAGACCCCACGGGCCGGCCTGGTTCCACATCCGCGACTGAAACTGCAGATGCAGCTTGACATTCGCGCCGTAACCCAATTGCTGGATCCCGAGCACTTTTGCCGCGTTGAATCCCGCGCTGCTGTAATCGAGATTGCGCAGAATTGAAAACGGAAGCGCCAGTATGACCCGGTCCGCCGTCACCTTGAACATCCATGAACCGCGGTTGAAGCCAAGGGCATAGGTGGCGTCGTTGTTTCTCACGATCGACCGGAGCGCCGAGTTGGTCTGCACGCTGCCCGGCGGCAAGGCGGCCGCAATCGCCACCGGCAGCCGTTCATTGCCCCCGGCCAGATGATACCGCTCGTCGGAACGTCCGAAGATGCGAAAGTTGCCGGGCGCCGGCTGGAATCCCAGAAGGTAAATCAGATTCAGCGAACTCTGCACGGCGGTTTCGCCGCCATATTCGATGTTGTACGCTACATCCAGCAACTGCCCCATGGGCGACCTGTGTCCGCCCGGCACCCGGCTTTCGATCCAGTCGTAAACGCTCCGGTGGTCTAACTCGTACCCCGCGGGCGAGAATGCGTTATAAAGCGTCGGATATCCAGCCTCGTTCAGATCTTTTTTCACCGCCTGATAGACCGCGTTGAAATCGATGTTGGCCTGCGTCCTGGTGTAGTACTGGCCGAAGAAATAGTAGGTATCCGTCGACTGCGGCGGCTCGGCCGCGCCCAGATCGACCGTCGGAATCTTGAACCGTTTGGCGAGACCGTGGATCGTCTTATGGGAGGAATCGATGAGTTCGCCGCAGTGCTCAGTGGTTTGGCCGTTTACCCAGGATGTGGTATCGGAGTGCATCCGGCCGCCGATGCGTCCCGACGCCTCAAAGACCGTCGTGGCATAGCCCGCATCCAGTAACGTAAGCGCGGCATTCAGTCCCGCGATTCCGCCTCCCACAATAGCGATCCGGGGCGCCGGTCCGGAGAACGCGCGTGTCGTCCGGGGCAACGCCGTGGCTGCCGCAACCGCGCCTCCGGCCTTCAGGAAGTCACGCCGGCTCGGCCTGCGCCCCGTGCGCTCATCCTGAACTGCCTCCACCGTGCGGCCCGACATTTCGGCTTGCGCGAAGTCCCGGTACAACTGTTGAAACTTGTGCAGCAGATCGGTACGCGCCATGTTTCTCCGCCGTCCTCCATCACACCGTCGTTACAGCATCGTACAAATTCCCATCAGGCACAAGTCCTACGGGGCCCGGTAAATTGCTCTTCTCCGTTTCGGCTCACTGAGGCGGCGGCTCGCGCTGAGGTTGCTCCAGCGCCAGGTCGCGGAACGGCTCGGCGTGGGGGTGGCAGGCGCACCGGGGCGTGCGGCTCGCTAAAATAGCGGGCTTTCGGACTGGAGGCTATCATGCCCGGCAGGATCATGGCCATCGCGGCACATCCCGGTGACCGTATGTTCACCATGGACGCGACGGTGGCGCAACAGATTCAGCACGGCGGGAAGGGCGTTTTTCTCAGCCTGTCTTTGAAAGAGAAGGGCGCGCCGAAAAGACGCAACACGCAGCCGCCGAAAAGCCGGTCCGCCTGCCCGGGGCGGAGACCGTCTTCCTCACCTACCCCGATGCCGGATCCCATTTAACGAGGAGAGCTGCCGCCGGCGTCCACACCCTGCGGCGTAGCGCAAGTCATCACCGTCACTGAATCGGGGAGAAGGCGGCGGGCCGAAGCAAGGTGCTGCTGCTTTGCGCCACGATCTGTCCGCCGCGCGCGATGGAGTCGGCACGCGCCTTTGCCCATTCCGGGTCGGCGCCGAATGCGTCCCACGCTTTCTCGCGGCCGGCCAGACTGGCGAATGGAGTGAGGTATGTCAGGTTGGGCATGTCGGGGCCGAATAAGGTATCGCCATACAGGATCGGATGAATTCCCGAGCGATGGAAGATGGCGATTTCCGCCCCTGCGAACCGTTCCCGCAAATAACGCAACTGCCGCTCGGTGGCTGCATGGTATACGCGCAGCTCGAAGACGCGGGGCGTCTTGGGCGCCTCCTTGAGGGGCACGATTTCGGGCGAAAAATCGGCGGCGCGCAACAGCACGTGTTGGGCGGAATCGTAGGGCGGCTCCGCGCCCACTTCCATCTCTTCGAGCGCGGCCTGGTATCCGGAATCCTTGCGAATGCGCCCGTCGGCCGCTTCCATCTCCTCGAAACCGGTGAAGCCGTTCAGCACTAAGGTAAAGGGCATGTGCGGGCCGAGCACCGCCGTGAACACTCCCACCACGGGGATGTTTTTGGTGAGCAGGGGCATCTGGGAAGAGAGCAGCCGGTTGACACGGTTGCCCTGCTCGCCCTGCCGCATGTACAGGTACTGCATCCTGTAGAGCCGGGTCTTCCGGGCGGGCGCTTGCGCCGGCGCCTGCGCGGCCTCGCCCGCCAGCGCCGACAGCATCGCCGTGCTGGCCATCGATTGAATCAAGGAACGCCTGTTCATTGCCGACCTCCGACTCCCGATTTTAGCTCCCGTTGAGTGGAATATGCTCGACCAGACCGGCCCGTAGTGCCCGGGCGGTTTCTTCCGCCGGCCGCCTGTCCCTGCCATCTCTCCTGCGAGCCAAACCAATGCCAAAGCCTGGAAGCCGCGAGGGGGCAGAGCGCGCCGGGAAATACCGAGACGATGTCGAACCGTGGCACGGAGGTCACCCCGGCCCAAAGCCTGGAAGCCACGAGGGGGCAGAGCGCGCCGGGAAATACCGGACGATGTCGCCCCGGGCACGGAGGTCACCTCGGCCTCAGGCAGTCGGGTGACAACCCGGGCACGGAGGTCACCTCGGCCTCAGGCAGTCGGGTGACAACCCGGGCACGGAGGTCACCTCGGCCTCAGGCAGTCGGGTGGCGACCCGGCTACGGAGGTCACCCCGGCCTCAGGCAATCGGGTGGCG
>JBGPKH010000760.1:0-3989 GCA_041485845.1 Bryobacteraceae bacterium
CCTACGGAGCGCCAGGCGTCCTCGCCGTAACCCAGAAGGCGGTTATGCACCGGATCGATGGATGCCCAGGTGGGTTGGCTGTGGGGACGCTTCCGGTGATAGCAGCGGGGTCCCGTCTCGGTGAGGGTGGCGGCATCGAAGATACTGATTGAGCCATCGGTGTGGTGCTGCTATCCATCTTCCTGGGTTCGTTCTGGCTGAGCCGCTATTCCGGCCAGCACGGGCTCACGCCGTGGCTGGGTCTGGCCTTCCCGATGGCGCCGGCGGTGCTGGTGTCGATCGACCGGCTGACCGTCGACGTAGGGTTGGCGTGCCTGTGCGTGGGCTTCGTCTGGTTCCGGGAGACCGATCGTCGAAACTGTCTCTACCTGGCGCTCCTGGCCGCGCCCCTCTGCCGCGATACGGGGTTTGTCCTGTTGGCCGGGTACGTGGCCGCACTGCTTTGGCAGCGGCAGTGGCGGCGCGCCGCCGTGTTCTCCACCGCCGCATTACCCGCGGCCGTCTGGTATTGGCTGGTCTCGATCCGTACCGCGCCCGACCCGACGACCTGGTTCACTCTGTGGCCGTTGGGCGGCCTGGTCGAGCGCATGGCGCACCCATTTACGTATCCATTCACCATGCCGGTTACTCTCGCCGCCACGGTGCTGGACTACGCGGCGCTAGGGGGAATGCTTCTGGCGATCGCCTGGGCGCTGATTCTGGCGTGCCGGAAGCCGCTCGATCCCGAGGCGCTTCCGATTCTGGCTTTCGCGGGTGTGGCCTCCTTCCTCAATTCCAGCGACGTCTGGTCGGAGGCATACGCGTTCGGCAGGGTGCTCACGCCGTTGCTCCTCCTGCTGGCGCTGGCAGCCCTTCGCCAACGGCGATTCCCCTTGGCGCTGCCCTTGCTGCTGGTGACGCCGCGAGTGCTGCTCCAATTCGCTCCCCAGGCCTGGCACGTCGTCAGGGGAATCGTGAGTTGATAGCTTGATCTGCTGGAGGTTTTGCGTCCACTCGACCACCTTGCCGGCCTGACCGCTCTTCTCATACAACTGGATGATCCATTCCCCGGCCTGTATCAATCTGCGGCGATTGGCCGCGGCGGTTTTGCCTTGCCGTTCCTTCATGGCCTCGTAGGCTGGTATCAGCAGGGCCTCCGCCTCAGCGTGCTTCGCTTGTCCGGCGAGACTCGCGCCCAGCGCGGCTTCGGTCGCGTACAACCGGAAGTCGCCGGGCATGGATTGCGTGCGGACAGCGTCGCATTCCCGCAGCACGGCCTCGGCTTCGGCATATTTCTTTTGAGCCAGCCGCACCAACCCCAGCACATCCAGGGTGTTCGCCGTGCGCGCATTCTTCGGACCGATTACTCGGCGCTGCGCCTCCAGTACCTGGGCCAACAGCGGCTCCGCCGCCGCGTATCTGCCTTCCTCCCGGTACACCACGGCCTGAACATACAGGTCCACCAGCGTTTCGGGATGCTCGGGTCCGAGGACGCGGCGCGAGGTTTCCACGGCCTCCTCGATCAGCGGCACGGCTTGGGAGAACTTCTTCTCTGTATTGTAGAGCGTCGCCAGGTTGCGCATCACCGTGAGCATCTTGGGATGTTCCGCTCCCATGGTGCGGCGGCCGCTTTCCAGCACTTTCAGGTACAAGGGCTCGGCTTCCGCAAGTCTGCCGGAGTCCGTGTAGAGCGTAGCCAGGTTCTGCATGGCGTTCAGCGTGTCGGGATGCTCCGGGCCGCGCACGCGGCGGCTTGCCTCCAGTACCTGAAGCAACAGCGGTTCCGCGTCCGCGAAGCGGTACTGCTCCTGATAGAGTACCGCCAGGTTGTTCAGGCTGGTGAGGGTGAAGGGATGATCCGGGCCGACTGTGCGCCGCCGGCCTTCCAACACCTCCTTCAGAAGCCGTTCGGCCTCGGCGACGTTGCCCTGCACGTAGTAGAGCCGGGCAAGATTGCTCATGATGTCCAGGGTGAGCGCGTGATCCGCGCCCAGCATCCGGCGTTGGATCTCCAAGTCCTCCGTCAGGAGCGGCCGGGCCAAGTCGTATTTGGCTTCCCACACGTAAACCTTGCCGAGGGTGCTCATCGCGTCCCGAGTCTGGGAATTGGCCGTTCCCAGCACGCGGCGGCTCGCCGCCACCATGGGGGCCAGCACCGCCTCGGCCTGGGCATACTTGCCCGCGAAGAAGTAAGCGTCTCCCAGCGATCGGGCCACTGCCAGCGTATCGGGATGCTCGTTCCCCAGCGCTCGGCGATCCAGTTCCAGCGCTCGCTGGAAATGCTCCAGCGCCTGCGGGTACAGGCCCAACCCGCGGTACGAATCGCCGATGGTCGCCCGGATCGCGGCCTCTACCCGCGGGTTCGCATCGAACTTGCCGGCAATACGCGCCGCCGCACGATCCAGCAGCGTGCGGACTTTGATTTCCGGATCCGGCTGCGTGCCCACCGCCTGTTTGTTGGGACTGGCCTGGGCCAGCAGATCGCCCTGCAAGAAATCATTCACCGCCCGGGCCACCTGCTCCGCCCGGCTGGCCCGCACCGCCATCCATGAGCTCACCACCACACCGGCGATCAGCAGCGCCAAAAACGCCGCTGCCGTCGCCAGCCACAGACGGTGTTTCTGCAGAAACTTGCGTGCGCGGTACGTTGCCGAAGGCGGACCGGCTTCCACCGGCTCTCCCTCCAGGTACCGCTCGAGGTCGCGCGTCAGGCCGTTGACCGTTTCGTAGCGCCGCGTGCGGTCTTTCTCCAGCGCCTTCATCACCACCCAGTCCAACTCGCGATCCAGCAGCTTTGGCAGCCGCCCCGGATCGCTTTGCCGCTTCGCCGCGGTCTCCACCAGCGTGGCGGAGCTGCGCAGCCGCGCGCTCGGCGGCGCCGGTTCTTCCTCGCGGATTTGCTGCAGCACCTCCACGTAGGAAGTGTTGGCCGCGCGGTCGTACACCAGCGGCGGCGTCCCCGTGAGCAGCTCGTACAACAATGCGCCCAGCGAGTATACGTCGCTGCGCGTATCGATGTCGTGTCTGCCGATGTCGGCCTGCTCCGGGCTCATGTATTCCAGCGTCCCGACCACGGTGCCCAGGTTGGTGACCATCGTGGCATCGCTCAGCTCATGACCCAGAGCCTTGGCCAGGCCGAAATCGATCACCTTGGGAACCGGCTTACCTTCGTGCTGCGCCACCAGCACGTTGGAGGGCTTGATATCGCGGTGTATGATCCCTTTTTGATGCGCGTGCTGGATCGCCTGGCACACGGGTACGAATAGCTCGATCCGCTGCCGTAAGGTCAGCCGTCGCGAATCGCAGTAACGGGTGATGGGGACGCCATCCACCAGTTCCATGGCGAAGTACGGCCGGCCGCCTTCGCTCGTCCCCGCGTCGAATACACGCGCGATGTTGGGATGGTCCATCATCGCTAGCGCCTGCCGCTCGCTTTCGAAGCGCGCGATCACTTGCCGGCTGTCCATGCCGGGCTTGATGATCTTGAGCGCCACTTCGCGGCGGATCGGTTGGGACTGATGCGCGTGGTAGACCGCGCCCATGCCGCCTTGGCCGAGTTGGCGAACCAACTGGTAAGGACCGATGGTGACGCCGGGAGCCGGCTCCGGCGTCTGGATAGTGCGTGTCCGGTCGCCAGGCGGCCCGAAATCGAGTGACTCGGTTGGATCTGCGTTCACAATATCGCTTTCACAAACCGAGTTTCACTATACCAACAAGAACCGCGTCAGCACTAATTTCGGGCCGGTTTCTCGACGTGCGTGATTTCGAAAACCTCGACAGGAGTAAAGGAGTATTCTTGGCCTTTTTAAGTTGCGCTTTTTCTGTGCGTTGCGGAGAGGGGTCGAGGTTGTGTGACGCAGATGGAGGGTGGTTTACAATCGGCGTCACAAACTTCCTGTTCGGCAGAGCGCGAGCGCTCGCCACGGCGCGAGTCGCGGTGTTCAAAGAAGGCCGTGACCTGACGGCCGTCGGGGGACCAGGCGCAGCCGGACACATAAGAGGAGTGGCCG
>JBGPKH010000761.1:0-3974 GCA_041485845.1 Bryobacteraceae bacterium
CGCTCGCTCCGTGGTAGCGGTATCTTCCAGACGGCGGCGCGCCGGCGGCAACATCACCGGCGACTTGGGGCCATCGGCCACCGTCGGTTCCTGGAGCGTGCCGCCTCGCGCCATGGTCTTCCAGCCTTTGCTGGCGGCGCAAGCCCGCTCCAGCGCTTCGATATACTCCTGGCAGGTGCGGTAGCGGCCGTCGGGTTTCTTCGACAGGCCCTTACGCACCGCCGCCTCGATGGTCCCGCTGAGGCTGGAGTTCAGCCGAATCGGCTGAACCGGCTCTTCGGCGACGATCTTGAAGACCACGGTGGTCAGATGTTCGCCGGTGAACGGCTTTTCGCCGGTGAGGATCTCGTAGGTGATCACGGCCAGCGAGAACTGGTCGGAGCGCCCGTCCACCGGCTGGCCCTGCACCTGTTCCGGGGACATGTAGTGCGGCGTCCCCACGATGGCGCCGGTCATGGTGAACTGCTCCGACGCCGTGACTTTGGCGATGCCGAAATCGGTGATTTTGGCGGTGCCGTCGCCCGCGATCATGATGTTGGCCGGCTTGATGTCGCGATGCACAATGCCCTTTCCATGGGCGTAGTCGAGCGCCGCCGCCGTCTGACCGAGAATGCTGAACAACTGCTCGGGTGAGGTGGCCTGGCCGGAGGAGAGCAGTTGATCGAGCGTGGGCCCATCCACATACTCCATGGCGATGTAGGCCAGATCGCCCTCCGTCTCCACGTCGTAGATCGTGACGATGCCGGGGTGCGACAGGATTCCAGCCGAACGCGCCTCGCGAAACAGGCGTTCGCGCAGGCGTTCCTGTTCTTCGGGAGTCCGCACGCCGCTGAGCTGGATGGTCTTGATGGCCACCGGCCGGCCGATGTTCGGGTCGATGGCGTGGTACACGATTCCCATGGCGCCGCGGCCCAGTTCCCGGACGATTTTGTAACGGCCGATTCGATCCATCCAGTTCTAGTGATAACACGAGTAGCCCGGGCGGGGCGCCCTTTGGCGGATGATCGACTGGCGTATGATCGGACTACCATGGCACTCGATCCCGCGTATGTGCGCACCAGCGGCACGCGATTCACGATCGGCGGCCGGCCCTTCCCGGTGGTGGGCGTCAACTGCTATTTTCTGGCCTATTGCTCGGATGCGAGCCGTCTCGCCGTGATGTCGGCGGCCCGGGAAATCGGCGCCAACGTCATTCGCTCGTGGGCCTTCCTGGATGTGGACCCCCGGCCGGAAGGAAGCGTCGCATTTCAATATCTGAAGGACGGACAGATCGCGGTCGATGGCGGGCCGGATGGGTTGGAGCGATTGGACGCGCTGATTCAGGCGGCCGAGGATCAAGGGCTTCGGCTGATCCTGCCGCTGGTCAATCACTGGAAGGATTTCGGCGGCATGCCTCAGTATCTGAAGTGGCTGGGCATCCAGGGCGGAGTGGAGGAGTTCTACCGGTCGCCCAAAGCGCGCGATGCCTATCGGAATTGGGTGCAGGCAGTCCTCACGCGGCGCAATACGCGCACCGGCCGCCCCTATTTCGAAGAGCCCGCCGTCATGGCCTGGGAGCTCACCAACGAGGCGCGGTGCGAGACCCCGGGCGGCCGCGAATTGTTCCTCGACTGGATCGACGCCATGAGCGTCTTCGTCAAGAGCCTGGACGCCAATCATCTGCTGGCTGCCGGCGACGAAGGCTTTCTGCTGCACGCCGCGACCAGCGATCCACTCTACGATGGCCGCCACGGCGTGGATGGAGAGGCCATCCTGAACTTTGGACAGATCGATTTCGGCGCCTGCCATTTCTATCCGTCCGCCATGGGACACGGGAATGACTTCGGCGACACGTGGATCCGGGACCATGTCGAGTCGGGCGCGCGCGCCAACAAGCCGATGATCATGGAAGAGTACGGGCTGGAGTCGGTCGCCGAGCGTCACCACTGGTACCCGCGCTGGCTCGATTCCGTGCGACGCCACGGCGGCGCCGGCTCGCTTCTTTGGATGCTGGGAGGCAGCGGACCGGACGTCGGCGGTTATCGCGATGGCTACACGGTCCTGAGCGCCGCGGAGGTTCCCGCGGTGGTGGCGCACGCGCGCGAAATGCTGGGAATCGCGTGAAGCGTCTCGTGGGGCGGACCCCAGGGCGGACCCCTGGTCCGCGCATGGGCGTTAAGATAAGCTGCTCTCCCATCCGATGGAGGGGCCATATCTGCCAGGAAGGGAGTGACCAGACCTTATCCAGACACTACGGCGTTGATCGCGGGTAATGGCCAAGCGAGCCCTCTGAACCGTCGTGCCTGTCGGCAACTCAATTCGGTTCACACACCGCGCGGTGGGACAGGATGCCGCCCCTGTAGACAAGCCGAGTATCCCGCCAAACTGGAGACCGTTGCTGCGAGGCCTACCACACAGGCGGGCGCGGGCTGTGCCTCTCGAAATCGGGAGCTTGCACGCGCGGGGAAAAGGCGTGGCCCCTATCCTTCGGGCGGGTGCCTGGCGGTCCGCCCCGAGCAGACTCAATGTGAGAAAGAAGCCGGAGAATATCGCGGAGCGCTACATACTACCTATCCGGACATGCTGGTGCGATTCGATACATTTCAGAGCGTTATGATGATCTCGGCTCGGCAGCATCAGTGACGACCAAGTCGACGAGTTGCAATCGTTCAGCAGGTCGGCGGGCGCTCATGAGCCTTTTGAAAGAGGCCGAGGTAATCGGGTCCACCTACGAAGTCGAACGCCTCCTTGGTGAAGGGGCGTTTGCGGAAGTGTATCGCGTGAAGCACCGTTTCCTTGGCCGGCAAGCCATGAAGGTGTTCAGACTGGTCGGGATGACGGTAGAAGAGGTGGAGCGATCGCTCGCAGAGGCGCGCCTCTTATCTCGCCTGGGCCATCCGAACATAATTCGGGTTTTCGATGCGAATGTGGCGGAGTCCTCCGCGGGCCGGATCGGCTATTTCACGATGGAGTACCTGGCTGGAGGCACGCTCTCGGCGTTTCGCCGATCGTTCGGAAAATCATACATCCCGGTTCAGACCACGGTGGAGATCATTCGTCAAGTTTGCCGCGCACTGAGCGTCGCGCAAGCCGAGAAGCCTCCGATAATCCACCGCGACGTGAAGCCGCAAAATATTCTCATCGGATATGATCCCGAAGGCCCCCGAGCGCGGCTCAGCGACTTCGGGCTCGCGAAGCACGTGAACCCATTAACCTTGCAGGCCAGCGCCCAGGGTACCCGCTCATTTAAGCCGCCTGAATCCTTTCTGAACGCCGATGCCGATTCCTGCTCAGGCGATGTATGGGCACTCGGGCTTTGTCTTTACCTGCTGCTGACCGACACCTTTCCTTATCTAAGCGAGGACGATCCGGAGGAGGTAGTTCCTGCCATCCCGACGCGACCCTGGTTGCCGCCAAGCTACTTCAATATCCAGGTCGACCTCCGTATCGACGAGGTGGCCCACAAGGCACTGGCACTCAACATCGAGCACCGCTATCGCGATGCTGTCGAGTTTCTGCAGGATCTGGAATCGATTGGGGGCGCGCCTGCGAGTCCCCCGGAACCGGCCCAAGAAATCGAATCGACTGCTGAGCCAGTCGAGGCAGCGCGGCAAATGGCTCAGCAAGCCATCCGTCTCACCAAGGACGCCGCTCGGCTTAGAGACGCCTCTGCGTTGCTAGAGCGCGCCATCCAGTTGTCCCCGCGACTCCGGGAGGAGTACGGCTATCGGCTCGATTTGTGGCGAAAAGGAGTTGCCCAATGAGCGGGCCTAGCGGAGCGCCTTTATCATTTGCAGAACTCCTTCTCGAAAAAGCTACGCCCGGGATTTTTCGCTCCAACGCATTCCGCGTAACGGGCCTGGGCGCCGAGGCCACGCCTCGCGAGGTCGCGCGCCAGGTGAAGTTGCTTCAGATGAAGGTGAAATTGGAAGGACACGCATCGATCAATTCGGGCGAGGTTCCCATGGACCCGCCGCCGGATTTAGAGGCGATCC
>JBGPKH010000762.1:0-3956 GCA_041485845.1 Bryobacteraceae bacterium
CCGCCCCGCTGGGCGCTGCTGGGCGCGCTGCTGATCGTGCTGCGGATCGGCGTTTCGAGCTATTGGATGAACTCGTATTGGGGCGGATGCATCGCGGCCACGGGCGGCGCGCTGGCGCTCGGGGCGCTGCCCAGGATGCGGCGCGCGCCCGGTTGGCGTACTGCGTTGACAATGGCCGCCGGCCTGGCGATTCTGGCGAACAGCCGCCCCGTGGAGGGCGCGTTTTTCGGCCTGGCGATTGCCGTGATGCTGTTGCGGGGAGTCGCGCTCCGCCGCATCGTACTTCCACTGGCGTTGTTCCTCGGCCTCACGGGGATTTTCATCGGCTACTACTTTGCGCGCGTGACTGGCAAGCCCTGGGTCGCGCCTTACGTTCTCTATCGCAACAGCATGACGATCGCGCCGCATTTCGTCTGGCAGAAGCCCACTGCCGAGCCCCTCTACAACAACTCCGTGATGCGGCTCTTTTACGTGCATCGGGAAATGGCCAACTACCTCGAGGCGCGACAGTCGCCGCTCGCCGACCTGGCGCGGAAGATCGGGGTCTACTGGCGGTTCTACCTGGGACCGCTTCTCACCATTCCGCTCCTGGCTCTTTGGCGCGAACGACGCGCGCGGCCGCTGCTCCTGATGGCCGCGATCTTCGCGCTCTCACTGGTCGGGCAGGTCTGGCACAACGCGCACTACGCTGCGCCGGCCACGGGACTCGCGATCCTGATCGTCATGCTCGGCATGCGAAGGCTGCGCCTCTGGCGCCGGCCGTTCGGCCTGTACGTGGTTCGCTGCCTGCCGACCGCGTGCGCGGCAATGCTGCTGGTGCAAGTCGTCGCGGGCGCCGAGGAGCGTAGCTGGCGCTGGCCGCCTCCGGGCAACGTGGAGCGCGCGCGCGTTCTGCGGCAACTCACCGCCTCCGGAGGCAAGCACCTCGTCCTGGTGCGCTACGCGCGGGCGCACGACCCGGGCTACGAGTGGGTCTACAACGGCGCGGACATCGACGGCTCACCCGTGGTGTGGGCGCGGGAGCTGGATCGCGGCGGCAACGTGGAGTTGCTGCGTTACTTCGCCGGCCGGCAGGTGTGGCTGGTCGAGCCCGATCTGCCGTCGCCCGTCCTGGTCCCTTACCGCGATGCCGCACCGCGTCCGATGCCCTTCGTGCAGCTCGGCGCTCCCGGAATCGCGGTGCTGCGCGACGCGCGGGATATTGGGCGCAGGCTGCGCGAGCACGGCGGCGATACGCCTCGATCGTGCGACGCCTGGAACTTCTCGTTTACCGCCGTGACCGGTGTCGAAGGTCCCGAGGTTTTGAACGGATGCTTCCCTGGGAACGACCGCGCCGTGCCCGTGAGCTTCGAGCACTGGTTCGAGTGGCTACGGATGCAGCGCTGAAGTACCGGCGGCAAGACCGCCGGTGACTACGGTGAGGGGCGTTTCGGTGGCCTCCGCCACGGCCGCATTTACCAGGAATCGCTTACCGTCGGCGGCGACGCTGTAGCAGTTGTACAAGGGGGCATCCCCAGGGCGCATATAGCCGATACGGGCGTCGAACAGCTCCTGAGGAGCCGTGGATTCCTTGACACTCGCCGCCATCAACTTTCCCCCCAGCGTGAGGTAAAACAGCTCTTTGCCGTCGCTACGCCATCGAGGATAGGCGCCGCCACTGATCGATACCTTCCGCCTCCCGGGGCCCTCCGGATACGGGCGGACGTAGACCTCGAACCGGCCGGACTCGTCGGAGGCATAGGCGATCCAGTGACCGTCCGGGGAGAACTGCCCCTCGATCTCGTTGAATTCCGTCTGGAGAAAGGGGACGGGCTTGCGATCGCCGTCCAGGGGCAAGACCCAGAGGTCTTGTTGAGTTTTGGGATCGTTCTCCACATAGAGTAAGTATCGGCCGTCGCGAGACCAGTCGCTGGGCCACTTGAGATTGGCGTTCTGGAGCAGGATCTGGTCCTGGACGGTCTCGCCCGCGTTCTTCACATACAGGTCATATTTCCCCCCGCGGTTGGAGGCAAATACGATGCGGCGGCCGTCGGGGGACCAGACCGGCAGGCTGTTGACCGAGGTTTGTTGGGTGGTGAAGCGCGATTCCATGCCACGGGTCAACTCGTGCAGCCACAGATCGCTGGCTATGCCTACACTCATGTGGTCGGCGGCGACGGTCTTTTCATCTGGGGACAATGCGATGCTGCGGAAGCGGCCGCGCGATCCTACCTTGGCGAGTTCCTTGCCGGAGTGATCGAACCAGGTAAGCTGTCGATCCGCCAGATTGCGGCCAGACAGGTAGACCAGGAGACCGTCGGCGGAAGCCGAAACCAGCGCGTAGCTGTTGTCGGTGCCGAGCGACGCTTGCCCGGCGATTGGAAACGCCTCGCCGGCGAGCTGGAATGTCCTGGTGTCGAACGGTTGGGCCATGAAGGAGCTTTCCCGGATGAAGAGAAGATGGCCGTGTTGGCTGGCCGGCGAAGGGGGAACCCAGACGACACTGGACTGATCGGCGAGGATCCGGCGGGCCGCGGGGTTGTCGAGCGCTGCCAGGTACACACCGTTGGACTGGTCGCCCAAGTTGAGCGTGTAGAGGAAGTGCCTGCCATCGGGAAGAAAGACAGGGTAACGATAAGCCCTGCCACCCTCGGCCGTGGCGACCGGTGTGGGCACACCGCCCGCGGAGGGCACCCGGTGGAGAGGACCAATGCCGAGACCGAACAGGATGACGCCGTCGCGGTTCCAGGTTCCACCGCGGGTGAGGCCGACGGTGCATAAGGTCTGCGGAGGACCGCCGCCGGCCGGGACCTTCTTCAGCTTTCCCTGGGCGAAGAAGCCGATGTAGCGGCTGTCGGGCGACCAGAAGGGGTACTGGGCGTCTTCCGTGCCTGGAAGGAGCCGGGGCTGTAATGCATCGAGGGCGCGGACCCAAAGCTGCTGCTTACCCTCGACGGCGATGGCCACGGCCAGCCAGGAGCCGTCGGGGGAGAGCGCGAAGCTTTGGACAACGCTCTTCTCGGGGAGAACAATCGAGGAGCGGAGGACGCGCGGGGTGTTCGGGGTCTCGCGAAAGTGGATGACGGCGAGCGTGAGGCTGGTGAGGAGGAAGAGCGCGGCGAGCGCGATCCACGCAATCGGGCGACGCCGCGCCGCGGGGAGCGGGAGACCCGGCGAAGCGGAGAGCGGATCTTCGAGCGCGATGCGCGCTTCGCCGATGGCCTGCAATCGCCGGCGAGGATCTTTTTCGAGACAGCGGCGGAGCAGGTTACGAACGGCGGGCGGCGCTTCGGGGATAGCAACTTCATCCCTCATTACGGAGGCGAGAGTTTCGGCGACTGCATCTCCGGAGTAGAGCGGCCGGCCGCTCAGCATCTCGCACAGCACGACGCCGAAAGACCAGATGTCGGCGCGGCGATCCGCGGGCCGCCCTTGGCCTGCTCCGGGGACATGTAGCCGGCGGTGCCCAGGATCACGCCCATGCGCGTGGCGGCCATGCTGATAGTCGGCGAGTTGGATGGGTCGGTTGGTTCGCAGGCTGAAGCCTGCGCCACCGCCTTGGCGAGGCCGAAGTCGAGGACTTTGACCGCGCCGGGGTCCCCGGTGACCTTCACGTTGGCGGGCTTCAGGTCGCGGTGGATGACGCCGCGATCGTGCGCGTACTCGAGGGCCTCGGCGATCTGCTTCGCGATGGGGACGGCCTCGTCGAGAGGGATGGGGCCTGCCTGGATGCGCTCGGCCAGCGTGGGGCCTTCGACCAGCTCCATCACCAGCGCGCGAATGCCGCCCGACTCTTCGATGCCATAAAGGGCGGCGATATTGGGATGGTTCAACGAGGCCAGCACTTGCGCTTCGCGCTCGAAGCGGTGCATGCGCTCGGGGTCCTGGGTGAACGCTTCGGGCAAGACCTTGAGCGCCACGTCGCGATTGAGGCGCGTGTCGCGGGCGCGGTACACCTCTCCCATGCCGCCGGCGCC
>JBGPKH010000763.1:0-3940 GCA_041485845.1 Bryobacteraceae bacterium
GATATTCCTATAGGAATTGAGCTATCTATGAAGAGGCCCGTTCTCCTGTTTCTGGCCGCGGCATCCGTGCTCGCGGCGGCGGCCGACTACGCCGCGGAAGGCAACCTCTGGTGGGCGCACATTCAGTTTCTTGCCGACGACTTGAGAAAAATATGCCAGTTTTTCTTACAGGAGAGCATGGAATCAGATGCCTCAAAGCATTGAGCATCAATCGCTAAACAGGATTCGTGGCAAAGGCAGGGGGTGCGTCCCGCCGCTAGGTGACTCATCCCTATCTCCTCCGCAGCAGGCGATCCAGCCAGCCGATCCGGCGGTCGAAGTCCTCCAGCCGCCAGATATCTCCCTTGATGGTGAGAACGGAGGTGAGAAAGCTCTTCCCATCCGGGTGCATACTGAAGCCGCGGTAGGCGAAATCCCCCTGAAACTGCCCCAGGTCGAGCGAGGCAGGCAACAGCCCCAGATCGGCGACCATGTTCTCGCGCCCGGAAGCGATCTCAACCCGGCTCAGAGCTAAGTGCCGGTTCTCCTTGATCCCGATCCCATAAAGGAAGCTTCCGTCCTTCGACCATCCGTAGGTCAGCCACTCCTTCTGCGTCACCACCCGCCGCTGTTTGCCATCGGGGCTCACCAGAACCACCTTGCGGTCGTCATTCCACGCGATCCAATCGCCACCGGGCGACCACCGCACCGGATTGAGCTCCGATGTATAGGCCACCAATTCCGGCTCATGACTCGCTCCCACCCGGATCTTCAGTACGGCGGGTTTTCCGTCATGCGTGGAATAATAAGCGATCCAGTTTCCATCGGGAGACCACGACGGTCCCCGTTGCGGCACCTTGTGGGGGTCGTCGTAAAGACGAATGGGAGCATCCCCGGTCAGGGAGGAAATCCAGATCTCCACGCTGGCGCCGTGCATCCTCCGGAATGCCACGCGCGCGCCATCCGGGGAAACCGCGCAGTCCCACAACGCGTCGCTGCTGTTGCCGTCCTGGAAATCGCGGGCATTCACAATCATTCGCTCCGACCCGTCCCGCCGGTTGCGCAGCCAGATCTCGTTGAAGCCGCTGCGATCCGTGGCATAGGCGAAATGCGCGCCGTCCCCGGCCCAACTCGGCGCCACCTCAACGCGATCGGTGGCCAGTACGCTGGTTGCCGGAGCGCCATCGAGCGGAATCTCGATCAGATCGTATCCGACCACGCCGGACTGAAACGCCAGGGCGTGCCCGTCCGGCGACACAGCATGATATCTCTCCTGCGAGACCCCGGGGGTGATTTCGCGCTCTGTTCCGCCACGAAAATCGACGCGGACCACGTGGCTGTCGCCAATAGAGGAGGCCGACCAGACGATGTTTTCATCGGCTAACCAACTGAAATCCGGGTTGAACCTGCCGAATTCGCGGCCTTGCAGCAATTCCTGAGGCGATTCGCCACTCCGTGGAATCTTCCAGAACACGGTTTTGCCGCGCGCGTCCGTGAGCAATCCCATGTGCTTGCCGTCTTTGGTGAACTGGAAGGCGAACTGCCAATGGAAGGCGATGCGCAGTTGAGAAACGAACGAACCGGGGAACGGCCGGGGCGGAGCCCCAGGCGGGGAGGATACCATCAGGGCATACGTGTTGTCCGGCTGCAGCGCGGAGACCGCCAGGGTCTGGCCGTCGGGCGAAATCGCGGCTCGCGCCACGCCGTCCATTACCTTCTCCGGTTGGCCGCCGGCGACCCCCGTGGACCAAATGCTCCGATCCCGCCCTGCCCGGTTCACAATGTAATAGATTCTGGCGCCGTCCGGCGACCAGAAGGGCCGGTAACAGGAGGCATCCTGCCGGGTGATCTGCGACGGAATCGAGGAGCCGATCTTTCTCGTAAAAATCTGAAAGACTCCATCGACTTCCGACGAGTATGCGATTCGGTCCCCAGTGGGCGACCATGCCGGCATGGTCTGGATGCCCGCCTCCGTCGCCAATGGTATGTACCGTGCCGGGGCGGTTGGCGCTTCCAGCCACAGCGCGGCCGCCAGGAAGCCGCCGGCGCCGCAGGCCGCGAGGGCGCCGAGGCCCAAACGCGAGTTCCTCTTGGTTTTGGGCGGAGCGGCCCCGGTTACAGAACCAGCCGTAATCTCCGAGGCATGCTCGCGCCACTGCCGCAATTCGAGGAAGAGATCGCGCGTGGCGTCGTACCGTTGCGCCGCCTCCTTGGAGAGGCAACGTTCGAGCGACCAGCGGAGCGGGCCCTGCAGCGACGCCGGAAGTGGCGCCGGATCGTCGCGAATGATAGCCGCCATGGTCTCGGCTGCGGTGGTCCGTTCGAACGCCTTCCTGCCGGTGATCATTTCATGGAAGATCAGCCCCAAGGAAAACTGATCCGACCGACCGTCCACATCCGGCTGCCCGCTGGCCTGCTCGGGGCTCATGTAGGACACCGTTCCGAGGATCGTCCCCGGCTGCGTCGAAGCAATGGTTCGCGTCGCGTCGGCGTGCGCGGCCGCGCGGGCGGTGGATTTCGCCAGCCCGAAATCCAGAATTTTGACGCGGCCCTCTCCGGTGAGCATGATGTTCTCGGGTTTCAGGTCCCGATGCGCAATGTGAGCCGCGTGCGCCGCCGACAACCCGTCGGCGATTTGCACGGCAATATCCAGGGCTTTCCGTAAGGGAACCGGCCCGCGCTGAATCACGCCGCGAAGCGTCTCGCCCTGCACCAGCTCGGTAACCATGAAGGCCGCTCGATCTTCGAAGCCCACGTCATAAATCGCCACGATGTTCGGGTGATTCAGCGCCGCCACCGCCCGCGCTTCCAATTCGAAGCGCTGCCGCCGGGAGGGATCGCCGGCCACCTCCGCCGGTAGGATCTTCAGCGCGACGTCGCGGCCCAAGCGCGTGTCGCGTGCCCGGTACACTTCGCCCATTCCGCCGGCGCCAAGCGGCGAGGCGATTTCATACGGGCCGAGTTTGTCGCCCACAGAAAGCGGCATATGAGTGGTACAGCTAAGTTTAGCCGATCAAAGAGTGGATTGGGCCTGGATCACGGCGTACTTCCATGGCTTCCCGGAACAACCCTCGCTAGCGCATCGTGAAAGAAACTGGCGGACCGAGCCGGGCTCGATGCGGCGAAGCATGCCGGACATTCCCTCCGGGCCGGACAAGCTGCCAGCGCGGCAATCGCGGGCGCTTCGGCCCTGTGCCGGGAAGGCCGCTTGAAACCTTGACCGATGACCGCCACTTTGCACCGTGTATTCGGCCCTCGTTTCGCCGTTAGCGGGCCTGATACGCCCCGCACTTCACCGGGCTCGACGGCGTCACCATCGCCGCGTTGCCGTTCAACTTCTCGAGCAATGCCTTGTACCGCTCCCCCGTGCCGGCGGCGATGGCCACGCTCACGCGCGCGATCAGCGCGTGGATCGCCGGCCAGTCGCCGGCCACGGGATCCTGCACCGTCGCGCTTCCGTCCTGCGTGCCGTAGGCCACGTTGAGCACTGTTGACGCCAACTGAGGTGCAACGCCTTTCGTCTTGCGCAACCACGCCTGCAACTGCTTGTAGTCCTGGGTGGGCGCGCCCGGCACCGTCGAGCTCACCAGCTTGCGCCAGTCCTGCTCATGGGCGGCGAGAGCCGCCTGGCCATCACCCTTCGACCAGAACCTCGGGCCGGCGCCGCCGCGGTTTTGGACCACGCACACACTGCCGAAGTTCACGCCGCTCACCTCGGCGCGATCGGTCAGAAGAATCGTCTGGGCTTTGCTGCCGCTCGTGGTCAGCGTGTAGCTCGGGTCGAAGTACGCCGGGTCGGCGGGAAGCGACGCGCTGTAGTTGCCGCTCCCATCGGTGGCGATCTTCCCCGGCTCCCCACCCGCATACTCGATCGCGCGGCCGGAAAGTCCCGGCTCGCCCGGTTGCCGCGCGCCGTCGTGATTGAGGTCGAAATAACTCGCGCCGCTCACCGTGCCGCGCA
>JBGPKH010000764.1:0-3929 GCA_041485845.1 Bryobacteraceae bacterium
ACCTTGAACTGCGATCCCAACTGGCTGAGCGTCTTCTCGCCGCGGATCGCCTCGATCACCACCCGAGCTTTGAACTGCGCACTATAGCTGTTTTCTCGTCGTCGTCATCGACCTCTCCTTGTCAACGACTCCGCCGAAATCTTAGCTTATTGCTTGGTCTGAAATCCTGGGACCACTATAGAATGGTTCTTCATTTTGCGCGCGATCAGGAAGGCCAGCTCGAGGGACTGCTCGTAGTTGAGGCGCGGGTCGATCTGGGATTCATACGCGCTTGCCAGATCCTCCTCAGCCGGACCGCGCGCGCCGCCGATGCACTCGGTGACGTTTTCTCCGGTCAGCTCGATGTGCATGCCGCCGAGCTTGCCGCCCAGGGAGCGGTGGATGTCGAAGGCCTGCTCCACTTCGGAATAGATGTCCGCGAAGTTGCGCGTCTTCACACCGCCCGCAGTCATCTGCGTGTTGCCGTGCATGGGATCGCAGACCCACAGGACCTGCCCACCCTCGGCGCGGACGGATTCGATCAGCTTGGGTAGCGCGGCGGCGATCCGGCCGGCGCCGAAACGATGGATGAAGGTCAGGCGGCCCGGCTGGCGCTGGGGATCGAGTGCATCGATCCAGCGCGCCACCTGCTCCCGTGTGACGTCCATGCCCACTTTCACTCCTATCGGATTCTCGATGCCGCGCAAGTATTCGATGTGGGCGCCTTCGGGGTCATTGGTGCGCAGTCCGGCCCAGGGAAAGTGCGTGGTGAGATTGAACCAGCCGGGGCGGCGCGGCACGCGGCGGGTTTGCGCGGACTCATAGCCGAGATGCAGGGCTTCGTGCGAGGTGAAGAAATCGATGCAGCCGGTCTCGCCGGCACGCACGCCGAGCACGTGCTCCATGAAGCGCAGGGCGTCGCCGATGGTCTCGGCCATGCGGTGATAGTCGTCGGCGAGCGGGGCGTGCTCGACCCAGTCGAGGTCGAAGTACTCGGGATGGTGCAGGTCGGCGAATCCCCCTTTGACCAGGGCGCGGATAAAATTCAGGGCGAGGGCGGCCCGTTCGTAGCCGCGCAGGAGCAGTTGCGGGTCGGGTGTGCGCGCGGCGGCGGTGAACTCCGGACGGTTGACGATGTCGCCGCGGTAGGAGGGCAGGCGGACTCCGTCGCGCGTCTCCTCGTTGGCGGAGCGCGGCTTGGCGTATTGTCCGGCGAAGCGCCCGATGCGGATCACCGGCCGCTGGGCGCCAACCACCAGCACCAGGCTCATCTGCAACAGGACCTTCAGCGTGTTTGCGATGCGGGTGGAGGTGCAATCGACGAAGCGCTCGGCGCAATCGCCGCCTTGCAGGACGAACCGGCCGCCGGCAGTCGCCTCGGCAAGCTGGCCGCGGAGGTGCATGATTTCCCAACTGGTGACCAGCGGCGGCAGTTGGCTCAGCTCGGCAAGGACGCGGTGGAGGGCGGCGGCATCGGGATAGTCGGGCTGCTGCAAGGCGGGGCGCTGACGCCAGGAGTCCGGCTTCCACTGGCTGGCGCCGCCCGCGCCTTCGATGGGCATGACTTTGACGTTAGCACAGGGTAGAATTCGGTCATGAAGGGCGTATCTTGTCTCTTGCTGCTGTCCGCCGGTCTCACGGCCCAGCCGGCTTCCGAGAATCAGGCTAACGCATCGGCCATTCGCAAACTGAATTCCACTTTGTTGACTTTGAAGGACGGCACATCGCGCAACCTGGTTGGCCGTCAGCTTGCGGCCGACATCGCTTCCGTGGCAGACCACGACCATCGTCCATCGCCGGCACACGTGAAAGTGTTGGCCGACGAGCTGGCGGCCGGTCTGCCGACTGGAAATCTGCGTGCGGAGCGGCTCTCGCAAGTGACCACGCCGATTGTCGAGGTGTTGCAGAGCGCGGGGACATCGACCATAGGATTCTACGAATCGGTGAGCCGCGCGGAAAAGGCGCTGGTTGCGCTGGGAGTCCCGGCGCAGTATGCCCGGAGCATCGCAGAGCGTTTGAAGACCATTGGAAAACAAGTCCGGGGGCCGGAAGGTTTTCCGGTGGACCGGGTGCGCCCGCTGATGCGGTGAGCTATCTCAGTCCCCCGCTTCCGGCGTCCCTGGTGCGCCTGAACCCGCTGGCCGGACAGCCGGAACCGGCAGGGCATCGGGATCGAGTACGCGCGCGCCGACCCAGCCCGCTTCGCTGAACCGTTGCGGCGAAGGTGTGAATACGATCTTGTAACTGGTGTCGTTCAGCGGCGCCTCCAACGCATCGGCAGGTTGCGGGTACACCAAAGCGAGGTACTTGAGAATCGTGTAAATGTCTCCGTCCTCCGGCTGGCGGAAATCGAACCCATTGGAGCGGAAGTGTATGGATGCGCCCTGGTTGGAGAGCCCCCACGCGAGGAACGCACAGCAGTCGATGGCGTGCTCGAACCAGGCGTCCAGTTCGGGCGGAATGCCGCGGTCGAGAAAAATCTCGACGGTCTGCTCCTGCTCGCGCGCAAACTCGCGGACCTGGAGGCTGCCCACGTGCGCCGTGGCTTTCCAATCCACGTGGCGGGCGCTCTCGAAGGACTCGTACGGCCGGATGCGGTAGAAATCCTTGCCGAGGCCGCGGTGGTGCGTTTCGATCTCGCCCGAGATGCCGATGAACAGGTCGTCAAACCCCGGTTGGGGATCGATGGAAGGATAGATGGTCATTTCGCGGCGCAAGGTGACGTGCGCCGATTTCTCCAGAAAGCCGAACGGAAAGGACGTGGAGAAGGCGAAGCTGTTCTGGCGGTAAGCGCCGCGCCGCGGAAACCGCACTTCGACGGTCTCTTCCACGGTCGCGCCGGCGGCGATCAGGGGGAAGTAGACGCCCGATTTAAGAGTGGGGCTCGCCGGATCGCGAATGCCCTCCACGCGAATGGAGAACGACGGTATGAGCCATTTCTGGTTGCGCACGAAAAGCTTGCCCGGAACCGAGCGGCCAGCCGGGACGTGCTCGGGCACCAGGAAATCCAGTTCCAGACCGGCTAGGCAAAGGCGGCTGACGAATCCGGAAACCAGGAGAGTGGCCAGCATGGTGGCGACGATGAGAAAGAGCAGATTGTTGGCGGAAACGATGGCGCCGAGACCCACCACCAGGATGGCCAGTGTGAACAGCAGTCCCCCGCGCGTGATTTTGTACTGCATGCGGCGCGTCAGGGCGCCGCGCAGATGTTCCCAGTGTTTGCGCACGAAGTGTCTTGATTTTATCCCGACCGCTGGCTTTCCGCACTACGTACCTGCGCAAACGGCCTGTGGCGGCCCGGTAAGTGCGGTCGCGGTTCGGTAAGTGCGGTCGGGGCTCTGTGGTCGCGGCTCGGTAAGTGCGATCGCGGCCTGTTAGCCTCGGCGGCCGCCTCCGGTACGGTATTGGTGCTTGGCCGCGGTCCAGCGGGCTTCGCCATATTCGCCGAGCGCCACGGTGCCGAACATCTTGCCGTTCTCCACGGCGCCCGTAAACTGGAAGGACACTCGAGTGCCCTCGGTGCCGAGCGAGCTCTGGAATCGGACCGTGTTGGCCGCCACCGTCCCGTTGAGGTCTCCGGCGGCGAACTCGCCGTGGTGCGTGCCCATCAGCTTCGTGCCGTCCTGCTCCAGCACGAGGGTATGGTCCGCCGCCAGGTGGACGAAATCGAGATGCAACTCCCACTGTCCCGCTACACTTGCCGGCTGGCCGGCGGGAGGCGCGGGGGGATCTTGAATCTTCGGGGGCTTGGAGAGCAAAGCGTAGAGCCGGTCGGCCACCACCTTCTCGTCGCCGAGCATCATCTGGTAGGGAACCACGGATACGGAACTGGCCATGTTGCCGGGCCGCGAGCCGCTTCCACCCGCCAGGACGATGCGGGGGTCGGTGTCGACCACGATGTCCCTCACCTCCTGGCCGGTGATGCCGAGCTTGGCGCCGTCCCACTGGAT
>JBGPKH010000765.1:0-3923 GCA_041485845.1 Bryobacteraceae bacterium
CCGTGATCCTGCCACATGGCCTTCGCGGTGCGCAGGCCGTAGGGGTTGAAGCCCACGCCCGTGCCGGAACGTCCCGCCTTGGTGCGGCCGTAACCGAGGTGCAGCGTCACCGCGCCGGCCACGTGACCGGGCTGCACCCACGCGGGCGCGCGCAGAGTGCGGCCTTCGTAGGTCAACTGGAGCATGTCGCCCGACTCGACGTTCAAGCGGTGAGCCGTCGCCGGGCTCAGAATCGCGGCGTTGTCCCAGGTGAGCTTGGTGATAGGCTTGGGCAGTTCCTGCAGCCAGCCGTTGTTCGCGAAACGCCCGTCGTAGATCGTGGGGTCGGGGCGGAAGATCACCTCGAGCTTGCCTTCGAGACGGCTCTTCTGCGCGCGCTCGGCGATGGCGGCGCCGCGAATCGCGGGAGTCTTTGTGGGGAGCGCCGTGTTCGCCACCACGCCATCATGCACCGCGCGCCGCCACCAGGTCTCGAAATCCGCGCTCTTGTGCTGCGCGGCCCAATAGCCTTTTACGATGTCGTAAGCGTCGGTCTCCGGGTTCTCGGCGAGCATCTGGAGGATCTGGTAAATGGAGCGGCCATTGTAGAGCGGCTCGATGAGCGGCTGCTGGATGGTGACGGCGCCGTCGAAGGCGCGCGCGTCGCCCCAGGTTTCCAGGTAATGCGCTTCCGGCAGGTGCCACTGGCAGGCTTCCGAAGTCTCGTCCTCGTAGAGGCCAAGGTGGACGCGCATTCTCGCCTTGCCGATGCGATCCCGCATGCCCAGTTCCACCGGCGCGGTGAACGCCGGATTGCCGCCCAGGATCAGCAGCAGGTCCACGGCTCCCGCGTCCAGATCTTTCACCAGGTCCTGAAGCGAGGCCAGTTGATCCACGGGGTTGACCTCGATCGGGTCGGTGTAGAAAACCGTCTTGCCCACATTGCCGAGCGACGCGTTCATGACGTGCGCCAGCGCGTGGACGATGGGCGGCTGGTAATCGCCCGCGATCACGAGGCACTCGCCTTTGTGATTCTGGAGATCGCGCGCGATGGCGCCGATCCATTTGTAGATGTCGGCGTTCTCGCCGTTCTGGGGACCGTTGGCGGCTCCGATGCCGGTGGCCAGCGCCCAGGCGAACTCTTCGATATCGGCGGCGCGCAGCGGCAGGCGATGATCGGCTTTGCTTCCGGTCGGCGTGGGCATCGGCTCCACCACGTAGAGCCGGTTCATCCCGGCGCGGTCTTCACGCACGCGGCGGCCGGCCGCGAACTGGCGCGCGTAACGCAGGCTGGCGGCGCCGGACGCGAGGAAATCGGAATCCAGCGACACCACCACTTTGGCGGGCGCCAGGTTGTAGTACGTATTGACCGGTTGTCCGAACGCCTGCACGGCGGCGGCCCGCGCGTTGTGCGGACCGGCGGGCTCCCACTGGTGCCACTTCGCCGCGGGATACAGCTTCTGCACGGTGCGGAGTTGTTCGCCCAGGGTGGGCGAGGTCACGGTCTCGGTGAGAATGCGGATGCCCGCGCCGTTCCTGCTCTTCTGCGCATCGAGCGTTTCCTTCAGGGCGCCCAGGAACGCGCCCCACGAACGGATCTCGCCCTGGAAGGTGAGCGCCTGCGAGCGGTCCGGATCGTACAGTTGCAGCACGGACGCCTGCGAGAAAATGTCGCACGCGCCCAGCGTGGCGGGATGCTCGGGATTGCCTTCGATCTTGGTGGGACGCCCTTCGTGGCTCTCGGCCAGCACGCCGTTGGCGACGCCTCCGAGCGTCATGGCGGTAGCGAAGAACAGCGGGCGTCCGGGGATGAGCTCTTCCGGCTGCCGCACGTAGGGCATGATGAACTCGGAGGGCTGGCGGGTGCAGGCCGTGAGTCCGGCGAGCGCCAGCGACGCGCCCATCAGCTTCAGGAAATTGCGGCGTCCGGCGACGCTGTCTTCGTCATCGCTCCAGCCCACGGCCTGCCGCGGGAACTCGCGCTCGACGAGTTCCTGAAACTCCGGTGTCGAAGCCAGGTCGTCGAGGCTGCGCCAATAGTCGCGCCCGCGGGCTCCGTCGATTCGCGCCCGAACGGTGGCCAGATCCAACTTCTCTCTTGGTTCACTCATCGATGGCAAGTAGAACAACTCGTAAGCAACCGCGCATCCTGAATCTTGTACTCCGCAACCAGCCGGCGCCCGATTTCTTCTTGCTCGCCGGCAGGCTGATAACCCATGGCGGTGATGAATTCGCGCGGTCTTACGTACTTCTCGGGATGGCGATGACAGTTAAGACACCACTCCATCTGGAGTGAGTTCTCCTGCGCGGTGAGCGGCATGCGGTCCACTCTTCCGTGGCAGCTCTCACAACCGACTCCCTTGTTGACGTGGATGCTGTGATTGAAATAAACAAAATCCGGCAGGTCGTTGACGCGCGTCCACCGGATCGACTCTCCGGTGCGGAAACTCGCCCGTACCGGCTCGAGTGTGGGGCTCGTGTTCCAGATCTGCGAATGGCAGTTCATGCAGGTCTTGGTTGGCGGAATGTTGGCGAAAGCGGAAGTCTCGACCGTGGTGTGGCAATAGCGGCAATCCACGCCGAGACCACCAACGTGGTGCGCGTGGCTGAAGGGCACGGGCTGCTCGCGCGCCGCCGTGGCGCGGGTAGTGTACGCGGATCGATCCAACTCGGCAAAGACCCAGGTGAGAAAAGCCAGTATGAACACCGCGCCGAAAATGGTAATGCGCGAAAAGGTGTTCGTGCTGCGATGAAAAATCTGGGCCATGCTCTATTCCCACACGTCTATGCCCGCACGGGCCGGAATCCCTATGCTCTACGCTCCAAAAGGAAGACGCAATCCTCGTGCCGGCTGGCGCGATCGCTGGTCGAAACGGCGAACTGCGGGGCGCGCCCGGTGCGAGATCCCCACAGCGACGCAGCGGCGTACTCGCCATCCTTACGCAGGACGTAGAAGTTCAGGTCCACCGCCTGGAGTCGTTTTTCGTCATTGTCGAAATTCCGCGCGACGCGTTTCAGGGCGTCGAGCGCGGCCTCCTTGGGCGACATGCCGTGGCGCATGTTTTCGACCACAGTGTGCGCGCCGCACACTCGCAGATTCTCCTCGCCACGGCCGGTGGAACCGGCGCCGCCGACGTCCTGATCGAGCCACATCCCGCCGCCGATGATCGGGGAATCCCCGCAGCGGCCGGCGATCTTCCAGGCGAGCCCGCTGGTAGTCGTGACCGCGGACATCTCTCCCTTTTCGTTCAACGAAATGCAGTTGATGGTGCCGTGCGGCGGGTTCACGGCGTTCTCCAGCGCCTCGGCCAGCAAGGTCTCGCCGGCCTGCGGGAAAAGCCGTTTCAACTCGCCGATCTTCTTGGCCGGCGGCGCATCCACGCCCGACTCCCAGTTGGTGTGCCCGTTCTTATCGCGCATCTGCCGCTTCCACACCAGCCACTGGATGCGCGATTCTTCGGTGAGCAGGTTCTCCTCCCTAAAGCCGAAATCCCTGGCGAAGCGCAGCGCGCCTTCGCCTACCAGCATCATGTGGTCGGTCTCGGCCATCACCTTCTGCGCGACGTTGGAAGGAGTCTTGATGTTGCGCAGCGCGCCCACCGCGCCGCCGCGCCGCGTGGGGCCGTGGATGCAACTGGCGTCCAGCTCCACCACGCCGTCTTCATTGGGAAGCCCGCCGTAGCCCACGCTGCTGTCGCGCGGATCGAGCTCCACGATGTTGACGCCGGCGATCACCGCATCCAGCGTGTCGCCGCCGCTCTTGACGATCTCCATCGCCTTGGCGCAGCAATTGATGCCGCCGTTGTTGCGGTTGGCGCTGGAAATGACGACATTCCTGGGCTTCGACTGGCCCTTGACCACGCGGATCAAAGGCAGCGCAGCCGCACCGAAGACAGCGGCCCGTCTGCTGAATGTAGTTTGCTTCATGTGCGTTCTCCTACCAC
>JBGPKH010000766.1:0-3918 GCA_041485845.1 Bryobacteraceae bacterium
GACCAGTTATTCGGAGCTCGCGAGACCTATGTCCAGTTTACTCCCGACCTGCTGGGGAAACTTACCTTGACGGTGAGGGACAGGCAGATCGGCGGCCAGTACTTCTTACAGGAATATAGGCTGGCGGGAGGCCAGGCGGCGGGCCAGTACGCCAACGGCCACATCGCCGCCGTGGAGCACAACTTGGGCAGCGGCAAGACGCTGTTAATCGGCACTTTCCCGGGTGGGAGCTACTACCGGAACCACGCGGCGGGAACGCGCGAATTCTTCGCCGGCCTGCTCGCCGGGCCGGCATCCAGCAGCAGGCGAAGTCCAGCGACGCCGCGGTGAAAGCCCGGCTGCATAAAGGCGCCGGCGGCACTTACGTGTGGGTGGTCAACCCCACGCGGACGCCGCGGACCGTCAAGGTCTCATTGCCTTCCCCGTTTCAACGCGCAGTGGACCTCTGGCAGGAGTCCAGCCGCCCGGCCATGAGCGGCAACACTCTGGCCGTTACTGTTGAGGATCGGAACGTGGCGGTGATCCGGCTGGAATAGCCGGGGGCGGCCCGTGGCGCCGGAACACAGGCGCTGAGCCTTCGCCCCCAGAGGCACGGAATCCTGGCGAGGAGCGACATGTGGTGCGAGGGCTTGACCAGAGCAATCCTAAACACTACGGCGTAAGGGAGGAACCGAGCCAATCGTTGCACTGCCAGGCTGGCGGGCATGTCTCCCGTGCCCGACATTTTTCGTAACCTTTTGGCCGCACAACAGTATAACCGTCATGGCCATCGGCACGAGAGTTTCGAAATCCAGATATTTGATGACTCTTGGGGCAATGGCCTTGGCGTCTCTTGGCGGTGCATGGGCGCAACCGTCGCAGACACTTGAGGTAGCTTCCGTCAGGCCAAGCCGCAACACCACTGCCGACTCGAATCTCGATAGCGTACGAGGAAGGCTAACCGCCGCGAACATAACTGTGAGAGAACTGATTCGGCTGGCCTACGGCGTGAGGGACTACCAGATCGGGCGGGCGCCCGGATGGATCGACAGCGAGCGATTCGACATCGCTGCGAAGAGTGTCAGCAGTAAGACCAATAGCTTGGAGGACGAAAAATCGTTGGTGCGCGAATTGCTGGCCGACCGGTTCCAACTCTCAACCCACCGCGAGGCGAAGCGGATGTCGGTGTACTTGCTGGTTGTGGCCAAGGGTGGGCCCAAGCTGACGGCGCACAATGACTCCGCGCCCAAGACTCGCGGAGGATGCGGACGCCTCGTCGGCAGGCGGGTGACGACGGACGCTATCGCCACAATGCTGTCCAGACAGTTCGATCACGAGATCCTCAACCGAACCGGCCTGACTGGGGAGTACGACGTTCAACTCAATTTCACACCCGATTCCGGTCCCTGCCGTGTGGCAGCGGATAGCCAAGGTGGTCCGGCATCAACCGACCCATCCGGGTTGCCTTACATCCATACGGCCCTGCAGGAACAACTCGGTCTGAAACTGGAGTCGGCAAAAGGGCCGGTGGACTTTCTGGTCATTGACCGCATAGAGAGGCCCTCTGAGAATTAGTGCTTCCGACCAGGGCTTCTGTCAGCCGGCCCGATCTGGTAGGAATCTTCGTTGCCCATCATTAGGTAGCGTGCATCCCGTAGGTGTTTCGGCCTCCAGATCCTCCGTAGTCGTCAAGGGTCTACCGTTCCTTACGATCATTGTCCTCGAAGCGGAAACAGGCCTCATTTTGACGCCAATGGTGCGCCGGGAAGGTCACCGCCTTTCTTTCGCGCGGCGGCGCACAGGCTTAGGCGGCGGCAGGCCCTTGAGCGATTCCCTCGCGATCGCTCAGGAAGCCTTGCGCTGTTCCCGATCCAGCGCCTCCCGCAGGAGCATCTTCATGTAGGTCTGATAGCCGATTCCCTTCTTTTCGGCTAGCTTCTGAGCGCGTTCGATGTCGCTGATCGGCATGCGGATAGTGATGTTGCGCGATTCACGCGATTCCTTCACCAGCCGCCGGGCGGTTCCTCGTCTTGCGGTTCCGTCCTTCATCGCCTTCACCAACTCGTCGCCCACCATGTCCATGCGGGCATCCCACCATCCGGCCTCTTCGGCTTCGGTTTTGAACTTAGGCACTTTCGGCCGTTCTGCTTTGCTGGGCATGTCAGAGTCCCTTCGCTTTCAGGTATTCGTCACGATATGGTTGGGAGGCGACGCGAGCCGTAACGACTCGAATCGCCCCCTGGCGCATCGTCCAAACGACCAGCAGGAACCGAAGCGCGTTCGTATGACCGATGGACGTCCATCGATCTTCGCCATCGACGACTCCGAAATCGATGTCAATCGGGTCGTTGGCAAAGAGCTGTTTCAATTCTTCGGGCTCCACTTCGTGGCGGGCGATGTGCTGGATATTGGCCTCATCCCAATCGAAGCTGAGGTCGTTCTCCACGATTAGAGCATACATATATTGTACGTATCCTTCAAGGGCTTGTTTTGGTGCGGAGGCTTCGCCGGACAACACCCACGCGATACCTTCAGACCATAGCCCAAAGGAGCCTCCGTCAGCGGCAGCAGCGCAACCGGCAGCGCGCCCCTGTGTCTGGATAATGACGACGTCCGCGGCGAAGCCGGAAAGTTCCTGACCGCGCTGGTGGAGCGCTATCGCGATAAGCCCGCCACCCTGGGCTACGACGTGTGGAACGAAGGGGGAATGCAGGAATGCTTTTGCCGGGGCACGCAAGCCAAGTTCCGCGAGTGGCTGAAAGCGAAGTACGGCACGATCGAAGCCCTCGGCCGCGCCTGGCGCCGCTACAGTCTCGGCGACTGGGAATCGGTACACCCGCCACACGGCACAGGCGGCTACCCCGACTCCCTCGACTGGCTGGCGTTCCGCCGGGACAACGCCATCCGGCTTCTGCGCTGGCGCACGGAGCTGATTCGCCGGCTCGACCAGCGAAACAAGATCACCGCGCACAGCACCGGCCTGCTCACCGAGATCGAGTGGCGCACGGCAGCCGAGGTGGATTCGTATGGGTATACGTGGGTGGCTTCGCGCCATGGCAACGATCCCTGGATGCAGTTTCAGGCCGTGGATATGGTGCGCGCCGGCTCGCGCGGGAAGCCCTTCTGGCACGCCGAAGCCACGGGCGGGCCGCTGTGGATGCAGCCGCAGGTGATCAACCGCCCGCTGGAGGATGGGCGCAGCTCGGACGATAAGGACGTGCGCGCGTGGAGCCTGATCGACATGGCCGCCGGGGCCACCGGCATCCTCTTCACGCGCTGGCGCCCATTGCTGGACGGCCCGTTGTTCGGAGCGTTCGGTCCCATGGGGATGGACGGCTCGGTCACGCCGCAGGCGGAGATGGCCGGCAAGCTGGCACGCTGGACCAACTCGCACCCGGACATTTGGAAGTCACGGCCGGTCAAGGGCGACGTGGGTATCGTCTTCGCGCAGGAGTCGGAGGATTTTAGCGTGGTCCAGGGCGGAGGGGGCGGTGGACGAGGAGCAGCCGGCGGGCGAGGAGCAGGCGGTGCGGGAGGAGGCGGAGGCGCGAACTACGTCCAATCGGCGCAAGGGGCATACCAGGCTTTCTTCGATTCGAACATTCAAGCGGATTTTGTGGGTATCGATGACATCGGCGAATACCCGATGATCTATCTCCCCGATCCCGTGATGCTGAAGAAGGCTACGGCGGATAAGCTGCGCGACTATGTCGCGAAGGGCGGGAAGTTAGTCAGTGAAGGCTGCCCCGGGTATTTTGGAGACGGCGGTACAGTTGGCACGGTTCAGCCCAACCTCGGCCTGGACCAGTTATTCGGCGCCCGCGAGACTTATGTTCAGTTCACTCCCGACCTGCTAGGCAAGCTGACCCTGAACGTGAGGGACAAGCAGATCGGCGGCCAGTACTTCTTGCAGGAGTACAAACTGGCGGGCGGCCAGAC
>JBGPKH010000767.1:0-3915 GCA_041485845.1 Bryobacteraceae bacterium
ATCTTGGGCATCACACCTCCTGCCATTAAGTCAAAATCTGGCAGTCTGTTTTAGCACATTCCTGGTGAAATGTCCAGAATGAGAGCCACACCCTGCATAGACTTGGCACGAACTGAACTGGACTGAACTGGCCCCTAGCTAGCACGTTCGATTCCCGTTAGCGGCCCGATCTCTCGTGGCCGCCGGAGAGTTGTTGTATTCTGACTTTTCTCGGGGACCCGCAAGTTCCTGCGGCAGACGGGTACCGGGACGGGTCCACTTATTCCGGCGTGGGAATACCCTGCCTGCCGAAGACCTCTCGGCGCACAGGCACTTCGAAACGGACGTGACCAGTCTGGCGACCTCGAACCAAGGCCAGAGATCGTCGGAGGTAAGGAGCGCAAGGTGTGGACCCCCGCATTGGCAATTCCGCGTAGGTCCGAGTCCTTAGACGTCGAAATTGGTCGGAGCCAAGCTGCGGCAACGACCCGAACAAGTACGGGCGCACATGGCCGTTGCCACTGCCGATTGAAGAAGCTTCGCCTCGTTCATTTGATCCACAACCACCAGACGTCTTAGCTGGAAGATCACAAGAGCGACTGACCCAAGTCGCCCAAACCGCCGAGCGGAATGCAGTGCGTTTCACCAGTCCCGGCGCATCCGGAACCATCGCCTTCACCCAGATGGACAACGGCGCATATTGCCACCTGGGAAACCTCAACCCCACTGGCACGCCGCAGTTCACCGTCGGCGCGGTGTCGCTGGCAAAGGGAGCAACATCATCAACTCCATGAGCGTAATCTCGGCCGCGCTCTGGAACCGGGCTCTGGGCGCCGGCGAGGCGGCCTACCGCGTGATGCAGAAGCGCGCCGGCACGCATGGGATCGCCGTGCTGTGAGGTCCTTCACTGCCGTTACCTGATGCGGTTGTATAACGCGGGTTGGCCGTGGCATCGGGAAATCGTGGCGGCACCGCTGTTCACGATCTGGCCCTACATCACCTGTCCTTATTAATTCCGTTTCGTCATCGGGCGAAATGGTCTGCCCCACATCCTTGCGTTCTTCGAGTTTGCGCAGGGTAGGCCACAGCGCCCGCCACGGCTTCCCTAATGGCCCGGCTGAGCGTCCCGAGGTCCATGTTGATCGTTCGCCCGCAGGCGCCCTCTCCAAGTCGCGCCCGAATAAATCCGCGGACGGCATCCTCGGTCAGGTCCGGCAACAGCAACGAACCGAGGTGTTTCTTGAGATGCGCCACGCATCCCTTCACCCAAACGGTGGACCTTTGCCGGTGATTCAAGCCATAGCCGCCAGCGTACGAATCGAGGACCTGTCCCATGCTTCGGATTCGCCGCTCCCGCGCTTCGGTGGGTAAGCCGGACAGCGCCCGCTCCAACTCAAGCCGCCGCGCTCGCTCCGCTTCCGCAGCCAGCATCTTCCGAGACGTTTTGGCCGATTCCTGCACACGTTTGCCGGCGTAGATGAATGAGTACCACCACGTCTTACCGCGCTTATAAACGGCCATTGCTCAATCGTCCTTCCCTTTGTTCAAATCGTTCCTGAGTGTTTCCTGCCGGTCCGCCGGCAACCTGTCGATTTCGGCCTTCAGTTCGGCCACCTTCCGCTCGAACCATGTCCGGTTCTTCTCCGGCGCCGCCTTGTTCTTCGCTTTGCCCGTCCGACTCTTCATGCAGTTTAGCCCTCTTCAAGCGGCCCGGAGCGCTTCAGCAACGTACTGGAATCGCCACGCCGTCCCGCGGCGGGTCGTGAATCCCTGCGCGCTCAGTTCGGCCGCAATCTGCCGGGTGGTGTAGCCCGTTGCCTTCAGTTCCCGGATGCGAGACAGGATGCCTTGCTCTGCCGTGTCGGCTTCCAGGTGAACACCCTCCTCTGCCGTGTGGTAACCGAAAGGAACCGTCCCCACCCGCTCACCGTTCGCTGGCTTGTGGTGCATGGCGTCCCGCGTCCGCTCGCCAATGGCTTCCCTCTCCCACTGCGACACGCTCACCATGATGTTCAGCACAAGCCGGCCGGCCGCGCTCCGCGTGTCCAGAGAGTCCGCCACGCTCACCAGCGATACACCGCGCCGCTCAAAGCGCTTCAGAAGTTCGGCAAGATCCGCAACCGGCCTGGTCAGCCGATCCAGTTTCGCAATAATGACGGTATCCACCGCGCCGGCATCCACCAGGGAGAGAAGCCGGTCCATGCCCGGACGGTTCAGGGACTTTGCCGATTCGCCCGCGTCAATGATGATTTCCGCCAGTTCCGCGCCTTGCACTACGGCCATGGCCCGGACCTTCTCCGATTGCGCTTCGAGCGAAACGCCGAAGTCTGCCTGTTTTTCCGTGCTCACTCTGACGTAGCCGATTGCTTTCATGCTTCTAGTTTATCTAAAGCCCCTATAGATTGCAAAAGATTTCTTTACATAATATCTAAACCGGGTTAAGATTTGTACATGGCGAAGAGACTACCGCCCGAAGTTCGGGAGTTCTTCAAAAAGCAAGGCGCCAAAGGCGGCAAGATCGGCGGGAAGCGGTCCCTCGAAACCATGACACCCGAGCAGCGTTCAGATCGTGCGAGGAAAGCCGTTGCCGCTCGGGAGGCCAAACGGAAGCGCGGGTGCGCAAAATGAAATTGCGGCCTACTTCTGCGTGACCTTGAACAGCCGGTACCAGTGCGTCTTGCCCTTCGAATCCAATAAACCGACCCGATCCTCATTGCGCTTGTCGAATTGGACCTGGATCTAGCGTCCGATCACCACTCGTAAAGCCGGGTCTCGTATCGGCATGCAGGTGCTGTGACGGATCACCAGCACGCGGTCTCCCATATCTACCGTGTGTCTCGATTCACGCAGGAAGAGTTCAGCAACGGGGTGATCCCGCCCGGCGAGTAGTAGCGCTCTTCGGTGAAGTCGAGGAGTTTGCCTGAGAGTACGGGGCGCGGCGGTTTCTTATCGGCCGCCAACGCGCACACGACTGCCGCCAGTAGCGCGATCATCATGAGTCTGAGCGTTCGTCCACGTATCCTGTCTTGCTGGGCCTACGGGCCATCTGTGGCTCGTGGATCAATCCAGCGTCCACTTCTCAAGCGCCGCCACGGACGTAAAGGCACCTTGCGGCGTGAATCTCAGGCCGAGAACCGCCAGGCCGAAAGCATTCGACCCGAATTTATCGAAGCAGTCGAATGAAACCGTGCCCTGCCTGCCGGCGGTAAAGGGCCACCTTTCGGTGAAGATGAACGATGTGTGAGTATTCGGGACCATGGTGAATTGACTGGTCCCGATGACGTTCCCATTTCCATCCTTGAAGGTTGCGTTTACCGTCATCGCCGTGAAGTCTGAATTCGCCAAGGCTACTCCCATGCCGAAGCCGTTCGTATTATCGAATGGCAATACCGGGTTTTCTCCTATGGTCGATTCGAATGGCACCGCGGCCTCACTGCCATTACTGTTGCCAAATATCGCATATCCACCCACGGAGTCAGATCCTGTGCGGTGAGCGAGTCGGCGAGTTCTTGCAGGCGTGCCGGATTGCCGCACTTCAGGAAGGCGTTGCTGCACTGCTGAAAATCGAGGCCCTCTTCCTGCATCCGAATCGCCAGCCAGTTGTGTTGGTTGAGGCACACCCGTGCCGAAAATGGAAAATAGGGCACATGCGGACGAACATCCGGCCCCAGTGCGGGTCATTCAGGTAGAACTCAATGTGAATTCCCAGTGACGTTTGTTGCTCGTTACCTGCCGTTGGGCAATCCGCACGTGCGCGCCGCTTTGGAGGAAGGGGAGTCGCGCCGAGCAGTCATCGTGTAACCCGCCAGGCTTTTCTCCCTCGTAGAAAGTCGTTTTTCTCAGATTAAGTCCGCGTGCGATGGAAGGGACCGTGCGTCAGCGCCGGCTCTCAATGTGAATTCCCAGTGACGATGGCGATCAACGCCGCAAACGACG
>JBGPKH010000768.1:0-3883 GCA_041485845.1 Bryobacteraceae bacterium
ACATGATCGGCGACCTCACCAGCGCGCCCGAGCCGGTGGTCATCAAGCTGTTCGCCCAGGACCCGGTGCTGCTCGCCCAGTGGGCCACGTCGGTGGCCGGCGCCATCAAGAAGATCCCCGGCGTGGTGGATGTGCTCGACGGCATCGAGAACACCATCAGCGGCCCGGCCCGGCTTTTCAACGTGGACTCCATGGTCACCGCCCGCGCCGGCTTCACCCCGCAAGAGGTGGAAACCGATACCGCCGCTATCCTGCAAGGCGAGCCTGCCACGGCGCCGGTCGTGGTGAACGACCGTTCCTACACCATCCGCGTGCGTTTCCCGGAAGAGACCCGCGCCACGCTCGACTCCATTCGCAACACCACGCTGGTCAGTGGAACCGGCAAGACGGCCACCCTCGGCTCGCTGGCCAACATCGTGGAGATCCCCGGCCAGACCGAGATCCGCCGCGAGAATCTCCAGCGCGACGTCCAGGTGACCGCGCGCTTCGAAGATATGAACCTCGGTGAGGGTATGGCCAAGGTCCAGCAGGCGGTAGACGACCTGCACCTGCCGCCGAGCATCCGCGTGCAGTACGGCGGCCAGTATGAGGAGCAGCAGAAATCGTTCAAGGACCTGGCCTTCGTTCTGGTGCTGGCGGTGGTCCTGGTGTTCACCGTGCTGCTTTTCGAATTCGGCAACTTCGCCGCGCCCGTCGCGGTGATCTCCTCCGCGCTGCTCTCCACCTGCGGCGTATTCCTCGCGCTCCTCGTCACCGGCACCACCTTCAACCTGTCTTCGTTTATGGGGCTGATCATGGTGATCGGCATCGTGGCCAAGAACGGCATCCTGCTGCTGGATGCCGACCAGAAATTCCGGGCGGAGGGAACTTCGGCCGAGGAAGCCATGATTCGCGCCGGCGAGCGCCGGCTGCGTCCGATTATGATGACCGCGCTGGCCACCGTGGCGGGTATGATCCCGCTGGCTCTCGGCTTGGGCTCCGGTTCTCAGATGCTGCAACCTTTGGCCATTGCGGTGATTGGAGGCATCCTCGCCTCGATGGTTCTCTCCCTGGTCGTCACTCCGGCCGTTCACTACTACATTGGAGATAAACAATGAAAAGAATTCTCGCCATCGCTCTCGTAGCTGCCGCGGCCTTCGCCGCCGAAGGCTACAAAGTCATCAACAAGTACAAAATCGGCGGCACCGGCGGATGGGACTACGTAGCCGTCGACCATACCAACCGCCGCATCTACGCCTCCCACGGCGTCACCGTGGAAGTGCTCGATGCCGATTCCGGCAAGGTGGTCGGCCAGATCGCCCAACTGCACGGCGTCCACGGAATCGCCGTCGCGCCCGATCTCAATAAGGGATTCATCACCAACGGCACCTCCGCCAGCGTGACGGTCTTCGACCTGAAGAGCCTGCAAAAAACCGGCGAGCCCGCCACCGGCCAGAACCCCGACGCCATCTGCTACGAGCCGAAGACCAAGCGCATCTTCACCTTCAACGGCCGCTCCAACGACGCCAGCGTCATCGACGCCAAGACCAACGAGATTGTGGCCACCATCAAGCTCGGCGGCAAGCCGGAAAACTGCGCGGTGGATGGCGCCGGCAAGTTGTATAACAACATCGAGGACACCAGCGAGGTGGTCGAGATCGATGCCGCCAAGCCTGAATTGACGCGCCGCGGCTCGCTCGCGCCCTGCGAAGGCCCCTCCGGCCTCGCCATCGACGCCAAGAACAAGAAGCTCTTCTCGGTGTGCGGTAACAAAATGATGGCCGTCACCGACATCTCGAGCATGAAGGTGGTCGCCACCCCCGCCATTGGCTCGGGCACCGACGGAGCGGGCTTCGACTCCGGCACCGGCCTGGCCTTCAGCTCCAACGGCGACGGCACTTTGAGCATCGTCAAGCTGGTGAACGGCAAGTACGAGAACGTGGACTCCGTGCCGACCATCGCCCGCGCCCGCACCATGGCGGTGGACGAAAAGCTGCACCGCGTCTACCTGCTGGCCGCCGAATTCGGCCCCGCGCCGCCGGCCAAAGAAGGCCAGAAGGCGCCGCGCCCGCAGCCCCTGCCGGACAGCTTCCACGTCCTGGTAGTCGGCAAGTAGGACAGGCCTCCGGTCAACGGCAAGATCGGCGACATCCGTCATTCCGTGACACTATGGCCACGGGTCTCCCCAGGCCAGCTTGCGGGCGCGGCGGAAGGCCTCGCGATCGCGTTTCGTCACGCGCTCAGTGCCCAAGCCCGCGGGTGTGCAGGTATCGATCGCGATCAGTCCGGGCTGATGATGCGGCCTCCGGATCACCCGGGCGCCGGCCAGCGGCGCCGCATCGCGGGCGAGCGCCACGTAACTGAACTTCTCGTCTTCGTAGCCCAGCTCCGCGTCTTTGAGGCGGCGGTGCAGCGAGGAGCGCTCGACGCGGGCGGCGAAGTGACACCAGTCGGGATCGGCGATGGGGCAGGCGGTTTCGGCGGGACACGGGGCTAGCATACGGGCTCCGGCCTGAAGGAGTTGCGCGCGGATCTCGCGGATGCGCGCGAATCCGGCGGGAGTGCCGGGCTCGACGATCACCAGCGCGACGCGCGCGGCTTGCCAGAGGCGTTGCGCGATCGACTCGCGCAGCTCGCCCAGGGAGTAGGATGCGATGACCAGGTCGGATGGTGGAAAGGGTGTAGTCCGGGCGTCCGCAGTCAGCAGCGCGGCGGCGGGCAGCCAGGTTCGCGCGGCTTGCGAGAGGACGGAATCGCGCTCGAGCATGGTGACGGCAGCGGAGGGGAACCAGGTTTGGGCCGCAAGAGACGCGGCGCCGGTGCCGGCTCCAATATCGAGCACGGTAGTGACTGGATGGGGGAGACGCCGGTGTACTTCGCGCAGGACTGAGTAAGTCGCGGCATAAGTGGCGGGCATGCGAGTAAGTAAGTAAGCCGCTACGCGCTCGGCGTCGGACAGGCGTGCCGTGCGGCCTTCGCGATAGGCTTGGGACATTACGGCGGCGGCGCGTTTGAGCGCGGTGAAGCCTACGTCGTTTGCGCGATCCTCGATACTGCGCCTTACGGGTTCGGGGAAGTGCACGTTTCTATGGTAGGACAGTGGGCCGCGTCGCGGCGGAACTTATTTCGGGGTGCGGTGTCTATTGGGGTGGAGCGCGCACTCACAACTGAGACAAGGGGAGGTGACGTTATGTTTGAACAGTCTACAGTTTTGTCCGGACGCGCGCCGCGCCGGTTGTGGCAGACGTGCGCCGGTTTTATGGGCCAGGCGCTGTTGTTGGGATGCGCGGTGCTGGCTCCGATCTTGTCGCCGCAGATTCTTCCGCGGGCGATGCTGAGTATCGGGCTGGTGACGCCGGGGCCACCGCCACCGCCGGCCGCGGGGCCGGTCGTGCGACCGCGCGGTCAGTATGCCGGGACCAGGACTCCGCATGGCATCTTCGTGGAACCGAGGTACATTCCCCAAGGGACGCAGAGGATCATCGACCTGCCGCCCGAGTCTGACGTCGTAGGTGTCGCCGGCGGCGTGGCGGGCGGCGTGGAAGACGGCGTTTCCGGCGGAATTCTGCCCGAGATTTTGAGGGCGGTTCCTACGCCGGTGATCCCAAGGGTGGTCAGGCCGGATCCTGTTCGGGAGCCGGCTGCAACGCCTACTCGCGTCACAGTGGGCGGCGAAGTTCAGATGGCCGCGGCGATCTACCGGCCGGATCCGCCGTATCCGTCGATCGCGCGGCAGGCGCGCGTCTCGGGGACCGTGGAATTGCAGGGGGTGATCGGCGCCGACGGCCGCATGAAGGAACTGCGGTTGATCAGCGGCCATCCCCTGCTGGCGCGGTCGGCGCTGGAGACAGTCAGTAAGTGGATTTACAGACCCACACTGTTGAATGGACGGCCGGTGGAAGTG
>JBGPKH010000769.1:0-3881 GCA_041485845.1 Bryobacteraceae bacterium
AAAGACAAGAACGAGTACATCAGCAACATGGGCAGGCCGGACGTGGCGCGTATTCGGCGTGACGCCGACGTCGCCACCGCCGAAGCCGAGCGCGATACCGCCATCCGGCGAGCGCTGGCAACCCGGGAAGCCGCCGTCGCCAGGGCTCAGGCCGACCAGGAGCGGGTGCTTGCCGAAACGCTCTCGCAAGCCAAACAAGCCGAAGCGCAGCGCGATCTCGAAGTGAAGAAGGCCGAGTATCTGGAAATGGTCAAGAAGCAGCAGGCCACGGCCGACAAGGCTTACGAGATTCAGGGCAACATCATGCAGCAGCAGGTGCGCGCCGAGGAAGTCACCATTCACCAGATCGAGAAGGAGCACGAGGTCAAGGTACAGGACGCGGAAATTCTGCGCCGCGACCGCGAGCTCACCGCCACCGTGATGAAGCAGGCCGAGTTCGAGCGCAAGCGCATCGAAACCCTGGCGGAAGCCGAGAAGTCCCGGCTGATCATGGAGGCGGAAGGTCACGCCGCGGCGATTCGCACGCAGGGAGAAGCGGAAGCCGAAATCATCTTCAAGAAGGGTGACGCCGAAGCCCGGGCCATGAATGTGAAGGCCGAGGCGTACCAGGAATTCAACCAGGCGGCCATCGTCGACAAACTGATCAGCAACATGCCCGAGATCGTAAGGGCCCTGGCCGCGCCGCTCGCCAATGTGGACAAGATCACCATCATCTCCACCGGCAACGGCGCCACCGCTGGGCTGCACAAGATCACGGGCGACATTACCGAAATGGCGGCGCAGATCCCCGCGCTCTTCGAAACGCTCTCGGGCATGCCCTTCAGCGAGCTGTTCGCCAAGGTGCGGATGATCGGCGACAAGTCCGACAAGCCGGATAACAAGTCAAAATAATCGCAATTAACGGAGCCGCGACCGTAAGGAAGCGGTAGTTACAGGGAGAAATTGCAATGGCACTATTGGAAAGAGTCTCAACGCTGGTCCGGGCAAATCTCAACGACCTTGTCGACAAGGCCGAAGACCCGGAAAAAATGATCAAGCAAGTGATCCTGGATATGCAGAATCAACTGCTCCAGGTGAAGACGCAAGTCGCCATCTCCATCGCCGACCAGCACGTGCTGGAACGGAAACTGAAGGAGAACGGAGAGAACGAACAGCAGTGGCTGCGCCGCGCCGAGCTCGCCGTGGACAAGAAGGACGACGGCCTGGCCCGCGCCGCCGTGGAGCGCGCCATGAGCTACAAGTCCATGACCGAGAGCTTCCGCCAGCAGGTGGAGGACCAGAAGACGCAGGTGGAGAACCTCAAGACCGCGCTCATCCGGCTGCAGCAGAAGCTGGTCGAAGCGCAATCCAAGAGCGACATGCTGATTGCCCAGCACCGCCGCTCGCGCGCTCTCGGCAAGGCCACCGATGCGGGCAGGTCGATAGGCGATAACTCCAACGCGGCCGCCTTCGACCGCATGAAGAACAAAGTGCAACACACCGAATCGGCCGCCCAGGCCAAGTCCGAGCTGCTGGCGGACAATGTGGACGACCGCTTCGCGGCCATGGAGAAGGAGGGCGAGATCGATCGCCTCCTGGCCGAAATCAAATCCAAGCGCAAAGCCGGATAGCAGTAGGACAGGCCTCCTGGCCTGTCCTTCTCACCACGGAGCACCCCATGTCTCACAAATCTAAGGTCGACGTGTATATCCTCGCGGCGATCGCTCTCGCCATCTGTGTGTTTCTGCTGGGAGACTACTGGATCGCCGGACCCATCTTGCTGGTGCTGGCGCTGTGCGCCTACCCGCAGTCGTACGACACGACGGCCAAAGGGCTGGTCGTTCGCACGGCCCTCACGACGTTGCTGATCCCTTACGCGACGATCAGCTATGTGGGCCCCGCCTCGGAGGAGCGCAGCATCTTTTCCCTGACGCCCGAAGGCGTCAGAATCCGATATGGCCTGGCTTCCGAGATCCTGATCTCCCCGGCCAATCCGCGCGCGTTTTTCGCCGATATGGCCAAGCGTACCCCGCACCTCATCAAGCGCGGACAACGTCTGGTCGCGGTGTTTGCATGATGGACAAAGTCCTTCATTTCGATGCGCCCCAGGAGGTCTACACGGCGGATGCGTGTGTGATCTCCTGTTTCGATGCCCGCTTCGATCTGACGGTCCGAAAGTTTCTCAAACGGCGCGGCATCGCGACCTACGACAACGTCAGGATTCCCGGCTCGGCGAAGGCGCTGGCCGATCCGGACTGCCCCGGGGATCGCGACTTCGTTCTCCGCATGGTCCGAACCTCGATGCGGCTGCACCGCCCGCAGCGCGCGCTCATCCTGGCCCACAACGATTGCGGCGCCTACCCGGAAGTGCCGGTCGACGTGGTCGCCGCCGATGTGGTGCGCGCCGCGCAGGTGCTGCTGGCCGCCGAGCCGTCGCTGTCAGTGGAGTGTTACTTCACGGACTTCGACGGCGTTTACCGGATCGGGTAGAATCAGCGTGCGGGCACTTCGAGGGATATAATTTGGATAGCGCAACCGTATGAATATTTCGCTCACCCCGGAGACCGCTTTCGAGGAACTCCGCGCCAAGATCCGCCGTGGCGTCGAGCAAGCCGACCGCGAAGAGTTTTTCGATGGCGAGTCCGTCTTTGAGGAGATTCGGCAAATCAGCGCGCGCCGGGCCGAAGGCGAATGAGCCGTGGCCGCCACCGAAGGATCGATGACCACGGAGTAGCGACCCCATCTGGTTCCAGCGGCACGGAGCGTCGTAGAATACTTCTGTGCTGTCCAGATTCATCGCCTATTCACTCTGCCTCTCGCTCGGCGCGCCCCCAGCCTTTTCCGCGGATATCGGCCCGTTGCGGGGCTACTCGGCCGACGCCGAACGCACCGAACGCGATTGGGAGAAGAAGTTCCGCGCCATTCCGGACCCCGCGAATCTGCGCGCCTACATGCAGCGGCTCGCCGCGCGGCCGCACCACGTCGGCTCGCCGTACGACAAGGACAATGCCGAGTGGCTCCTCTCCAAGTTCAAGGAGTGGGGGCTCGACGCCAGGATCGAGACCTTCGACGTGCTCTTCCCGACGCCCAAGGAGCGCGCGATGGAACTGGTCGAGCCTACGCGCTTCACCGCGAAGCTGGAAGAACCGGCGGTGGCGGCCGATCCCACATCCTCGCAGCATCAGGAGCAGTTGCCCACGTACAACGCCTACTCGATCGACGGCGATGTGACCGCGCCTCTGGTATACGTGAACTTCGGGATTCCGGAAGATTACGAGACGCTGGACCGGCTGGGGATTTCGGTCAAGGGCGCCATCGTGATCGCGCGCTACGGCGCTTCCTGGCGCGGCATCAAGCCCAAGGTGGCTGCCGAGCACGGCGCGGCCGGATGCCTGATCTACTCGGATCCCCACGAGGACGGTTACTTCCAGGGCGATGTCTTTCCCGACGGCGCGTACCGTAACAAGGACGGCGCGCAGCGCGGCAGCGTCATGGACATGCCGGTCTACCCCGGCGACCCGCTGACTCCCGGCGTCGGCGCGACGCGCGATGCGAAACGACTGCCGCGCAGCGAGGCAGTCACCCTCACCAAGATTCCGGTGATGCCGATTTCCTACAGCGACGCGCAGCCGCTGCTGGCGGCGCTCAAGGGTCCGGTGGCGCCCGAGAAATGGCGCGGCGCGCTGCCTATGACCTACCACGTGGGTCCGGGACCGGCCAAGGTGCATCTGAAGCTCGCGTTCAACTGGGACTTGAAGCCCCTCTACAACGTGATCGCCCGCATTCCCGGCGCGACCTATCCCGACGAGTGGATCATTCGCGGCAACCATCACGATGGATGGGTGAACGGCGCCGAAGATCCGATCTCGGGGCTGGGTCCTCTGCTGGAGGAGGCGCGCGGC
>JBGPKH010000770.1:0-3859 GCA_041485845.1 Bryobacteraceae bacterium
CGCTGCGCCGGTTCACGCCTCCGCCGGCACGGCCGCAGCCTGTGGCGTCCTCGGTTGCGTTGCCGGCCGCTCCGGAAATCGCCGTTGCGGGCCCGGCGCGAAATCTCCCGCTGGCGGTTCCCGATCCGCGCGCGCCGCCGCGGCGGTTCACGCCTCCGCCGGCACGGCCGCAGCCTGGGGCGTCCTCGGTTGCGTTGCCGGCCGCTCCGGAAATCGCCGTTACGGGCCAGACGCGAAATCTCCCGCTGGCGGTTCCCGATCCGCGCGCGCCGCTGCGACGGTTCACGCCTCCGCCGGCACGCCAGGCGCAGCCCGCGGCGTCCTCAGCCGAATTGCCGGCTGCACCCTCGGTCGCCGACGCATCGGGGAATGCGGAAGCCACACTGGCCATCGTCAGCCTCAATCCAACCAAGGCCCCGGACTTCCCGACGCCACCCGGTTCCCGCCAGGCCGGCTTCTCCGCGGGTCCCAACCCGAACAAGCGGGGCAGCGACGGCGCCACGAACGACGGCGCGATTGTCGTGCCCTGGCTGACGGCCCGCGGCGGCGCCAAGGACGCCGAGCCGACCCTCGTGGTCAATCCGCATCCCATGAAGGAGAATCTTCTCGCGGCCGCCCGCAGCCCGTTGCGCGCCCCTCTTCCCGATGCCTCAATGCCCCACGCCACACGCGTGTCGAGCGCCCCCGACCCGCGCCTCGAAGGCCGCGCGGTTTACAGCATCGCCATCCAGATGCCCAACATCACCAGCTATTCCGGAAGCTGGATCGTGTGGTTCTCCGAACGGCGGCCGCTGCCCGGCGCCCCGCCCCCCGAGGTTCGCGCGCCGGTGCCCCTGCGCAAGGTCGATCCCAAGTACATCGCGGAAGCTGCCCAGGAACGCGTCGAAGGCACCGTCAGGCTGTTCGCCATCATCCGCCGGGATGGCCACGTGGAATCGGTCTCGCTGCTCCGGCGCCTGGACGACCGCCTCGACCAGAGCGCCCAGGAGGCACTCGCCAAGTGGGTATTCAAACCGGCGCTGCGTAACGGCGCTCCCATGGACGTGGAAGCGGTCTTCGAAATCCCCTTCCGCCTGGCCCCACGGTCCGCCCGCTAATGCGCCTGTTCCTGATCATCGACGCCGACGACACCCTTTGGGAGAACAATATTTATTTCGAGCGCGCCTTTGAGGAGTTCGTGGCATTCCTGGACCATGCCTCCCTGTCGCCGAGCGAAGTGCGCGACTCGCTGGACGAGATCGAGAAGGCCAACGCGGGGATCCATGGCTACGGCTCGCTCAAATTCGGCCGCAACCTGCGCCAGACCTACGAACACCTGGCGGAGCGCGACGTGCGCGAAGAGGACCTGGAGATCGTCATGGGATTTGCCGAGCGCATCCTGGAATGCCCCATGGAAGTGATTGACGGCGTCGCCGAGACCTTGCAGTATCTCTCCGAACGCCACGACCTGACGCTGTTCACCAAGGGCAATCCCGACGAGCAGAAGCTCAAAATCGACCGCTCCGGCCTGGGCGTGTTTTTCGGCCACACGGCGATCGTGAAAGAAAAGGACGCAGCCGCTTACCGTCAACTGGTGGACCAACGCGGCATGGACCCGCAGCGGACCTGGATGATCGGCAACAGCCCGAAATCGGACATCAACCCGGCGCTCGAAGCCGGCTTGAACGCGGTGTTCGTGCCGCACGCATTTACGTGGGTGCTCGAGAAGCAGGAGATTCGCCCCGCCGCCGGCCGCCTCCTGATGCTCGATCGCTTCGCCGACTTGCGCGAGCATTTCTGAGAGGCGGCGCTGCCCGGCCCCGGCCCCGCGGCGCCCCATGCGCCACAAGCCTCCAACCCCAAACCCGCAACCCCCGGCCCCGCGGCGTCCCAGGCGCCATAAGCCTCCAACCCCAACCCCGCAACCCCCGGCCCCGCGGCGTCCCAGGCGCCATAAGCCTCCAACCCCTAATTAGTTTAGTGTGCGGGTTCCGCCGCAGATACTTCTGGTAGATCGCCGTCACCTGGCGCTGCTCGAACTCCACCGTGTCCTGCACCAGGGTCGCCGCCTGCGTGCGCAGCAGGCCGATGAGCCCGTTGCCGGCCAACACCGCGATGATCGCGTTCGTTTCGGCGGGAGTGGGAGCGCGGCCCAAAAGGCCGGCGCACATCTGGTGGACGAACCGCTCGTTGGCGCCGCCGGCTTTGCGGAAGTACTCGTCGAGGCCAATCAGGATCGCCCGCACTTCCTTGTTCGACGCTCCGTTCATCAGCACCTGGCCGGCGAAGCTCAGCTCACCGGCAGTCGCGTCGCGCTCGAGGAACTGCATGTGCCAGCCCTTTCCACGAGCTTGTTCCGGTATTCCGCGCTCGAAGTCAGGAACGCAAACTGAGTTCGCGATTGGTGCGACTCTGAGAGTGCGGCCAGCCAGTCAGCCCGTCACGGCTTCGTGCGCGTGGGCCTTGGCGAGAACGTAAGGCCCTTCGGGAATCACGGCGATGCTCGCGCCGCGCGGCAACTTCGAGGCCAGCGCCTCGATGGCGGATGTCATCGTCGCGTACGACCGGCCCCACAGTCCCGCGTGGTACTCCGCCGGAAGTCCCGGCACATACCACAAGAGATCCTGCCGCGTGGTGACGATCGCCAGCTTCTCGAGCTGCCACTGATCGACCGTCACGGGCGCGCCTTGGATGCGCGCCAGAAATTGGGCGTCCGACGCACCCTCCAGCAGCATTCGCCGGAACTCCGGCGCACCGGCGCCCTCCTGGCAGGCGGCGGCCAGCAGAATGCAGCCTCCCGGCTTCACGACGTGAGAAGCGGCGGTCACGCCTTTGATCGCCTGGTAGAACGTGAGATCGAGCGGGTATCCGGCCGACGTCGCGATGGCCGCATCGGCGGGCTCGTCGAGCGTCTCCAGCATGACCTGCGAAACGAACTCCACTCCCCTGCGATGCGCCGCCTCGGGGTGTCCGGCGAAAACGCCGGCGATCGACCGGTCGCGCGCCAGCGCCACATCCAGCAGGAAATCGTGGCGCGCCAGGCGGGCGATCTCCAGCAGCTCGCGATGCAGCGGGTTGCGCTCGATGGAGCCCTCCACGGCACGCTCATCCCGCATGAACTTGGGGCTGTGCAGCACCTTGATGGTCTCTTGCGCGGCCAGTCCGGGGGCCACCAGTTTCCGCCCGCCCGAGAAGCCGAGCATCAGGTGCGGCTCGATGAAACCGAGCGTGATGTGGAGGTCGGCCGCCACGAAGCGCTCGTCGACATACACCGGAGTTCCCGCTGCGGTGGACCCCAGGTGGCGATGGGAAGAGAGATTGCGGGCATCGTGATTCACCACGCGATATGCCGCGGCGATTTCGTCTCCGCAGATCTCGCGAATCTCCTGTTCGGTGGCGGGACGGTGCAGGCCGGTGGCGATCAGGATCGTCACATTTTCGCGCGGGATTCCCGCCTCCTCGAGGCGGCGCAGCATGGGGGGAAGTGTCCGGCGGTTGGGCGCCGGCCGGGTGATGTCGCAGACCGAGATCGCGGCGCTGCGTTTACCGCGCGCCAGGCCGGAGAGTGCCGGCGCGCCGATGGGCCGGTCGAGCGCCGCCTCCAGCGCGCCTTGCCAGTCCGCCAGCGGCGTTGCCGTGCGTGCCTCCAGGACACGGTAGCGGAACCCGTCCGGCAGGTCGACGGTGATACCGGTTTTCCCAAAGGCGAGATCGATTCGCATTAAGGCCATCGTACTACGAGTGGCGGATGCCTCCGTACAGAGAATTGTCCAATGCAAGATGATCCTGAAATGGAGTTCGTTTCCAAAGCAAGATGATCCTGAAATCGGAATCTTGCCACCCTAACAGGTGGATGCGAATTCACATGGAGAATGCAGAA
>JBGPKH010000771.1:0-3853 GCA_041485845.1 Bryobacteraceae bacterium
CTCATTGTATCGGGAATCAAGCGCCGTCAATGCTGGCAATGCTCGCTTCGCGGGGCAAATCTTTTGGCCCCACGCCACACGCATGTTCCGTTTTCGGCAATGGCCGCATTGCGGTCGGATCGTCGGCCACTCGGAAAGAGCAGCGCAAGCCTCGGAGCGACTGGTCGAGCCAGGCATAAACGCCAGACCTCCCGCGTCGCTTCTTTCACGCGCGTGACGTTGCCGCACTTACGCAGGACCGCCACCCGGGCCTCGTCCGGCGGCATCCCGCGCCCGAGGTTGCCGCTGGTCTCCCTCTCGATGTGCTCCTGAATGTCGCGATCGCGATCGTCCAGCGCCCGCTTGCGGCGCTTCACGACTTTCCTCCCTGCTCCGCGGGACGGAGAATTCGCGCGATCGCATGCGCCAGTTTGTCCCACTTGGTGGTCTCGACATCCAGTTGCCGGCGGCCCTTGGCGGTCAGGCGGTAATACTTGGCGCGGCGGTTATTCTCCGACGTGCCCTCCTCGGCCGAGATCCAACCTCGCTTGATGAGACGGTGGAGCGCCGGGTAGAGCGAGCCCTGTTCCACCTGCAGCACGTCCTCGGAGTTGTGCTCGATCGCCTTGGCGATGGCGTGGCCGTGAGCGGGGCCGAACAGCAGCGTGCGCAGGATCAGGAGATCGAGCGTGCCCTGCAATAACTCGATGCGGTCTTTTTCAGTAGACATTCTAGGTGAAGGATACGCAGGTTTGCCTAGAATGTCAAGGTGAGAGGACGCCGTACGAATGGCTCCCTACTCGTGGTCGCTCGCGCAAACGCCCGGAGGCCACCAGATTTATTGCTTCCGCCTGAAAAAGAGCCTGGCCGGGTCCCTTCTGGGGAAGAGGCCCAAGAAGATGGCGCGGCTGGAGTTTGCGGCGATCCGCCCGCCCGCTGGGCGCGCCGATCCCGCCACTGCCGCGGAAGCTGACCGCCCGTGTTCCAATATGGAAATGCTCCAGGTGGTGGCCGGAATCGTCCGGCGCGAAGACCGTATCCTGATCTGCCGCCGCACGCCCCAGCAGTCCCATCCGTTGAAATGGGAGTTCCCCGGCGGCAAAGTGGAGCCGGGTGAAACTCCCGCCCGGGCGATCGAGCGCGAACTGGAAGAGGAGCTGGATATCCGCGGCGTCACCTCCGAAGAGATCACGCGCTACGAGTACGCCTATCCGGGAAAGAATCCGATCCTGCTGATCTTTCTCCGCGTGAAGGAATTCACGGGCGAGCCGCGCAATCGGATCTTCCACGAAATTCGCTGGGAGCCGGTTCCCAACCTGGCAGCCTTCGACTTTCTGGAGGGCGACCGCGACTTCATCCGCGAGTACTCGGGCTGAGTGATGCCCGCGTCCCCTCGGCAAACCGCGCCCAGGCGATCGGCCGCGCGCTTCTCCGGCGCCATGCGCAAATGGCGGCCACCTTGCAGGCGATCGCACAGCTCCCCTGAACACGCCCCATCTATACTGGTCTGTATGGCGAGTGTAGTCAAAATGGCGGATCCCGCCCGGAATGAGTTCCTGTCGAGCCTCGAAGCCAAGAGTAAACGCGCCAACCACTTTTTTCGCGCCGTGGCCAACCGTCCCGAGGCGCTCAAGGCGTTCGTCCCGCTCTACGGCGCGATCATGGGGCCCGGGCCGGTGGAGCGGCGGATCAAGGAGTTGGTCTACCTGACCTGCTCCTATGCCAACGAGTGCGCTTACTGCACCGCGGCCCACGTAGCCAGCGGGAAGAAAGCGGGGATTACCGATGAGGAGACGCAAGCGATCCAGACCGGGCGGGACCACGGCTTCTCCGAGACCGAACGCGCCGCCATCGGCTACGCGCGGGAGTTGACCGGCACCGCGGACGCCGGCGAATCCCGCGGCGCCCTGGCGTATCGCTTCAACGACGAGCAGGTGGTCGAGATCACGCTGGTGGCCGCCATGGCGAACTTCACAAATCGTTTCAATAACGGTCTGAAGCTCCAGCCGGAAGGTTAGCTTTGCCCATCTTGAGCGGCATCCATCCCGTGGCCGAGGCGCTGCGGGCCAATCATCCCCTGGAGCGCCTGCTGGTGGCGCAAGGCGCCGGCGGTCCGCGGCTCCAGGAGATTATCGACATGGCCCGCCGCGCGCAGGTGCCTGTGCGCTTCGAGCCGCGCCACGCGCTCGACCGCCTCGCCGGCTCCTCCGCGCACCAGGGCGTGGTGGCGCTCGGCGCCGCGCGCAAGTACGCCGATCTCGACGCCGCGGCGGCTTCGCACATGGTCGTGGTGCTCGACGGCGTCGAAGATCCGCACAACCTGGGCGCGATTATCCGCACGGCGCACGCCGCCGGCGCCGGCTCGGTGATCATCCCGGAGCGCCGCGCCGCCGGTGTCACCGACGTGGTCGCCAAGGCCGCGGCCGGCGCGCTCGAACACGTGCCCGTGGTGCGTGTGACCAACGTCAACCGCGCGCTCGAAGATCTCAAGGAGCGCGGCTTCTGGATCTACGGACTGGACGAGCGCGGCGCCGAAGACTACGACCGCGTGGAGTACGCTTCGCCGTCGGTGTTCGTTTTGGGGGGCGAAGGCAAGGGGCTGCACGAACAGGTGCGCAAGCACTGCGACGTCCTGGTGCGGATTCCGCTGGCGGGGAAGATCTCGTCGCTGAACGTTTCGGTGGCGGCGGGGGTCGTGCTGTTCGAATGGAAGAGGCGGGTGAGTCTGCAGCGCCGGGATGGCTAGACGGCGATCCCCAGTGTGGTGAGGAGATCGCGCATGGCGACCCGGAGTCAGCGTCATCTTCTGTCCAGGAAGTCAACACGCTTACGGCCGCGGCTTCGTCTTCTGATAAAATAATAGGGCGCCTCCCCAAAACATTACTCATGAGATTTGGTGTCATCGTCTTTCCCGGCAGCAATTGCGACCACGACGCCTTCTACGCCGTATCCGCCAACCTCGGCCAGAAGGCGGAGTTCATCTGGCACGATTCGCAGGATCTCGGCGACGTCGATGCCGTCATCCTGCCCGGCGGCTTCGCCTACGGGGACTACCTGCGCTGCGGCGCCATCGCCCGGTTCTCCCCGGTCATGCAGGCAGTCGGCCGCTTCGCCGCCGATGGCGGGCTGGTGCTGGGCATCTGTAACGGCTTCCAGATCCTGGTGGAAGCCGGCCTGCTTCCCGGCGCTCTTATCCGCAATCGCAGCCTCAAGTTCATCTGCCGCGATGTCCACCTGCGCACCGAAACCACCAACTCGCCCTTCACCTTCGCTTCGCACAAGGGAGAGATTCTGCGCATGCCCATCGCTCACGGCGAAGGCTGCTATTTCGCCGATGAGGGCACCCTGGACGAGCTGGATGCCGAGGACCGCGTCGCCTTCCGCTACCTCGACAATCCCAACGGCTCGGCTCGCGACATCGCCGGCGTCCTCAACCGCGAGCGCAACGTGATGGGCCTCATGCCGCACCCCGAGCGCGCCAGCGAGCCCCTCATGGGCTCCACCGACGGTCTGACGGTCTTCGAATCCATGCTGCGAGTGGGGTACTCCGCCGGGAGGGTCCTGGCGCCGGCGGGCAAGCGATGAGCGCCATCACCGCCGGCCTCGTCGCCCAGCACCAGTTGACCGCCGGTGAATACCGCAAGATCGTCGGCATCCTCGGCCGCGAACCCAGCTACACCGAGCTCGGCATCTTCAGCGTCATGTGGAGCGAGCACTGTTCCTACAAAAGTTCCCGCCTGCATCTCAAGAAGCTCCCCACCCGCGGCAAGCTGGTGGTGCAGGGCCCCGGCGAAAACGCCGGCATCATCGATATCGGCGGCGGCTACGTCATCGCCTTCAAGATCGAGTCGCACAACCACCCCAGCTTCATCGA
>JBGPKH010000772.1:0-3847 GCA_041485845.1 Bryobacteraceae bacterium
CCCCACATGGGCTGCGTGCTCAACAAGCTCAAGGGGCCCAAGGGCGACGTGCCGGCCCACGTGCTGCTGCCGCGGCCCATCGGCAACACCGGCGGTAACATGCCGCACGGACAAACCGCCGGCTACCTGGGCAAGGGCTTCGATCCGTTCGTGCTCAACGCCGACCCGTCCGACCCCAATTTCAAAGTGCCGGACATGCTGCCGCCGGACTATCTCAGCGCCCTGCGCGTGGACCGGCGCCGCAACTGGCGCGAGATGGTGGACAAATCGGTGAGCGCGTTCGAAACGTCGCAGGACGCGCGGCTGCTGGATTCCACGTTCCAGCAGGCCTATACACTAATGTCGTCGCAGAAGGCGCGCGAGGCCTTTGAACTGCATCGCGAGCCGGAGGCGGTGCGCGAAAAGTACGGACAGAACCGCTTCGGCCAGAGCTGCCTGCTGGCGCGGCGCCTCATCGAGGCCGGCGTGCGGTTCGTGACGGTGAACATGTTCGAGACGGTCTTCGATGAGATCACCTGGGACATTCACGGATCGAAGCCCTTCAGCCCGATCAGTTGCTACCGCGACCTGGTGGGTCCCATGTTTGACATGGCTTATTCGTCGCTGCTGGCGGAACTGGCGGAGCGTGGCCTGCTGAGCAAGACCATGGTGGTGGCCACGGGCGAGTTCGGGCGCACGCCCAAGATCAACCCGGCGGGCGGCCGCGATCACTGGCCGCAGTGCTGGACGATGCTGATGGGCGGCGGTCCGCTCAAGGGGGGTACGGTGGTGGGCGCGTCGGACGAAATCGCCGCGGCGCCGAGGGATCGTCCGGTCACTCCCGCGCAGGTGGCTGCAACGGTCTACCGCGGACTGGGCATCGATCTCCAGGTGGAGTTGCCGGGGGCGCAGGGCCGCCCGATCCCTCTGGTGGATCGCGGCGTGGAGCCGATCCGGGAGCTGTTTGCATGAGGCTCGCGGCAGTCCTGCTGGCGCTCCCCGCGTTCTGCCAGACACTGACTCTGTTGCCGCCTTCGATCGTGCTCACCGGACCGGAGGCACGCCAGCAACTGGTGGTCGAGGCCACGGTGGGCGATCACCAGGAAGACTGGACCCGCTCCGCACAATGGTCCTCCTCCGACCCCAAGATCGCGACGGTCGACGAGCACGGCCTGGTCCATCCCGCGGGTGATGGGGAAGCCCGCATCACGGCTCGCGCCAAGGGGGTGAGCGCTACGGTTACGGTGCGGGTGAAGGAAGCGCGCGCGCCATTTACGTGGAGCTTCCGCAACCACGTGATCCCGGTGATGACCAAGATGGGCTGCAACCAGGGCGCGTGCCACGGCGCGCTTGCCGGCAAGAACGGCTTCAAGCTCACGCTGCGAGGGTACGATCCCGAGGTGGATTACGATACGCTGACGCGGCAGTCGGTGGGCCGCCGCGTGTCGCTGGCCGATCCTTCGGCGAGCTTGATTCTGCTGAAGCCTTCCTTCGCGATTCCGCACGGAGGCGGGAAGCGCTTCGCTGCCGATTCGCTCGAATACCGGGTGATCCAGCAGTGGATCGCCGCCGGCGCCCCGCCTCCGGCGCCTTCCGATGTCGAGATCCGCGGCCTCGAAGTCTTCCCGGCCGCGGCGGTTCTGGCGCCCGAGGCCGAGCAGCAACTGTTGGTGCGCGCCAACTACTCCGACGGCCACAGCGAAGACGTCACGCGCTGGGTGAAGTTCAGCTCGAGCAACGAAGGCGTAGCCACGGTGGACGATTTGGGCCACGTCAAAATGACCGGCTCGGGCGAGGTGGCGGTCACGCTCGGGTATTCCAGCCGCGTGCTGTATTCGCGGCTGACGGCGCCTTTTCCCAATACGGTCAGCACCGCGGCGTATGAGCAGTTTCCGAGACGCAACTTTATCGACGACCTGGTGCTGGCCAAGCTGAAGAGCCTGCACCTGGCGCCTTCCAAGATCGCGGATGACGCCACGTTTCTGCGGCGGGCTTATCTGGATGCGGCCGGCATCCTGCCCACGTCGGAAGAGGTCGAAAACTTTCTCGCCGACACATCGTCCGACAAGCGCGCCAAGCTGGTAGATCGCCTGCTCGCGCGCGACGAGTTCACCGACTACTGGGCGTACAAGTGGTCCGACCTGCTGCTGGTTTCGAGCCGCCGCCTCAATTCCACGGCGATGTGGGCGTTCTACGACTGGATTCGCGATTCGGTGAAGCGCAACAAGCCCTGGAACCAGTTCGCCAACGAGATTTTCCTGAGCTCCGGCAGCACGCGGCAAAACGGCGCGCTCAACTACTTCGTGCTGCACAAAGACCCGATCGAACTGTCCGAGAACGCGACGCAGGCGTTCCTGGGCCAGCGCATCATGTGCGCGCGCTGCCACAACCATCCGCTGGAAAAGTGGACGCAGACGCAGTATTACCAGATGGCCAATCTCTTCGCGCGCGTGGGGGTGAAAAACGGCGCGAGCGGCGCGGAGAACATCGTGTTCGCGAAGACCTCGGGCGACATCCTGCACCCGCGCCTGGCGCGTCCCCTGCCGCCCACCCCGCTCGACGGGCAGAGTATCGCGATCGATTCTCCCGAAGACCGGCGCGTGGTGTTTGCGCGCTGGCTCACGGCCCCGCAGAACGCGATGTTCGCACGGACCGTCGTCAACCGCGTGTGGGCCAACTTCATGGGGCGAGGGCTGGTGGATCCGGTGGACGACGTTCGCGCCAGCAATCCCGCCTCCAACGAGGAGTTGTTCGCGGCGCTGGCCAAGGACTTCGTGGAGCACGGCTACGACATTCAGCGCCTCATCCGCACCATCATGAATTCCGGCGTCTACCAGCTTGCGAGCGAGGCCAACGCCGCCAACCAGTCGGACAACATTTATTATTCGAAGCACATCGTGCGGCGCCTGGCGGCCGAAGTGATCCTGGATGCGATGTCGCAGGTGACCGGCGCGCCCACGGTATTCTCCGGCTATCCGGCCGGCACGCGCGCGCTGCAATTGCCGGACACGCAAGTGAAGTCGGAGTTCCTGACTTCGTTCGGGCGCCCGCCGCGCAACATCTGCGACGCCGCCGAACGGTCGAGCGATCCGACCATCGGGCAGGCACTGCACGTGATCAACGGCGACACGCTCAACAAGAAGCTGAGCGCGCCCGACGGGACCATCGCGCTGTTCCTGAAACTCGGTTTCTCCGACCGTCGCATTCTGGAATTCCTGTTTCTGTCGGCGTACAGCCGGTACCCGACCGATGCCGAGCGGCAGACTCTCACGGCGGCACTCCAGACGGCTCGTCCGGGGCGCCAGCAGGCCCTGGAAGACATGGTGTGGGCGATGCTCACGAGCAAGGAGTTTCTGTTCAGCCGATGAAGACACTCCTGTTTGCCGCCGCACAAATCTACTCGCTGGCATGGCGTCCCGACGGCGCGGCGATTGCGCTGGGGGGATATCGCGAAGTCCGCCTGGTGGAGTCCCGGTCGCGCAAGCCGCTGGGCACGCTCGCGGGCCATGCGGACGCGGTGCGGGCGCTGGCCTTCTCGCGCGACGGCCGGCAACTGGCTGCGGCCGGCGGCCTGCCCGCACGCAGGGGTGAAGTCAAGATCTGGGACGTCGCGGCGCAGACCGTCACCGCTACTTTGAGCGGACACGCGGATTGCATCTACGCGGTGGCGTTCTCGCCGGATGGCGCCACGCTGGCGACCGCCAGCTACGACAAGCTGATCAAGCTGTGGGACGTCGGGGCGGCAAAGGAACTGCGCACGCTGCGCGACCACATCGATTCGGTTTACGCGCTGGCGTTCACGCCGGACGGCAAGCGCCTGGTGTCGGGCGCCGCGGACCGCTCGGCGAAGGTGTGGGACGTGGCCACG
>JBGPKH010000773.1:0-3839 GCA_041485845.1 Bryobacteraceae bacterium
ACGGCGGCCAACGGCGGGCTGCGCTACTACATCCTGGATAACGAGCACAGCATCTGGCACTCCACCCATCGCGACGTCCACCCCACCGGCGCCACCATGGACGAAATCAAAGCCAAAATCGCCGACTACGCCAACCAGATCAAGCTCATCGACCCCGGCGCCCTGGTGGCCGGCCCCGAAGAGTGGGGCTGGAGCGGCTACTTCTACAGCGGCTACGACCAGCAGTACGGCAGTCTCCACGGCTGGAGCTTCCTCCCCGACCGCGCCAATCACGGCGGCGCCGATTACCTTCCCTGGCTGCTTTCCCAGCTCAAGCAGACCACCGTCGCCGGCAGCCTCCGGCCGCTCGACGTCTTCAGCGTCCACTACTACCCGCAGGGCGGCGAGTTCGGTAACGACACCTCCAGCAGCATGCAGCTCCTGCGCAACAAGTCCACGCGCTCGCTCTGGGATCCCAATTACGTCGATCAGACCTGGATCAACGACAAGGTGCAGCTCATCCCGCGCCTGCGCAACTGGGTCAATACCTACTACTACCCGGGAACCCCGATCGCCATCACTGAGTACAATTGGGGAGCCGAAGGCCACATCAACGGCGCCACCACGCAAGCCGACATTTACGGAATCTTCGGCCGCGAAGCCCTGGATATCGGCGCCCGCTGGACCACGCCAGATCCTTCGACTCCCACTTACAAAGCGATGAAGATGTATCGCAACTACGACGGCAACCGCTCCACCTTCGGCGACACCAGCGTGCTGGCCGGCGTTCCCAACCCCGACAACCTCGCCGCCTTCGCCGCCCTGCGATCCACCGACAACGCGCTCACCGTCATGGTGATCAGCAAGGTTCTGAGTGGCACCACTCCCGTCACCCTGTCGTTCGCGAACTTCTCCGGAAACGGATCCGCGCAGGCCTGGCAACTGACTTCCGCCAACGCCATCACGCGGCTCACCGATCTCAGCTACACCGGCGGTTCGGTCTCCACCAGCGTGCCGCCGCAGAGCATCACGCTGTTCGTCCTGCCTTCCGGGACTGCGAATATTCCACCCGTCGCCGCTCTCACGGCGACGCCGGCTTCGGGCATCGCGCCGCTGGGCGTGACTCTCGACGCCTCCGCGTCGCGCGATCCCGATGGCTCGATCGCCAGCTATGCCTGGACCTTCGGGGACGGCGGCGCCGCCTCGGGGAGCGTCGCGTCCATCACCCACACCTACGCTACTCCCGGAACTTACACGGCCAAGGTCACGGTCACCGACAACAGCGGCGGCACGGCATCGGCCACCGCGACTATCACGGCAACCACCGATCCCAACGTCATCGCCGCGCCCACCAATCTCGTGGCCAGGACCGGCAAACGTTCGGTGTCCCTCACCTGGAAGGACAACTCCACCAACGAGCAGGGCTTCCACATCGAGCGCGCGCCGAACGGCGGGACCGCGTTCACGGTGGTGGGCTCCGCGGGCCTGAATGCTACGTCGTATTCCGAATCCGTGGCCGCCGGCACATACAGTTACCGGGTGCAAGCCTATAACCAGTCGACAGGGCGCGTCTCGGGCTACTCGAACACCATCACCGTGCGCGTGAAGTAGCGTGGGGCAGGTTGTCAACCTGCGGCCGATTGTCAATCGGCCTGCGGCAAGCTGAAGCCTGTCCTCCACCAGTTGATACAATCGCAGTGATGCCCAACGAGATCTACGCTTCATTCGACACCACGGAAGGAAAGTTCAAGATCAAGCTGTTTGCCGATAAGGCGCCCAAGACGGTCGAGAACTTCGTCAACCTGGCGGAAGGAAAAAAGACCGGAAAGCCGTTCTACGACGGCACTATCTTCCATCGCGTGATTCCGCGATTCATGATCCAGGGCGGCGACCCCGAAGGCACCGGACGCGGCGGCCCCGGCTACAAGTTCGCCGACGAGTTTCACAAAGACTTGCGGCACACCAAGGCCGGCATCCTTTCCATGGCGAATGCCGGGCCGAACACCAACGGCAGCCAGTTCTTCATCACCGTGGCTCCCACGCCGCACCTGGACGACCACCACAGCGTTTTCGGAGAAGTCACCGAAGGCTACGACGTGGTGAAGAAGATTTCCGAAGTGCCGCGCAATTCGCAGGATCATCCTGCGCAGGAAGTGCGCGTGAACTCGGTCCGGATCGAGCGGCAGAAGGCCTGACGGGCCCGACAGTCCTGTCCCACCATGCGATCCGCGATCTTCGGCGGCACGTTCGATCCGATTCACAACGCGCACCTCGTGGTGGCCCGCAAGGCCGCCGACGAATTCCGGCTGGACCAGGTTCTGGTGATCCCGGCGGCACATCCGCCGCACAAAGCCGGCGTGACCCACGCGCCGTATCACCACCGTGTCCGTATGGCCGAGCTCGCCTGCCAAGGCGAGCCGCGATTCTCGGTCTCGCGCCTCGAGGAGGGCACGTTGCGAAGTTACTCCATCGACACGATCGAAAAAGTACGAACCGGCGTGGCGCCCCCGGACGAACTGTTTTTCATCATCGGCGCCGATGCCTTCGCCGAGATTCGCACCTGGCGCCGATGGGAAGACGTGGCGCGGGCAGTCACCTTTATTGTGGTGAGCCGGCCCGGACATCTTTACGAAGTACCGGCGGGTGTCCGGCTGGAGCGGCTCGATTCAGTAGATCTTCCGGTCTCGTCATCCGATATTCGCCGCGCCCTGGGTGCAGGCGCGAGTCCCGCCGAGGTTCCGCAACGTGTCTTAGAGTACATCTTCGCGCACCATCTCTATGGCGCGTGAGGGAGTTACTTCGTGTCCGGCGGATACAATGGTGTGTCGCGCGTATCCGAGTGTCTTGGTGGGACAGGCATTCAGCCTGCCGGAACTATTGCCGCGGCCTGCCGGGCCACAGTGGCACGAGCCGTGCAGGGAAAAGCTCTGCATTGCGGCGTCCCCCCGTCCGGATTGGCGGCATGTGTACGAAAAGAGCATCGCCTTTGAGAGCGGTGTTCGGACATTTATTAGGTTTCCCAATTTACCCCCTACCAGTATCTGGAGGTTCGTCTTGAAGAGATCTTATTCCATCTTTGGTTTGATTCCGATTCTGTTTACCGCCGCGGGCCTGCACGCCCAGACGATCGGCGTGGGCAAGCCGGCGCTCAGCTTCTCGGCGCAGATCAACGGACCGGCTGTGTCACAGCCCCTGAACATCACGAGTTCTGGCGGTCCAGTGGGCTTTACCACTTTTTCCAACACGGGGTGGCTTAAGGTGAACCCCGTCAACGGCACGGCGCCCTCGGCGTTGACGGTCACCGCGGATCCGACCGGGCTGGCGGCCAGTCCCTTACCGTATCAGGGAACACTCTCCATATTTGGGCCCAACAGGGTGGATGTGAACGTTACGCTCACGGTGGGCGCGCTTTCGGTGAGCCCGGCGTCGCTGACCTTCAACTATCAGATCCTGGGCAACGTTCCGCCGGGGCAGATTATCACTCTCTCGTCGGCGCAGGGGACCGCCGTAGGCCTGGCGGCCGCCACTACTACCGGAGGGAACTGGCTGGTAGTGTCGCCCACCAGCGGCACGTCGCCGGGCACTGCCACTGTCTCGCTCAATCAAGCAGCGCTGCCGGGCCCGGGGACGTACAACGGCACGGTCACGGTCACTCCCGCATCGGGTGCAGCGGTTACGGTACCGGTGACCCTCACGGTTACCGCGGCGCCGCCGGTTACGGTCAGCCCCGCGGCAGTGTCGCTCGGTTTCCAGATCGGCGGAAGCAACAGCTCCGCGCAGCAGGCGGTCACCTTGGCGACCACCAGCAGTCAAGGCCTGGCTTATGGCCTGATGAACACTGTAAATCCCAACCCGTCGGG
>JBGPKH010000774.1:0-3838 GCA_041485845.1 Bryobacteraceae bacterium
GAGACGCTGGAGCCCCACATCGACAAGACGACCATGGAGATCCACCACGGGAAACACCACAACGCGTACGTCACCAACCTGAACAAAGCCCTCGAATCGGCGCCCAACCTGGCAAACAAAACCGTGGAGGAGTTGCTGGCCGACAATTGCGCCTTGGTTCCCGAAAACATCCGCACCGCGGTGCGCAACAACGGCGGCGGCCACATCAACCACTCCATGTTCTGGAAGATCATGAAGGCGGGAGGCGGAGGCGCGCCGGCCGGCAACATCGCCCAGGCGATTCAGAGCGCGTTCGGGAGCTTCGACAGCTTCAAGGAGAAGTTCGGCCAGGCCGGCATCACGCGTTTCGGCTCCGGCTGGGCGTGGCTCGTGAAAACTGGTGGTAAGATCGATATCTACTCCACCGCCAACCAGGATAGTCCGGTGATGGAAGGAAAAACCCCGTTGATGGGTTTAGATGTCTGGGAGCACGCGTACTACCTGAAGTATCAGAATCGCCGGCCGGACTACATTGCGGCCTGGTGGAACGTAGTCAACTGGGAAGAAATCGAGAACCGCTTCAACGCAAAGTAGGGCAGGCCTCCCGGTCTGTCTTGCCTCTGGTGGGGCGGGCCGGGAGTTCCTGTACCGCGTATGCGTAATTACGATCTCATCGTCATCGGCTCCGGCCCCGCCGGACAGCGTGCCGCCATTCAGGGCGCCAAGTGCGGCCGCCGCGTCGTGGTTGTCGAAGCGCGCGAGATCGTCGGCGGCGCCTGCATCAATACCGGCACCATTCCCAGCAAGACCATGCGCGAAGCCGTCATGCACCTCTCGGGCTTCCAGTTTCAGGGCATCTACGGCGTCAATTACCACGTCAAGGAAAAGATCACCATGGCCGACCTGGGCTTCCGCGTGAACCAGGTGATCAAGACCGAGGCCGACGTCACGCAAGCGCAACTGACGCGCAACGGCGTGGAGGTCATTCTCGGCCGCGCCAGCTTCACCGATCCCACCCATATCCTGGTCGAGAATTCGAACGGCAAGGCGGATTTCGAAGCCCCCATCGTGATCATCGCCACCGGCACCAAGCCCGCCGACTCCTCCGCGGTTCCCATCAATGGCCGCACCATCGTGAACAGCGACCAGATCCTCAACATGCCGCAGATCCCGAGGACCCTGATCGTGGTGGGCGGCGGCGTCATCGGCGTCGAATATGCCTGCATGTTCGCCATCCTGGGAGTGCGCGTCATCCTCGTCGAAAAACGGCCGCGCCTGCTGGAATTCGCCGACACCGAGATTATCGAGGCGCTCTCGTACCACCTGCGCGACCATCGCGTCACCATGCGGTTGAATGAAGGAGTGGCCAGCGTCGAAGAGACGGCCGATGGCGCGGTGGTGGCCAACCTGGAAAGCAATAAGCGGGTGGTGGGCGACGCCCTGCTCTACGCCGTGGGCCGCCAGGGCAACGTGGACGAGCTCAACCTGGCCGCCGCCGGCCTGGAAGCGGACAAGCGCGGCCGCATCGCCGTGGACGCCGAGTATCGCACCAAGGTCCCCAATATTTTCGCGGTCGGCGACGTCATCGGCTTCCCCAGCCTGGCTTCGGTCTCGATGGAGCAGGGCCGGCTGGCCGCCGCCGCCGCCTGCGGATTGAAGATCCAGTCCAACCCCGCCACTTACCCGTACGGCATCTACACCATCCCGGAAATCTCGTTCACCGGCAAGACCGAGGAGCAGTTGACCGACGAGGACGTGCCCTACGAGGTGGGAGTCTCCTACTATCGCGAAACGGCCCGCGGACAGATTCGCGGCGATACCACGGGGCGCCTGAAGCTGATCTTTCACCGCGAGACCCGCGAGATTCTGGGCGTGCACATCATCGGCGAGGGGGCATCGGAGCTGATTCACATCGGCCAGGCAGTGATGATCCTGAAGGGCACCGTGAATTATTTCGTGGACACGGTTTTCAACTACCCCACGCTGGCCGAGTGCTACAAACAGGCGGCGTTCAACGGGATTAATAAGTTGTTGCGGTTTTGAGCGGAGGGACTCACATGGCGCGCAGCATCGGGATACTGGCCACACACTACATCTGGGTCGGCATCGTCGAGGACAACAAGCTCGGCGCCGTGCGCATGTTTCCCGAACCGGGCGGAGCGCAGGTCGATCTCAAGTCGGTCCCCGCGGATGAAATCATCGCCAGGATTCTGGAGCAGATCAACTTCCTCCACCAGGGGGAGCCGATCGACTCCGTGGGCGCCGGCTTCCCGGGCATCGTACGCTGCGGCATCATCGAAGATTCTCCCAATCTGGGACAATTCAAGGGACTGCCCATCCAGGAACTGCTCACCGCCGCGCTGAAGGCCGACGGGATCGACGCGCCCGTGGCCGTGGTCAACGACGCCGACGCACTGGCCGCCGGAATCATGGCTACCCGGGGCCGGCTCGAGAAGCTCATCCGCGTGTGGTATCTGGGCGATGGCATCGGCTTCGGGCGCTGTCCCTCGAGCGACGGCGTCTGCGAAGGCGGACATTCCGTGGTGACGCTCGACCCCAAGGAGCGCTTCTGCGGTTGCGGCGGCCTGGGGCACCTGGAAGGCATCATGGGCAACCGCGCCATGCGCCTGCGATTCCTCGACATGGAACCGGAAGAGGTCTTCACCGCGGCGCGTCACGGCGATACTCGCGCCGGCGAATTCGTGAAGCTGTGGCATCGCGCGCTGGCGGCCGCTACCGCCACCAACGTCCACATGGACGGCCCCGGCCGCTTCTACCTCGCCGGACCAAACTGCGATTTCGTGGATCTCGGGCTGGTGAACATGTACTTGCAGGACATGGTCAAGATGAGCCCCCTGCAAGGCAGCTTCTTCGAAATCGTGCCCACCAGCCACGATCTCGCCCTCATCGGCGCCGCCGTCAGCAGCCGGGCCAAGTAACATTCCTCAACCCACTCGTATCGCGACCAGCGCCCAGCTACCCTTCTGCCGAACGTCTCCCCCCTGCCCCAGCGCCCGCTTCACCTCATCCACTTCGTCGAGCTCGAATCCGCTGGCCAGCAGAACGCCGCCCGGCCGCAGCACCCGCCGAAATTCCGGCGCGAGCTGAACGATCGCGCCCGGGCTGATGTTCGCCACGACCAGGTCCACCGAGCCCGCCGCCACCGCATCCACCGATCCCACAAACCCCGCGCCCGCAATCTCCACTGCCACCGGGTCGGTATCGCACGCAAAGACCTTCCCTGCTCCGAGCAACTTCGCCGCCTGCGCCAGTATCCCCGATCCGGTGCCCACGTCGAGCACGCTCATACCGGGCTTGCAGAATTCCTCCAGCGCCTCCATGCACAGCCGCGTGGTCTCGTGAACGCCGGTGCCGAACGCCATTCCGGGATTGACCGACATGCGGAAACGGCCGGGCGGAGCGGGATCGTCGCGCCACTCCGGCGCCAGAAAGAAACGCGCGCCCACCTCCATCGGTTGCAGAAGGTCGCGGGCCGATTGCACCCAATCGCGCTGCTCCTCAACCCGAAATCCGGCGCCGGGGTACAACCGGAGCAAGCTCTCGCGGTCGCACCCTTCTTCGAAGAACGCGCGCACGCGCCACGCATCCAGCTCCACGATTCCGGCCGACCCCTGCTCCCAGAGCTCCGCGATCAAGACATCGTGGTCCTCCGGATCGCACTCGATTTCCAGAGAGAACATCCCCCCGCTCCGTTGGATAGACTAACCGTACCATAGCAAATCCACACCGGACCGGCTCTTCGCCAACGCGCTGAACTGGCCGATTGAGCCAGGCGTTATCATTAACCCTTCAACCACGAATGCCCAAGAAAGCGCTTGTCATGAAACAACCTTCTCAC
>JBGPKH010000775.1:0-3824 GCA_041485845.1 Bryobacteraceae bacterium
AAATGCAGGAACTGACACGCCGCGCGCGTGGTATCCCCAAAGACCAGGTGACTGTGCCGCGCATGTTCTTTTCCGCCAACCCCGCGTGGAACCGCGAGCTATATGAAGCCATACAGCAGCAGATGCAGCGCGACTTTTCGCCGACTTACTATTTCCGGATCATGCGGGCGCAGCAGTTACTGGCGCTCTACCGGCGGGACCCGGACGCCTTCGTCTCCCTGGCCCAGCAGTATCGCAGCGAGTTCGTCTCGGCGGGGCGCGCGCCGCACCGGCTCTCGGTCTGGCTGAAGCGGGACGACCTGGTGTTTCGCAGTTGCGACGATATCCGCTCCGATGGGGGCAAGCGGCTGGTGAAGGCGCTGGACCGGCCGGATTACTTCGGATACCGTCTGAATGTCTCGCCGGATACGCCCTCGGACCTGGAGTACTTCTCGGCGGCTTCTCCCTCGGCGCTCGGAACCCTCACCTATGTGGCGTTCGAGACGCGGCGCCTGTACGAGGAGATGAAGCCCAAGGGAGAGAGGTTCCAGCCGCTGCCGGTCACCTCCCTGGTCGAGCCCCAAGACTATGCACGCTTGGCGAGCCAGCGGGAAGCGCTTTACCACTGTTCGGGGCAGGTCTTCGATATCGACTATGCGAGCTTGCCGCCGGGTGAGCTGGAATGCCTGCGGTTCGTCCTCAGCGATCTCGGTTGGAACGGCTATCTGGGCTTTGTGGAAGACGGCCGTGACAACCTGCACATCGGCTGCTCCCCGACCTCCCGCGATTTCTTCGCCACTGTGTTCCAGGAAGCGGTGGGGAAGAAGACCGCGGATGAAGTTGGACTACCATAGAATTTGATCTCCGTGAAGCCTTCCCCCACGCATTGGCGTGAGGTCTACCTGTGCGTAGCCCTTACCACGCTGGCGACCCTGCTCCTGGAACTGTCGCTCACGCGCATTTTTTCTGTCGTTTTTTATTATCATTTCGCGTTCCTGGCCATCTCCATCGCGCTATTCGGATTGGGCATCGGCGGCGTTTTCTCGTACGTCGTGGCGAACTGGAAGGGCTCGCTCTACTCGCGAATCGGCCGGCTGAGCGCCTTCAACTCTATCGCCGTCCTGCTGGCCCTGGCGGTGATCCTGGCCCAGAAGAACGACATCTCTACCTGGGATTACGCGCTCATCTATTTCACTACGGCGCTTCCGTTCTTTTTCTCGGGCGCGATCGTCTCACTGGCCATCTCGGAGACCATGGAGCGGGTCAACCGGGTCTATTTCTTCGACCTGCTGGGCGCCGCCGGCGGGTGCGTGCTGCTGCTTCCACTGCTCGACTGGTTCGGCGGTCCGAGCACGGTGGTGGCCGCCGCCATCTTTTTCGCGGTCGCGGCCGCCGTGTGGCACAGCATCGCGGAGTCGGTGGTGGGCCGCGCCGGCAGCGTAGTCCTGGCCCTCGTGCTGGTCGGTTGCCTCATCTACAATTACCGCCATCCGTTCCTCGAGCCCCGTCACGCCAAGGGGCAGCAACTCACCAACGAGGTCTGGAGGAAGTGGAACAGCTTCTCGCGAATTGCCGTGGTGCACCAGCCGGACATCGGACGCTACAGCATCAAGATCGATGCCGACGCCGCCACCGAGATCTTCCCCTTCGATCTCGACCATCTCACCGCGGAGCAGCGGCGCGACCTGCTGGAACAGGGCCCGGCGCTTCCCTACGCCATTCGGCCCGGCGCCAAGACGCTGATCATCGGGCCTGGCGGCGGCTGGGACGTGGCCCGCGCACTGGCGTCGGGCAGCCACGACGTGACGGCGGTCGAGATCAACCCGATCATCGTCAAGAACGTGATGCAGGAGAAGTTTCTCGAGCTGAGCCACCATCTGTACCAGCGCCCCGATGAGGTCCATGTTCACGTGGAGGACGGCCGCAGCTTCGTGCGCCGGAGTACGGACCAGTACCAGATTCTGCAAGCCACGCTGGTGGACACTTGGGCTTCGACAGCAGCCGGCGCCTTTGCGCTCTCCGAGAACAATCTCTACACCAGCGACGCGTTTCGCGACTACCTCTCCCACCTTACCGATGACGGCCTGATTGCCATCACCCGTTGGGGGTTCGATCCGCCGCGCGAATCGTTGCGTCTGATTTCGCTGGCGATCGAGGCGCTCGGCCAAATGGGGGAGACGGACCCGTCGCGGCACGTCATCGTAGGCCGCGAGGGTACCGTGGAAGGCTGGGGCGCGAAGGACACGGTGGTGGTTTCCCGCAAGCCTTTCAACCAGGCCGATATCGATCGGGCGCGCGCTCTGTTCGCCGCCATCCGCATGCAAGCGGTGTACCTTCCGGGAGTCGAATCGCGCAACCAGTTCTACGACCTGCTGCACAGTGCCGACCCCGCGGAGTATCAGCGGAACTACATGTTCGACATCAGCCCGGTGAGCGACAACCGCCCGTTCTTTTTTTACACCGTGCAGCCGCGCGATCTGTGGAAGTTCGTGACTACCGCCTCGCACTCCGCCGCCGACTACAACGCGGTGAACCGGGCCGTGCCGCTGCTGTTCAGCCTCATGGGCATCAGCGTGGCGGCCACCGCCCTGATCCTGGTGGCGCCGCCGCTCGTGCTGGGGACGCGCTTGCCGCGGCAGCCGGGCATCCGCAATTTCCTGCTCTACTTCCTCTTCATCGGCGCCGGCTACATCCTCATCGAGGTGGCGCTCATTCAGAAATTTGTGCTCTTCCTGGGCTCGCCTCCGCGCGCCCTGGTGGGGGTGATCTTCTCCATGCTGATTTCGAGCGGTCTGGGAAGCGCCGCCAGCCGCAAGTTGCTGGGCAAGGACGAGGGCCGGCTGATCAAGACTTTGGGAAGCGTGGCCCTTCTCGCATCCCTGCTCGCGGTGATCCTTTCCTCCCTGCTCTCCACGCTGGTGTGGCTTTCGTGGCCCGCCAAGATGGCGCTCACGGTGCTGCTGATCGCGCCCATGGGCTTCGTCATGGGAATGCCGTTTCCCACGGCATTGCAGCGGCTGGAAGAATGGCACGCGCCTTCGGTGCGCTGGGCATGGTCGTTGAACGCAGCGTCGAGCGTGCTCGGTTCGGTGGGAGCGCTGGTGTGCGCGATCTACCTGGGGCTGGTGCAGACGCTGATTATCGGCGGGCTGTTCTACCTGGCGGCACTGGTGGTGGTGTTGCGCGTGCGGTTCAACGCAGTGGCCACGCCGGAGCCGGGGACGGGGCGCGTGGTGCTCGCGAAGTGAGCGAAGCCGTGAAGAAAACCAAATTCAGCCACAAATGAACACGAATGAACACAAATCACTGCTGTCCGGGACCCTATTTTTGCAGGAGGGCTAACCTCTCCAGCGTCATTGGCTTAGGGGTGGTTTAAGGATTTGTCGATTTGAGAATTTTGCGGACGAAATTCGAACCAAAGGTGGCCGCCGGCGCCAGCGGGCAGGAATTACGGACAATGAGGGGTGAATATTGGCCAAACGGTTTTCGCCCAGATACGCCCACAGATCATGGACCATCTGATCTGACTGATCTGACCCAGTTATGAATTCCAGAAATGCGTGGGCAGGCATCACGGCGATCAGCAGAAGTCCTTCTCTTACTGGGATCAGTTTCTGACGATGGCTTCGCTCAGTTCACTTACCGCGAAAGCCTCCGCGACATCGAGGCGTGTTTACGTTCTATGAGCGGCAAGCTTTACCACATGGGCTTCCGCAGCAAGTGGCGCGCTCCACGTTGGCCGACGCCAACGAGAGCCGCGATTGGGGAATCTTCGCGGACTTCGCACAAGTCTTGATCCGCATCGCGCGGCCGCGCTGGTGGTGGCCGCCATCCAGATCGCGGCC
>JBGPKH010000776.1:0-3823 GCA_041485845.1 Bryobacteraceae bacterium
GATCCTGAACTTCAACCACTATCCCAAGGCCACCAGCGCGCCGCCGGCGGCCCCCACCAGCGCCGCGGGGGGACAGTAGGACAGGCCTCCCGGCCTGTCCAAGCCGGCTGAAAACCGGCAGTCACGCGACGCCCGCCGCGGCCGCGCCCACCCCCAGCATCGCCACGATTGCCAACCCCAGCTCGACAGATCCTGCCCGTCTGCGATGCTACTGGCAGAAGCACACTAATTGACGGAAAGTCAGCCCGGCTGACATTATGGAACTTACCCGCAAGAAACTGATTCAACGCTATATATTGAGCCCTCGCCACCTGTCTCAATCCGAACTCTTTGCAATCGGCTGTATCCAGACTGACTGTAAGACGGGCCCTGCTGACCGCGGGGAGAAGGGACTGCCGTACCAGACCAGCATCAAATCCGTGCTGCATGAGTCACTGGTGAAACGGGAGAAGCGGAAGGCAAGCTGGCGAGTGACCGTCACCCGATCATCCCCCGCACCACGTGGTACGCCTGCGGCGCGAACTGAAGCACGACTCGCGGCATCACCAGCACCAGCGGGAGAGCCATCCGCAAGCGCAGCCTGGGAAGCCCGGCCAGCGCCAGCAGGAGAAGCAGCGGCGTGAGGACCCTGCCGAATGCGTACGCCTCGCTCCACACGCCTTCGTGTTCGAGGAAGGCCGCCAGCACCGCGAAGCCGAAGATCGGGATAGCGCCGCTCTCCCTCGTTTTCCCGCTCACCAGCTTTACCGCGAACGCCAGACCCAGACCGATTCCCGCCAGCGCCGCGTAGTCCAGAAGCGTGGCTACGGCGTTCACCGGCGCCGTGAACGGATACGCAAACGGATGTAGAATGCGATGCGCGTAACCGGCCAGCGGCCACGTGCTGAACACCAGGAGCTGGTCCGGCGCGGTCCGCATCGAAACCACCCGGTACCAAGCCGCCGCGGGCAGGGCCGCGGTGGCGAAGATCGCGGCCCGCCGGAACCGCCGCTCGAGAAGCAGTTCGGCCACATAGCCAGCCAACAGCACGAAACCCGTGTCGCGCGCGAGCGTCGCCGCCAGGAGCACCAGGTACAGCGGCCAGCCCGGCCGCGTCTCCCGGAACCACACGAATCCCACACACAGGCACGCCAGTGCGACGTCGATCGTCAACCGGTCGATGGACACCAGTACCGCGGGCGCCATCAGGAAGCCCCACCCCAGCCACGGGCGGAATCCGTGGAGGGCGGCATACCGGCTCAGCCAGAACGAACCCAGGAAGATGCACAGCAGCACCAGCGCCACATACGCCCCGTGTACGTAGCGATCCTCGCCGCCGGCCAGGAGATGGGCAAGTCCTGGCAGCAGAATCCGCCGGTAGCGCGCCCGCGGGTCGTCGATGAAACGGTCTAACCCCCGCTTCAGCCAGGGGTCGTGAGCCATCAGGTGGTACCACTGGCCGTCGTATCCGTCGCTGCCGGGAAACTGCCAGACGCGCTCGGCGAGCGCCGGGGGTTGGGGCACGCGGCTGCCGATACAGTAGAGCCCGGTCCAGTTACCGGCATAATTGTAATGGACGACGAGGGCCTGCCAACCAAATACGGCCAGGACACTCAAGGCGGCCACGAGGAGTGATGTGCGCAGTTCTTCACGATAGCAACCCGCGGAAAGGCGATGCAAACGCGTTCGAGCACGACCGAACTTGAATACGGCCCCTCGGTTGCATAGGCTATAGGGGAGACTGCCGGGATGCAGACGCCGACGCTCATTTTCCTCCTTGGTTCTTGCATAACCACGGCTTTCGGCCAAACCCCGTTGCCGGACGCGCAGACCGAATCGCAGCGGTCCGCCATCGAGGTCAAGCAGAAGGACCTCTGGGACAAGACCGGCTACGTCCATCCCTTCCTCCGCATGCCGAAATTTGTGATCCGGGATCAGAAGGCCATCTGGACCAGCCCCTTCCACACCGCCAAGAGCGACATCAAGTGGTGGGCGATCTTCGGAGCGGCGACCGGCGCCCTCATCGCCACGGACCAATACACGGCGAAGCACCTGCCCAACGACTCGACCCAGACTCACTTGGGGGCCGATTTCTCGACGATCGGCGCGGCCTACACGCTGATTCCCCTGGGTGCGAGCTTCTATTTCCTGGGGACCGCCGCCGGCAGCGGCCGCTTCCGCGAAACGGGGCTGCTCAGCTTTGAGACCCTGATCGATTCCACCATCGTAGAATCGGCGCTCAAGGTCAGCCTGCAACGCGCCCGCCCGCTCGAAGGAGACGGCAAAGGCGGCTTTTGGGACAGCCATACGAAGTGGTACAACGCCGGCTTCCCGTCGGGCCACGCCTTCAACGCCTGGGCCATGGCCTCTGTCTTTGCGCACCAATACCACGGCACGAAATGGGTTCCGTTGGTCGCCTACGGTTTGGCGACGGTCGTGGCCGGCGCGCGTGTGGCGGGTCGCAAGCACTTCATCGGCGACACCATCGCGGGCGGCGCCATGGGCTGGTTTATCGGCGATTACGTTTACAGAAAACGGCGCAATCCCAACCTGGACAGGAAGCCGGTCACGCAAAAAGTGCTGGACCACGTTCGCATCGGCGCCACCTTCCGGTAACCTGCTCACCCCTTGCATCGCGCGCCCGATTGGCGCAAAATCGACTCGGGTGGAATTTCGGAGTTTCCGCTCCGGATTCCGCGCCCGAGGAGGTTAACGTGAAATTGCCCGCCTTGAGTATGGCGATCGTTCTCCTTGCCGGACCCGCCGCGGCCCTCGCCGACGATCTGGACGATGCATTCCAGAAGCTCCAAGACGCTGTAGCAAAGAAGGACGCCGCGCTGGTCAAGAAGCTGGTCGCCGACGTCTATCCGCTGGCGTGCGAGGCGGCCTCCGCGCCGGCGCCCAAGGACGACGACGAAAAGCCGGCCTGGACGAATCGCGTCGAATACGCCAGGAGCATCGAGGACTATACCGAATACGCTCTGTACGCCACCGCCATTCAGTCCCCGGCAGCCGCGCTGGTGGACCTGATCTCCACGCTCGAGCAGCAAAGCCCCAAGTGCAAATACCTCGACGACGCCTACGGCCCCTACCTGGTAGCGCTGCACCAGGCCGGCGCCGGGGCGAAAGTGACTGCTATCGCCGAAAACGCCCTTCCAAACTTTCCCGAAAACGAGGACCTGTTGCTGGTGCTGGCCGATTCCGCGCTGGCCAAAAACCCCGACCGCGCCCTCGCCCTCGCCAATCGCCTCACCGCCGCACTCAACCGCCACGCCAGGCCCCCAAGCGTTTCGGCCGCCGACTGGGAACGCAAGCGTAGCGCCGGCCTGGGCCGCGGCTACTGGATCGCCGGCGTCATCTACGGCTCCAAGGACCAGTACCTCAACGCGGACAAGAATCTACGCGCCGCGTTGCCTCTGATCAAAGGCAACGATGCCATGATGGGGCCGGCCCTGTTTTTCCTCGGGATGGCCAACTACCATCTCGGCAGAATGACCATGAGCAAGGCGAAGATCCTGGAAGCGGCGACGTTCAGCGAACAATCCGCCGCCATCGCCGGCGCTTACACCGACCAGGCCCGCCACAACGCCCTGGTGATGAAAGCCGAAGCCGCGAAGATGCGGTAACGCACCACCATCGGCAGTGCCCGCGAGATCCAATTCAACGGCCGTGGCAGCTTTTTGCCTGACGGGGAGCGGCTTTATCAAGCCGCGCTCGATCCGGGTTTCGAAAACCGGCCGCGGGATCTCGGCCGAGGTCTCCGGTAACTGTTCCAGAGCCACCAGGGTATCGCGGAGCATGGCCTGTGGATTCGGGGTTCCCGGAGGTTGATCCTGCGTGCCGC
>JBGPKH010000777.1:0-3818 GCA_041485845.1 Bryobacteraceae bacterium
GACTCGGGTGAGCCCTACATCATGCATCCGCTCGCCGTAACCCGCATTCTGGCGGACATGCAGATGGATGTGGTGTCGATGGAGACCGGGTTGCTCCACGACCTGCTCGAGGACACGCCGACCACCCTGGATGAGTTGCGCCGGCTGTTTGGCGAGGAGGTGGCCCGCTGCGTCGACGGCCTCACCAAGCTGAAGAAGATCAATCTGAGCTCGCGCGAGGATCGCCAGGCCGAGAGCTTCCGCAAGATGCTGCTGGCCATGGTTACCGATATTCGCGTGATCATCGTCAAGCTCGCCGATCGGCTGCACAACCTGCGAACATTGGGCCCTCTTTCCCGGGAGCGCCAGGAGCGCATCGCCGAAGAGACGCTCGAGATCTACGCGCCCATCGCCCACCGCCTGGGAATGGGCAAGGTGCGCGGCGAGCTGGAAGACCTGGCCTTCCAGCACCTGGAGCCGGATGCCTACCAGGAGATTCTCCAGGCGATCGAGTCGCGCCGCCACTCCAACGAAGAGTTCCTCAACGAAATCCGCCAGACGGTGGACACCGAGCTGCGCCACGAAGGCATTCCGGCGCGCATCGACGGGCGGGTGAAGCGGCCGTACTCGGTCTTCCAGAAACTCCGCCGGCAGAAGATCACGGTGGACCAGGTCTACGACCTGATGGCGCTGCGCATCGTCACCGACTCGGTGAAGAACTGCTACGCGGCGCTGGGCGTGATCCACAACAAGTGGCGCCCGATTCCCGGCCGCATCAAGGATTTCATCGCCATCCCGCGGCCGAACCTGTATCAGTCGCTGCATACCTCGGTGGTGGGCCCGCAGGGCCAGACTTTCGAAGTCCAGATTCGCACCGAGGAGATGCACCGCATTGCCGAAGAGGGCATCGCCGCCCACTGGAAGTACAAGGAAGGACGCAAAGGTCCCGCCGACGACGATCAGGGGATCGCCTGGCTGCGGCACCTGGTGGAGTGGCAGCGCGACGTCCAGGACCCCGCCGAGTTCATGTCCACGCTGAAAGTGGACCTGTATCCGGAAGAGGTCTACACCTTCACGCCGCGCGGGAAAGTGATCGTCCTGCCGCGCGACGCAACGCCCATCGATTTCGCTTACGCCATCCACTCCGACGTGGGCCACACCTGCGTGGGCGCCAAGGTCAACGGGCGGATCGTCCCGCTGCGCTCGGCCCTGCGCAACGGCGACATCGTCGAAATCATGACGCAGCCCAGTCACGAGCCGAGCAAGGACTGGCTGGCCTTCGTCAAGACGTCGCGCGCGCGGAACAAGATCAAGCACGTCATCAACGCCAGCGAGCGGATCAAGGCCATCGAGATCGGCCAGAAGTACCTGGAGAAGGAGGCGCGGCGCCTCGGGGTGCAGTTGAGCAAGATCGGCAAAGCCGACCTCGAAGGGGTGGCTTCCGATTACGGGCTGAGCAAAGCGGAAGATCTGTATGCCGCGCTGGGGTACGGAAAGTTCTCCGCCCGCCAGGTGCTGGGTAAGGTCGCTCCGAGTTCGGTGAAGGACGAGCCGCTGGACGGGAAGCCTGCGGGCACGGCCGCAAACGAGCCGGGTCCGGCGCCCGCCGCGATACCGGGCAAGCCGCGCGACGGCGACTCGGTCATCAGAGTTCGCGGCATAGACGACCTGCTGGTCTACCGCGCCAAGTGCTGCAACCCGATCCGCGGCGAGAACATCGTCGGCTATGTTACTCGCGGGAAGGGTGTGGCGGTCCATTCGAAGGCCTGCCCCAACGTCCAAAACCTGATGTACGACGTGGAGCGCAAGATCGAGGTGGAGTGGGCACGCGCGGCCGAGGACGCCTTCCCGGTCCGTCTCGTGATCCTGACCGACGACCGTCCCGGAATGCTCAACCAGCTTACGTTGGTGCTCTCCAACGAGAACACCAACATCCGCAGCCTGGAAGCCAAGACCGAAGTCGATCATGACGGCGGCGTGGTCGAAATGACGGTAGACATCCGGGACAAGAAACAGCTCGAAAAGCTGGTCTCGGCCATGCGGCGGATCTCCGGCGTGCGGGACGTCGAGCGCCGCGGACATTCCGGCTAGCCCTTGCATAAGCTGGTGTCCGTAATGCGGAGGATCTGGGGCGTGCGCGACGTGGAACGCCTCTTCAACTGACCATGCCTTTTTCGACAGATCCGGAACACATCGCCATTTCCAAGTCCAAGGGAATCAAGATCGATTGGAAGGACGGGCATCGCAGCGAATACGGGCTGCAGTATCTGCGCGACAAATGCCCGTGCGCCACGTGCACCGGCGCTCATGGCACCCCCGCGAGACAACCCGAGGCAGCGAACCCGTTCCAGATGTACAAGCCGACGTTGAAGATGTTGGGTGTGGAACCGGTGGGGAACTACGCCATTCGAATCAACTGGAGCGACGGCCACAACACGGGGATCTACTCTTACGAGCATTTCCGCCACATCTGCCAGTGTGCCGAGTGCCAAAGCAAGACTGCGCAAAGGTGAGCAGTCAAAACCGCTCACGAATGAGCGGCCAAGTCGGTGGCATCGACGTCAATAAACCCCGGATGCGCCGCGTTGCCGAGGCGGTCCTGGCCCTATCCTGGCGTCCCGGAGGATTCACCTCTTCGGAACTGGCGGAACAAGTCGCGCAGTCCAACCATGAAATTCAGAGCGGCTACAGCGCCCGCCAAGCCGCCTACGATCTCAAGAAGCTTCGCGGAAAGCAGATGGCGGAACGGATCGGGAAACGCGACACTACCAAGCCACTCCGGCGGGTCTGAAGGCCATCGCCGCGCTGGTTGTTCTGCGCGAAAAAGTAATCCGTCCCCTGTTGGCCGCCGCCCAAGAGATCCGGCCTTCGCGCGGATCACAGAACCCGACGGCGCTCGACCGTCACTACGAAACCGTGCGAGCCGGCATGGCGGGCGTTTTGCGGGAACTCGGAGTGGCCGCTTGAAAGATCGACAAAAGATTTGTCGGGCTTCGCCCCCAAGTGCCTCAAGTGCCTAACTTATGTTTGGAGCGCCTTGAGTCTCATCACCCTCCTCGCGGGGCTGGGTTTGATGCTCTTCGTCGTCGGCAAGTTCGACTACTTGGGCTGGAAGGGCGAGGGCGCTGTCTCCCATATGATGCACTCTGCTCCCCCTGCTTTGAAGCTCACGCCCAGTCAGTGGGCTACGGGATGGTTTTTCGGCATCGTGGCCCTCCTGTTCCTGGCGCAATCGTTCCTGGGAGGCGTGCTCGCCCACTATCGGGTGGAAACAGGAGCCTTTTACGGGTTCGACATCGCCCGCTGGCTGCCCTACAACCTGGCGCACCTGGCGCCTCCAACTCGCCATCTTCTGGATCGCGACGGCATGGGTGGGTGGCGGCCTTTTCCTGGCGTCGTGGGTCGGTGGCGGGGAGCCCAGACGCCAGAGGACCGGCGTCTTTGCACTCCTCGGGGCGCTGGTGGTGGTGGTCGTCGGCAGCCTGGCAGGCGAGTCCCTCGGCATCAACGACAAACTGGGGAAGCTCTGGTTCTGGTTCGGTCACCAGGGTTCCGAGTACCTGGATCTCGGGCGGTTCTGGCAGTTCCTGCTGGCGGCTGGCCTCCTCTTCTGGCTTTTTCTGATGTACCGGGCCTTGAAACCCGCCATCAAGAGTCCTGGCAAGCGTGAGCTATCCGCACTCTTTCTTTACGCAGCCGTGGCCATTCCCGTCTTTTACGTACCCGCCCTCTTCTACGGCCCCCACAGCAACTTCGCGGTCATCGATAACTGGCGTTTCTGGATCATCCATCTTTGGGTGGAAGGATTCTTCGAGCTCTTCGCCACGGTCCTCGTGGCC
>JBGPKH010000778.1:0-3808 GCA_041485845.1 Bryobacteraceae bacterium
CCTTCTGGCGGTTCTTCTTGTCCTCCATGTCGATCAGGTCGAGGACGATGATGCCGCCGAGGTCGCGCAGGCGGATCTGGCGGACGATCTCCTTGCAGGCCTCGAGGTTGGTCTTGACGATCGTGTCCTCGAGCCGGCCGGCCGACTTCTTGCCGACGTAGCGGCCCGTGTTGACGTCGATCGCCACCAGCGCCTCGGTCTGGTTGATCACGATGTAGCCGCCCGATTTCAGCCACACCTTCGGCCGCAGCGCCTTCTCCAGCTCGCCGGTGATTCCGAACTCATCGAAGATGGGCGTGGACCGCGTGTACATCTTGACGCGGTTGACCAGCGCCGGCTGGAAACGCTGCACGAAGCGCAGCACGCTCTCGTAGGCCTCCTCGTTATCCACCCAGACGCTCTTGTACGCCGGCGTGAGCTGATCGCGCAGCACGCGCTCCACCACGTTGAGGTCGTGGTGGATCAGCAGCGGCGCGGGCCGCCGCTCGGCCTTCTGCCGCATGTCGAGCCACAGGTTGTACAGAAACATCATGTCCGCGCGCAACTCTTCTTCCGAGCGTCCTTCGCCCGCGGTGCGCACGATGTACCCGCCCGAAATGCCGCTGCGATTGGATTGCAGCACGCGCTTCAGGCGCTGGCGCTCCTCATCGCTCGGGATCTTGCGCGACACGCCGATATGATCCACCGTCGGCATGTAGACCAGAAATCGTCCCGGCAGCGCGATGTGCGAAGTGATGCGCGCGCCCTTTTGGCCGAGCGGCTCCTTGGCGATCTGAACGATGATCTCCTGGCCTTCCCGCAAAAGGTCGCTGATCGAAGGCGCGCCGCTTTTCTCCGGCCTTCCGGCGCCCGCTGCGGGAGCGGCGGGAACGGAAGCGGCGGGAACGGGAGCGCTGCGTGACTCGGGCCTGGGAACCCGGACGTCTCTGCTATCCGGCTCCTGCGGGCGCGGCTCGCCTTGCGGCCCGCGCGCGTCCGGCGGCGGACCGCCGCGGCCATCCCTGCCCCTGCGCCGCATGCGCCGCGAAACGCGATGCAGATAGCGCGGCCCCTGCTCGCGCAGCGTGGCCGTCAGGCTGGTCGGAATGCGCGCCGGCTCGGGGCCTTCGTCCTCCACCATCGGCGCCGCTGCCTCCCCCGCTTCGCCCCCTTCGATTTCCTCGCCAGGAGCTTCGACCGCGGACGCTTCACCGGCCTCGGACCCTTCCACCGGTTCGGCCGCATCGGTCGGCACCAAGTCTACGTCTTCGGCCGTTTCGGCCGGCGCTTCCCCGGCGAGACCCTCTTCCACCGCAGCCTCTTCCACGGCTTCGAGCGCGGCCGCCAACTCGGGTTGCGGTTCGGGTGGGGGTTCGGCCGCAATCTCCGATACCGTTTCCACTACCCGTTCCCCGGCCGAATACGCCGCCCGTGCCGCGCGACCGCCTTCCGAGCCGCGGCCGTGAGGCAGCGGTTCTTCAGCCGCCGCTTCCACCGCGATCCCGGCGGGAGCCTCGTGCCCGGCATCCTCCGCTTCCGCGGTATCCAGTTCTTCCGCCGTTTCTTCCCCGGTGCCGGTATACTTCGCCAGAGACTCTCCCGGCAGCACGAAGAAGTCGTCCGCTTCCGTCTCCCGAGACTTCACCGCCTCCGGTTCGGCTGCCGGCCGCGCCACCGGCTCGGACGCTGCCACGTCTCTTGGTCCGCTATCGCTCTCGCCGCCGCCCCTGGCGCCCGGCGAATAGAACTTGGAATCCGGCAGTGCTCTTCCGCCCTTCTGGCCCCTACGCCGCCGCGGGCGCCGTCCGCGGCGGTCCCGATCGTCGCGGCGCGCGTCGTCGCGCCGCGGCTCCGAAAGTGGAGCGGCGATCACGCCCGGCTGCGCAACCGGCGCGACCGCATTCGCCGCCCCCGCCGAAGGACCGGCTTCCTCCACCGCCTCTTCCTCCTCGCCCGCCGGCGCCGCGGCCGGCTGCGGGGGGCCAACCAGGGTAGTCGGCAAGGGGCGATCCAGTTGTTTGAAGACCTTGTCTTCCACGCTGGTCACGATCTTGTCGTATTCTTCGTTGTCTTCGAAGAAGTCCGACACGTAGAGAAACGCGTCGCGATCCAGACCGATATCGACAAATGCCGATTGCATGCCCGGCAGCACCCGCGTCACTCTGCCCTTGTGAATACTCCCCGCAAGCGAGTATTCGTTCTCGCGCTGATGGTAGACTTCGACCACCTGGTCGTCTTCGACAATCGCCACGCGTGTTTCGTGGCGCGTCGCCGAGATCACTAACTCCTTGGACATCGACACCTCCAAAGGAGCATGAAGAGGGTGTGCCAATCGGAAGGTGGGCGCCCTGCGTGGGTCTCGAACGCCGCGGAAGCTCCGAGGTTCCGGAGCGCCCGGGGAACGAAAACAAACTGCCTACAAGCTCACGCTGGCCGGAGGTGGAGCTGCAATCCTCATACACCATCCGGCCGGGAACCAACTCCCCATTTCCTGGGAGAGCGCTTGCGCGCACCGTCCCGAGGGTCTCTACAGGCTCCCGAATAATCCTTACGTTCTTCGAACGGTCAACCTGTTCGTACGCCGGTTGACCGGCCGGTTAGTTTACAAACCTTCTGAGGCGGACGTTATTTACCAGCCCCAATGCTAAAAAGCTCGCCCAGACGCTCGAACCCCCGGCGCTCATGAAGGGAAGCGGAATCCCGGTCACCGGCATCATCCCCGCCACCATCCCCACATTCACCAGAACGTGGAATAGCAGCAGGCCGGCCACCCCCATACAGATGTACATCCCTACGCGATCGGGCGCCGTCTGCGCATTCTGGACAATACGCATGATCATCACGAAATACAACGACAACAAAACCACAACACCTACAAACCCATGCTCCTCGGCGAATGCCGAAAAAATAAAATCCTTGTGCGGCACGGGCAGGAACCGAAGCTGCGTCTGCGTTCCCTTGGTCACTCCCTTGCCGAACATCGAGCCCGATCCAACCGCGATCTTGGATTGGACCAGTTGGTAGCCCGTACCCTGCGGGTCGCGGTCCGGATCCAGAAAGCCCACCAGCCGCGCCTTCTGATAATCCTTCAAAAACTGGTAACTGACCGGAAGCCCCACCACCGTCAGCAACGCAATCACGGCGACATACTTCCAACGCAGTCCCGCGATAAACGCTCCCACCACCAGAACGGCCACGTACGTCAGCGCCGTCCCCAGGTCCGGCTGCTTGAAAACCAGTAACGCCGGCACCGCCACCAGCCCCGAGAGAATTAACATTTCCCGAATTTCCAGCTCTTCCGACTTGACGAACTCGGTCAGGTAACGGGCTACCAACAATATTATCACCAGCTTGACGAATTCCGATACCTGCAGGTGCAGACCTCCGGGCAACGGAATCCAGCGCTTCGAGCCGAACGCCGAGTCCCCGATCGCGTAGGTCACCAGCAGGGCCAGAACGGAACCGGCAAACAACATCGGCACGTAGTGCAGCAGCGCATGGTAGTCCACCGCCAGGATGAGCCACATCAGCACCACGCCGCCGAACACGTAAATAATCTGTTTCCACCACGCCCCGTGGAATTCCGTCTCCATGGTGGCGCTGTAGATCTGCAGCACCCCCACCGCGGAGATGAATAGGGTGATCAGGAACAGGGGCCAGTCGAGGTCGCGTATGGATAGGTGGCGCATAAAGGCAGGGGTTAGGGGTTGGGGGTTGGGGATTGGGGTTGCACAAAGGCAGGGGTTGGGGGTTGGGCTCGCCAAAGCGCGAGTGGGTTGGGGGGTGGGGGTGTGTGGGCGGTGGGTTGCCAGAAAGCCGCGTCGAAGAC
>JBGPKH010000779.1:0-3801 GCA_041485845.1 Bryobacteraceae bacterium
ATCCCACGTTTCTGGCCGAGGTCCTGTCCCCCTCCACCGAAGCCTATGATCGCGGCCGCAAGTTCGAACACTACCGCGCGGTGGAATCGTTGCAGCAGTACCTGCTGGTCGCCCAGGACCGCCTCCACGTGGACCTCTACACGCGCCAGCCGGATGGAACCTGGCTGTTGCGCGAGGCCAGCCGGCCCGAGGACACCGTCGAGTTGCAGTCCATCGGCTGCCAGCTTCTTTTGGCCGACGTTTACGAGAAAGTGAACTTCCCCATTCTCTGAAAGTCCGGATGAAGTAAAATTGGGACCTGCGATGCCCGTCTCCCCTGGGACTCGGCTCGGCCCCTACGAGATCCTGGACCTGTTGGGTGCCGGCGGCATGGGAGAGGTTTACCGTGCCCGCGACACCCGCCTGCACCGCACTGTCGCCGTCAAGGTGCTCTCCGCCGAGGCCGTCGCCGATCCCGAGCGCAAGCGCCGGTTCATGCAGGAGGCCAAAGCGGCTTCCGCACTGAACCACCCGAACATCGTCACCATCTACGACATCGGAGCCTCCGGCGGCACGGACTTCATCGCCATGGAGTATGTGGCCGGTAAACCGCTCAACCAAGCCCTTGCTCCCGGCGGCCCGGGGCTCCGCCCACTCTTGCAGTTTGCCGCGCAGATCGCCGCCGCTCTCGCCCAGGCCCACGCCGCCGGCATCATCCACCGTGACGTGAAACCCACGAACGTCATGGTCACCGCGGACGGGCTGGTCAAGGTGCTGGACTTCGGCTTGGCCAAACTCACCGAGCCTGTCGGCGGCGACGGGATGACCCGCACGCGCCTCGAGGCCCCTCCCACCGAGGCGGGCGCCATCCTCGGCACCGCCGCCTACATGAGCCCAGAGCAAGCCGAGGGCAAGCGGATCGATGCGCGCAGCGACATCTTCAGTTTCGGAGTGGTGCTCTATGAGATGGTCACCGGCCGCCGCCCGTTTTCCGGCGACTCGGCCGTTTCCACCCTGGCGGCCGTTCTCCGCGAGGACCCCGCGCCCGCGAGCCACCTCCGCCGCGACCTCCCGCCCGAAGTCGAAACGATCATCTCCCGTTGCCTGCGCAAGGATCCCGGTCGGCGCTTCCAGCACATGGACGAGGTCAAGGCGGCGCTCGACGACGCCTTGCTGGAGCGGCCGGCGAAAGAGACCGAGACCGTCCCCTCCATCGCCGTCCTGCCCTTTGCCAACCTCAGCGCGGACAAAGACAACGAGTACTTCAGCGACGGCCTGGCCGAGGAGATTCTCAACGCCCTCACCCAGCTTCCCGGACTGCGGGTGATCGCCCGCGCTTCCGCCTTCGCTTTTCGCGGCCGCGAACACGCGATTGGTGAGATTGGGGAAAAGCTGAAGGTCCAGAGCATCCTGCAAGGCAGCGTGCGCCGGGCGGGGAACCGTATCCGGGTCACGGCGCAGCTCATCCAGGTGGCCGACGAGTCGCAGCTCTGGTCCGAGCGCTACGACCGCGAGCTGACCGACGTTTTCGCCATCCAGGATGAGATCGCCCAGGCCATCGTCGAAAAGCTGAGAGTGAAACTCGGGGGCAAAAGCGGACAGCCGCTGGTTAAGCGCTACACCGAAAACCTGGAGGCCCACAGCCTCTACCTGAAGGGTATCTTCCACATGGACCGCTTGACCGGCGAGGAAATGGAGAAGGGCCGCGGCTACTTGGAGCAGGCCGTCGCTGCCGAACCGGGATACGCCCCGGCCTTGGTGGAACTGGCGTCCTACCACTTCGGGCGCAGCATCATGGCGGTGGCCCCGCCGCTCGAGGAATTTCCGAAAGAGCTGGAGGCCGCTCAGAGGGCCGTGGCCGCCGATGAGACCCTGGGCGATGCACATTGCGCACTCGCGATCACGGAGGCTTTCTACCAGTTTCGCTGGCAGGAGGCGCTGGGCCGTTTTCAGACGGCCTTGCGGCTGAGTCCCGCATCCTCCCGAGCCCGCTGGTGGCATGGCCATGTGCTTTTCGCCGTGGGCCGGATGGAAGAATCGCTGGCGGAGTTCCATCGCTCTCTCGACCTCGATCCGCTCTCCACCCTGAGCCACACGTTCGTCGCCTCGGCTTACAGCCTTACCGGCCGGCACGATCGGGCCATCCATTATTCCCGGCAGGCGCTCGACATCGACCCCCACCATTGGATGGCCCTGGCCCTGCTCGGCGAAGGATACTCCTGCCTGGGCCAGTTCGATGAGGGCATCGCCTGGCTGGAGAAGGCGCGTCAGGCGCTACCGGGAGAATTTTGGCCGACAGGCTATCTCGGCTGTGCCTATGTTCGCGGCGGGAAGCGAGCCGACGCGGAGCGGCTCCTCGCTGAATTGGAGGAAAAGCGCCGCCATCAGTACGTTTCTGCGCTAGGCATGGTGATGGTGGCCGTGGCCCTGGGCGAGGTGGATCGCGCCTTTGCTTGGCTGGAGACAGGGGTTGAAGAGCGTGATCCTAATCTCTGCGCCTTGATCCCCGATCCCCACTACCAGCCGCTGCGTGCTGACCCTCGCTACCTGCAAATCCTGCGGCGCGTGAACCTGGCGCCTCCAAAGTGAAATAATGGGGTTGTCCCCATGCGGCCCGTTTCTATCATCGGCATCGGCAAAACCCCGTTCGGCGTCTTCCCCGACAAATCCATCCTGGACTTGGCCGTCGAAGCCGGCCGCAAGTGCCTGGCCAACAGCAATGTCCCCGCCGGCCGCGTCGTAGCCTTCTATCTCGGCAACTTCGCCGGACCCGCCTTCGTCGGCCAGAACCACCTCGCGCCTTACATCAGCTCGGCGCTGGGACTCGAAGGCGTCCCGGCCACCCGCTTCGAGGCCGCCTGTGCCTCGAGTGGCTCGGCCTTCTTCCATGCCTGGATGGCCGTCGCGAGCGGCGTCTACAACGTGGTGCTGGTGGCGGGCGTCGAGAAGATGACTTCGCAGCCCACCGCGCGCGTCACCGATATTCTGGCCTCGGCCGGGGACCTGGGCGCCGAGGTCAACGCCGGCGCCACCTTCCCCGCCATGTTCGCCATGATTGCCCGGCGTCACATGCACCAGTTCGGCACCACGCGTGAACACCTGGCGGCAGTAGCGGTGAAGAATCACGCCAACGGCGCGCAGAACCCGGACGCCCACATGCGCAAGCCCATCACAATGGAGCAGGCACTTCGGGGACGCATGATCGCCGACCCGCTGACCCTCTACGATTGTTCGCTCGTCAGCGACGGCGCTGCGGCGGTCTTGCTGTGCGCGGGCGAGCGGGAGGCGGAATTCACCTCGCAGCCGGTCCGGGTGCGGGCCGTGGCCCAGGCCTCCGATCGCCTCGCCCTCGCGGAGAAGGAAGACATCACCACTTTCCGCGCCGTCCGCTACGCCGCGGAGAAGGCTTACCAGATGGCGGGACTCTCTCCGCGCGACATCGACTTCGCCGAACTGCACGACTGCTTCACCATCGCCGAGATCATCGCCATGGAAGACCTCGGCTTCGTGCCGCGCGGCGAGGGCGGGCCGGCGGTCGCCTCCGGCTTCTCGTCCCTCACCGGCGAAAAGCCGATGAATACGAGCGGCGGCCTCAAGTCCAAAGGGCACCCCGTAGGCGCCACCGGCGTCGGCCAGATCTGCGACCTCGTGATACAGATGCGCGGCGAGGCGGGCGAGCGGCAGATCCAGCGCACGGAAACCGGTCTTGCCCAAAACCTGGGCGGCTCGGGCGCCACCTGCGTCGTGACCATTCTCGGCCGGTGACCCAGCGTATGACCCTATCCTGTTGCTCCGCGTGCGGCCGGATATATGTCTCGTCCC